>JBMTVS010000270.1:0-2029 GCA_049451655.1 Kiritimatiellia bacterium | reverse complement strand
CTGATAATGCAGCGCGCGCGCTTCGTCCCAGTTGCCGGCCAGCGCGGCGGCAACCATGCGGGAAACCTTGTCGGGAATAATGTTCGAGGCCACGCTGATCACGCCAACACCGCCCACCGCCATCATCGGCAAGGTCAGCCCGTCATCGCCCGACAGCACTTCGATCTCGCACACGCTCTTAATCTGGCTCACCCGGTCGGCGCTGCCCGCCGCTTCCTTGATGGACACCACGTTCGGGTGCTTCGCCAACTCAGCCACCACGCTCACCGGGATTTCCTTCCCGCTGCGACCGGGCACATTGTAAAGCACCACCGGCAACCCGAGGTCGGCCACCGCGCTGAAATGACGGATAAGCCCCTGCGCGTTCGGCTTGTTGTAATACGGCGTCACCTGCAAGGTCGCATCCGCCCCCGCCGCCTTCGCGTGTTGCGTAAGCTCGATCGCCTCGCTGGTCGAATTCGCGCCCGTACCCGCGATGATCTTCACGCGCTTGTTCACGGTCTGAATGGCAAACTCGATGACCTTGTGATGTTCCTCGTGACTCAACGTCGGCGACTCGCCGGTCGTGCCCACCGGCACAATGCCGGTGACCCCGCCCGCAACCTGCATCTCAATCAAGTCGCCAAATCGCTCATAATCCACGCTTCCGTCACGCGAAAACGGGGTGACGATGGCGGTAAATGTTCCCTCAAGCATCTGATATCCTTTGTTCAAAAGTTCCAATCATTGGAAGTTTTGGAGGCTAACTTTTCCAATGATTGGAAAAAAGGATAATTTGTCTGTCCCTCATACCCCCTGCACGGTCACCACGACCTCGCGCTCATGACGGGTGGCGCGGTGCTCCCAGAGGAACACCCCCTGCCAGGTGCCGAGCAGGAGTCGTCCGCTGCTAAACGGGATGGACTCGCTGGTGCGGGTGAGTGCCATTTTTATGTGGCTGGGCATGTCGTCGGGACCCTCGAGGGTGTGGGTGTAATCGGGGTCGTTTTCCGGCACGAGTTTGTCGATAAAGCGCTCAAGGTCGCGCCGGGCCGAGGGGTCGGCATTTTCCATGATGACCAGGCTGCAACTGGTGTGGCGGCAGAAAACCAGCATCACGCCTTCTTTTAATCCACTCTCCCGCAGCACAGCTTCCAACTCACCGGTAAACTCCACCGTCGCCTTCGGACGGGATTGAATTCGGATATGGCGTGTCATCACATTCATTGGGCCGGACTGAACTGTAGGACAAGACCGCGCGGATAATTGATCGTAACATTCATAACCAAAAATATGCTCCCACCCCCTCCCTCATTCAACCTTGGATGTTGAGCGTTGCATGTTGAACGTTGAACGTTGCCCGCCGGGCCCCCTCCGCTATACTGACCGCTCATGACCAAGCCCGCCCTTTACAATCTAACCCTCAACGAAATGACCGCCCTGATGGCGTCCTGGGGCCAGCCTGCTTTCCGCGCGCGCCAGATTTACCAGCAGCTCTACGTCAACGTCATCGGGGACATAGATGATATGACCAACCTGCCCAAGGCCTTGCGGCAGCGGCTGCGGGAGGAGGCGGACTTGTTCACCTTGAAGACGACCGGCCTGCAAAAAGGCGACGCAGGACTCACCCGCAAGGCGTTGTTCAGCCTGCCGGACGGGTCGCCGATCGAGTCGGTGTTGATGGTTTATCCCGACCGGGCCACGGTGTGTGTTTCGTCGCAATCGGGTTGTCCGATGGCTTGCACCTTCTGCGCGACCGGCAAGCTCGGTTTCCTGCACGACCTCACCGGCGGACAGATTATCGAGCAAGTCATGTGGGCCACGCGCGAATTGCGGGCGATCCGCGCGGAGAATCCCGGCGAGGAATTGCCCAAGGCGCTCAGCAATGTCGTTTTCATGGGCATGGGCGAGCCGTTCAACAATTACAATAATTGGTGGGCGGCGGTCGACCGGCTGCACGATCCGGACGGATTCAACATGGGCGCGCGGAGCTTCACCGTATCCACGGTGGGGCTGGTGCCGGGCATTTTGAAACTCGCAGAGGAAAAGC
>JBMTVS010000269.1:0-2036 GCA_049451655.1 Kiritimatiellia bacterium | reverse complement strand
CGGCGCGCTGGCGCGACCGGTTGATATCACGCTGCTTTTTACCACGGATATACATGGGCACATTTGGCCTACAACCGATTACGAAGGACGTGAGAATGTTGGGGGATTTTTACGTTGTGCCTACCAAATTGAGCAGTTGCGCGCAGTGCATACCAATTCGCTACTACTCGACATGGGCGATACATTCCAAGGGTCGCCGGAGAGTTATTTGACCCGCGGGCGATTGCTGGTGGATGGCCTCAATGTCCTGCGTTATGACGCGTGGGTGCTTGGCAACCATGAACTCGATTGGGGACCGGAGGCGCTGAAATCATTGCACGATCAGGCGGAAGTTCCCTTCCTGGCCGCGAATCTTTTTTTCAACAAGGAAGAGGAGAACTGGCTCCCCAAAATACAGCCTTACGTTATTCGCGAGATCGACGGCATCAAGATTGCCATTATCGGGCTGACTACACCGGGAATTCCGCGTTGGTCGCGACCGTATTTACTCGAAGGGGCTATGTTCAAACAGTCGGTGGTGACCTTGCAAGAGGTCATGCCGCTGGTGAAGGAAGCAGGGGCGGACGTGATTGTGGTGGCAGCACACCAGGGCTACAAAGAGCGGGGCGATGATTTCGCCAACGAGGTCCAGACCATAGCGCGGGCATTTCCGGAGATTGATGTGATTCTCGGCGGACATTCCCACAAGCCGGTGGCCGATATGCGTTTTGGTGGCGTGCTTTACGCGCAGGCCGGTTATCACGGTATCTGGCTCGGGCAGATCGACATGGTATATGACACGGTGGAGAGAAAAGTGGTCGAAAAGAGCGGGCGACTTATTGATATGGATGACGGCGTGCCTTTCCATGCCGCTTTGCAGGAACGATGGGCGGACGACTTGAGCGCGGCCAAGATGCAACTGGATCAAGTCTTGGGCATCATTCCGGAGGAATTATCGACCAGCGCCGATGCGTTGGGTCGTTCGCCGGTTCAGCAGTTGATCGGTCAAGCCATCGCGGATGGAACAGGCGCTGAAATCGTGTTGCACGGGACGCTGGGCGATGAATCGATCAAGGCAGGCCCGATAACATACCGGGATGTTTGGAAAATCGTGCCTTATGAAAATACCATCGGTGTGCTGGAACTAACCACGGGAGAAATCCGGTCCGTGTTGAGCGAAGGTCGCGGTCGCTATGAAGCCTCGCGCTCACTGGCACCCTATGGGTTTACCTACACCGTAGCTCCGCAAGGCCCGCCCGAACAGCGACTAACGGAATTCCGCGATCTTGACGGCAACCCGCTCCACGGACGCCGCCGCTACGCCGTGGCCATGAACAGTTACACCCTCGCTTCCGGCGGCAACCGCTACAACGTCGTCCGTGACCTCGCCGACGCGCCGGAAAGTCGTTTGCGTATGCTCGCCAATGACACCCGTCAGCTTGTAGTGGATCACATCAAGCGCATATATGGCGAACCCGCGGAAGATTGACCCGCCGTTGGGTCTCGGTTATTTTCGCCCCCTGCATTTACGTGAAAAACTTCCCTGACATCAATATTCTGCCATCGCTTATTGCCGCGAACATGGGGCATTTGGCAGAAGCTTGCCAGCATGCGGCGAGCGCAGGGGCGGATGGCATGCACATTGACATCATGGATGGGCATTTCGTGCCCAACTTAACCTTGGGGCCGGACATGGTTCGCATGTGCGCTGATGCTGCGCCGGGGCTTTACCGGCATGTCCATTTGATGGTCACGCACCCGCAAGAGTTGGCCGATGCCTTCATTGATGCCGGCTCGCAAACCCTGTTGTTTCATGTTGAGGCCCGGGTAGAGCCAGCCGAGCTGATCGCGCACCTGCGGAGCAGGAACGTTGTTCCCGGGCTGGTCGTGAATCCGGAGACCCCGGCTCATGCGCTTGAACCGTATCTCGGACTGGTCGATGAAATTTTGGTCATGACCGTTCATCCCGGATTTGGTGGTCAGGCCTTTATGACTGAAGTGCTTCCCAAAATTGCCAAGATCCGTCAGATGGCGCCGGATCTGCCTGTTTCCATTGA
>JBMTVS010000268.1:0-2039 GCA_049451655.1 Kiritimatiellia bacterium | reverse complement strand
CTTGGAAACTTCGAGAAGTCGGGCTTCCGCTTCTCCACGAAGGCTTTTTTCCCTTCCTGCGCCTCTTCCGACATATAATACAGCAGCGTAGCGTTGCCGGCCAGCTCCTGTAGGCCGGTTTGCCCGTCGCAATCAGCATTGAGCGATGCTTTCAGGCAGCGAATGGCCAGCGGCGATTTTTCTAAAATTTCGCGACACCATTGAACCGTGGTTGCTTCCAGCTGGTCGAGCGGCACCACCGTATTGACGAGACCCATATCAAGGGCTTCCCGTGCATTATACTGGCGGCAGAGAAACCAGATTTCGCGCGCCTTTTTCTGGCCCACCAGACGCGATAAATACGAGGAACCGAATCCGCCGTCAAAGGATCCGACTTTCGGGCCTGTCTGGCCAAATATTGCGTTTTCGGCTGCGATGGTCAGGTCGCAGACCACATGCAACACATGCCCGCCCCCGATGGCATAACCCGCCACCATGGCGATGACTGGTTTAGGACAGGTACGAATCTGCCGCTGGAAATCCAGTACGTTGAGCCGGTGCACCCCGGTGCCGTCATCATAACCCGCGTCGCCACGAATCTTCTGGTCGCCACCCGAACAAAAAGCCTTCTCACCCTCGCCGGTCAGGATGATGACGCCAATCTCCGCATCCTCGCGCGCATCCTCCAGCGCCTTCATCATCTCCATCACCGTCAGCGGACGAAACGCATTGCGCACCTCCGGTCGGTTAATGGTGATTTTGGCTATGCCCTCGGCTTTTTCGTATTTGATATCCGTGTAGGTTCCCACGGATTTCCAGTCAACTGTGCTCATGCGTCATGTTCCTTTACAAAGCTTCTGATACTATCCGCCAGCATCGCCGGTTGTTCAAGGTGAACCGTGTGGCCAGCTTGTTTGATGATGCGGATATTTCCTGGCAGTGGATGTTCGGTGGACCGGGCAATTTTCACATAGGCGAGGTCCTGATCGCCGAAAATCCACTGCAGGGGTACGTGCAAGGGAACCCGCCATAATGAGGGAACCGTCCCCTGCCCCCAGTTGATCAGGGCTTCGGCAAGTAACCCTGCATTACCTCCGGATCGCTGCGTCTTGATCATGGCAAGCAGATCAGGATTTTGCTTCAACGAGTCAAACACTGGCTGCTTGTACCAGGCGTCCAGAAAATCGCTCATCGGTATATTTCGCAATTTCGCCGCCCAGTTTGCATCATGTTCCCGTCGCGACGCTCGCGCCGGCTCCTCCTCGATACCTGGTGATGCAGAAACCACGGTTAGCGACTTCACACGTTGCGGATGAGCATGCGCGTAATGCATGGCAATCCGTCCACCCATCGAGTAGCCCACCAGATGAACGCTCTCTGGTATATTCGAGGCAAGCCAAGTCAGCAAAGCCGCAAACTCCGGCGGACGCTCGCGATTATCTCCATGTCCCGGCAAATCAAGCGCAAGTCCTCCCCCGTCCAATCCCTCCATCACCACCCGCCAGTCGTGACGACACCCCAAAAATCCATGTAAAAAAACAATACTCATATCACCACTTGAGGGTGGGAACGACTGAGTCGTCGATGCCTTCCCACCGGACTCAATCGACAAGCCAATCCCACGCGGCTAAGGGAACAAGGCTGGAAGGTCTTCCGCCTACGCAATGAAGCCACGGCGCGACATGCCGACCATTCCAGCCTTACAAACCATCCAATCCAAATTCGCCGATGCCTTTCCGGCGGACGCCACGCACGAACCCAGCCGCTCACCGCACATCCCGCAGCATCGCTTGAATCTTCTGATGCATCCGGTGGTTCTCATCGCGATCCGTTTGCACCTCGATGAGCATGTGGCCATCCTCGCTCAATGCCTGCTTGAAATCCGCAACGCTTTCCGGTCGCGCGTAGCCAAGATCGAATTGCGATGCCATGGCCCGGAAGTCGCCCAGATCGTGCGGCGTGCCGAAACAGGCCTCAAAATGACGCGATTCCGCGGCGACGGGTAAGAATTTGAAGATCCCCCCGCCATTGTTGTTGAGCAGGATAATCCGGACCGGCAT
>JBMTVS010000267.1:0-2080 GCA_049451655.1 Kiritimatiellia bacterium | reverse complement strand
CGCCGACTCACCGGGGACGCGAGCATAGAAGAATCATGTGCAGCGCGAAGCTTTTGGCGAGGGATAAGTGGATTTAACGTTCCGTCTGCCCCGAAATCCGAACCCCGAACACTGAACCCCGACCTCCATCCTCGTGGACATAGACTTTCAAACTATCCAGCTTCCTGCCATAATGAAATCAGATGACGATGCTGAATCAGGACATTGCCGATCGTTTTGACGAGTTGGCGGACTATCTTGAAGTGAAGGGCGATAATCCCTTCAAGATCCGGGCTTATCGTTATGCCGCCCGCACCATTCGGGATCTGGGTGAGGAGTTGTATAGGTCTCTGGCGGAAGGCATCGATTTGATGACTATTCCGGGCATCGGCAAGGAGATTGCAGCGAAGATCGCCGTGATGGTGGATACAGGACGTCTTCCCGCCCTCGATGCCGCAAAGGCGGAGCTTCCCGCCAGTCTGCCGCAACTCCTGAAGCTGCCGGGACTTGGCCCGCGTCGCGTGAAACAGTTGCTGGATGATCTTCACGTCACCAATCTCGAAGACTTGATCGCCGCGGCGAAGGAGAAGAAGGTTCAACAGCTTTCCGGCTTCGGTCCCAAACTTGAGACCTCGCTTCTCGAGGCCGCCACGAAACGACTGGATACCACGGTTCGCCATTTGCGGGCACGAGCCGCGGGCGAGGTCGATTTGATTAAGGAACTGCTCGAGAAAATCCCCGGTGTACAGCGTCTTGAAGTCGCGGGCAGCTACCGGCGCGGCAAGGAGACGGTCGGTGATCTCGATTTTCTGGTCAGTGCGACCGATGGCGCCGCGGTGATGAAGGCCTTCACCGGTATGAAAGGCATCGAGCGGGTGCTGGCTTCCGGCGAGACCAAGGGCAGCATTCTCCTGCATAACGGCATCCAGGCCGACCTCAGGTTGGTTCCGCCGGAAAGTTTCGGCGCGGCGCTTCACTATTTCACCGGGAGCAAGAACCACAATGTGGCCACGCGACGGCGGGCGCAGCAGCTCGGTCTAAAGCAGAATGAGTACGGCATATTCAAGGGCGATCAACAAATCGCGGGCAAAACCGAGGAAGATGTTTTCGCCGCATTGAACCTTCCGTGGATTGCCCCGGAATTACGTGAGGATCGCGGTGAGGTCGAGGCGGCGGAAAACGAAAACCTGCCGAAGCTTATCGAGGCGGCGGATCTTCGGGGCGATTTGCATAACCATACCACCTGGTCGGACGGCGTGGAGTCAGCCGAGTCGCTGGCGCGATACGCGGCCTTGCTGGGGTGGGAATACATCGCGGTGACCGATCACTCCAAGCGCCTGACTGTGGCCAATGGCCTGGATGAAAAACGCTTGCGCGAGCAGTTGCAGGACATCGACGAGCTAAATGAGGCGGGCATCGGTACGCGCATCTTGAAGGGTTCGGAGGTGGATATCCTTGAGGATGGAAGCCTTGATCTGCCCGACTCCGTGTTGAGCGAACTCGATGTGGTGATCGTTTCCGTGCACAGCAAATTCAACCTGCCGCGCGACAAGCAAACGGAGAGAGTATTAAAGGCGCTGGATAATCCTTGGGTATCCTTTCTGGCGCATCCAACCGGACGGCTGTTGCTGGAGCGCGATGGCTATGAGATCGATCTGGATAGGGTGCTGAACCACATCAAGCAGCGAGGTTGTTTCGTCGAGCTGAACGCGCATCCGCTGCGGCTCGATATCAACGAAGTCTACTGCCGCAAGGCGCGCGAGCTGGGCGTTCCGGTGGTCATCAACAACGACGCGCACAGCATCGGTGATTTTGCTCATCATGAGGACGGCATCATGCAGGCGCGTCGCGGATGGCTGGAGAAACAGCATGTGGTGAATACCTTGTCGCTCCCCGCGCTGCTTAAAAAACTGAAAGCCACCAAACGTTGAGCGCGGCGGGTGTGACATTTCGAAAGGGCGAGGAACTCGAGCTCGACGTCCTCGACACCGGTGAAGGCGATGCCTGCATCGCCAAGCTTCCAGAGGGGTTGGTTGTACTGGTGCGCGGTATGGTGACGCCTGGTGACCGGGTTCGGGCGGCCATTACCAAGATTAAGAAG
>JBMTVS010000266.1:0-2083 GCA_049451655.1 Kiritimatiellia bacterium | reverse complement strand
ACGTTCGCCGCGCCACCGACCGCCTCGCCACACTAAATGAAGACCTCGAGCGCGCAATCAACCGCTGGGCCGAACTCGAAGCCAGATCGTGAGAGTCGGTGATGGGATAGACAATTAGCCGCTTAAACTGTTGCCGACTGGAGGGGCGAGCTCCGCGAGACCGTGAGCATAAGCAGGAACAAGAACCGCGTGAAGCTCGTGACCGGCGCGGCGCGGATTAGCCGTCCCGGCGATTTCAGTCTCCCCCCCATGCTCCGCGGCGTCGACGGGTTGGAGAGGCCGGACCAGATGGCGAAGACTTCAAGCGCCGCGGCCAGCGGAATGAAAACCAGGAAAAACATACGGTCTTAAGCGACAGCCTTTCTCGATCTGCCCTCTCCGATGGCACCATGATTCTTCAATGGAAAATCCCCCGGCAATCCCGGATTCAGGAAGAGCCATTTGGTTTTTCCCTTTGTTCAGCAGGAAATACGGGCTACACGTTAACGATTAAATCAACTCGCTAGTTTTTAAGTAACATCGGCACTTCGATGAAGTGATGAAATACAAAGGATATATCGGAAACGCAGAGTTTGATGGTGATGCCAATATTTTCCACGGGGAAGTAATCAACCTCCGGGATGTCGTCACTTTTCAGGGGAAATCCGTCCCGGAGCTTCGCAAGGCATTTCAGGATTCCGTGGATGACTACCTCGAGTTCTGTGCAGCGCGGGGAGAATCACCCGAAGGAAGAGTTTATGTTTCCCTTCGGGCGGGGCGTGTAAACGGACGAAACGGAGCGGGGGAGAGCACGGCGGCTGATCAATCCACCAGCGGCAGTTGCGGCAGGCACTGAAAATGCCGGTCGCGCGTGTAGAGCATGAGATTGTGCTGCTGCACCAGAGCGGCGATCCAGAGGTCGTTGGTGGGGATGGGGGTTCCGGCCGCGCGTAACTGGGCGAAGAGGCGCGCGTAATGAAAGGTGGTCTGCTCGTCAGGATAAAGGATGCTGACCCGGGGCCGGTTGAGAAAGACATTCAACACGCGCTCATTTCGCTGCGACTGGTTGCCGGAGGCGAATCCGGCGCGTAGCTCGGCCAGCACGGGAAAAGGCATGATAATACTGGTCGCTTGCTGGAAACGCGCAACGGCATCCGCCTCGCCCATGCAGAAATCGCGGTAGCGGTTGGTATCAACAGCCATCCTCAACGCCACATCTCCGGATCGATTCGGCGCATATCGCGCAACGCGGCATCACAGGCCGGATCCTCGACCCAGCTTCCTATCAGATCGTCCAAATCATGGTGAATCACCGCCTCGGTCGACAAGTTGAGCCCCCGTTCCAGCGCATCCACGGCCGCCTGATTCAGGCTGATGCCGTAGGTCGCGGCCTGCTCACGAAGCTTTTGGTCCGCCCGCCCGGAAATATTTCGTATGGTGTACTGAACTACATCGCTCTTCATGAATACATCATATGCATTCAATAGATACATGTAAAGCATGCATAATTGCTAAAATCAAGAACCCCCCTGCTGTTGCCTGCGAATACATGCCCGGGATCTCAGTGAAAATGCGATACCCGGGTTGACAGGATCCACTCGTCGGGGTCACGTTTACGCATAAGGTTTTTATGCGGGGCTATCTGCGCCGATAGGAAAGGACGACCAGATGATAATGCACAACAAACGAACTCTCGCGCTGGCCTTGTTTGCCCTGCCGGCCATTGCTTATGCCGCCCCGGATTTGTATGTGCAAAGTATTTACATGCCCGGACAAGCCAACCCGGGTGACGCCGTGGCGGCGGGCATGGAGATCGTGGTGCGGAATCAGGGCGACGAAGCGGCGGCGACCTTCAGCGTGGGGGCCTATATTTCGACGGACGCGATCATCACCACGAACGACACCCTGCTGACCGGCAGCCGCACCACCGTGACCAATCTCCCCGCTGGCGGCGATCAAGAGGTGCTCTTCACCTCGGATTTTATCATCCCGCCCGACCTCTCGCCGGGCGCTTATTTCATCGGCGTGGCGGTAGACGAATTCGACCAGGTCAGTGAAGCCATCGAATCAAACAACCATGCCTCCAAACCGATTCAAATTAACT
>JBMTVS010000265.1:0-2106 GCA_049451655.1 Kiritimatiellia bacterium | reverse complement strand
TCATTTTCCTTTCATGCTCCATGATCGCCTGACGGCGACTCTACGAGCGTTGCCCCGCTGTTTGTAGCGCGCCCGTGAGGGCGTCTTGAGCATGAAGCGAAAATGGCCGGGTTGGGACACTCAATTTGTCACCTTCCGCTACGCTGGAGAGCGCGGAGGACATGGAGACCACTATTGCTAGAGCCTCATAGATCAGGTATTTTTTACGTGTGGACCGTACATTAAGCACCATTCAAAAATCCCTTTTGACGGATGAATTATGGCGGGCGGGTATCGCCCTGATGGAACAGAACTTTCGTCGCAAGCACGCGGATTCACCGGAAGAAGCCGCAAAGGACTATCGAAACTGGCTGTTAAAGAAGAGCGACCGTATTCCCGGTGATGTTGATGGTGACGTGCGGGTGCGCTACCGGGCTCCCTGATGGATGAAAAAAGGTGTTCAGGACTTACTACGCTGGCTGGTGGATCACCTCCAAGAGCTGAAAATCAACTGGGCATTGGTTGGTGGCTGGGCGTTGTCGATTCAAATAGAACCGCGTTTTACACGGGATTTGGACCTTGCTTTAACGGTGGCTGACGACCATCAATCCGAACAAATCATAGCAACGCTGATTGCCAACCGGTTTGCCATTGAAGCTCTCGTGGAACAGGATGCTCGGGCTCGTCTGGCTACCGTGCGCCTGTCCTTGCCTCCAGACTATCAGGAAGGCTTGTTGCTGGATTTACTATTTGCATCCTCCGGCATTGAACAAGAGGTTTGTCGCGATGCGGATACCATCATGGTTTTCCCGGGCGTCGAGGCGCCCGTGGCCGGAAAAGCGTGTTTGTTGGCGCTTAAGCTGCTCTCCCGAAACGATCAGACCCGGCCCCAGGACGCGGGTGATATACGCGCTTTGTTGCAAAACATGGACGATGCAGAAATAGCATCCACCCAACATTTACTAGCCTTGATAACCGGCCGCGGCTATCAACGGGACAAGGATCTGCAAGAAGAGTTAAGCCGGGCCTTAAATGAATATAGATCGTGAGCATAACCTGCGCTTCCCGCCGGAGAGGAACCCGGAGAACTCATTTGGCGTGCGGTGGCAACGAGTCTTCGAGGCGACACCGCTTTTGTTGGCGCCGACGGCAGGGATACAGTAGTCGATTGACTAGCCTTGCCGAAGTTCCTTCAGGATGGGCTCCCGACCTCGCAAGCGGTATTTTTTGCACGTTGCGCGTATGTCATCCAAGTCGACGCCAGGGTTTCTATTCAAAACCTCAATGATGTCGTTTCTTGATTTAGGGCCTCCGGCATAAAGCTTAAGGGCGATCAGTTGAGGCAAGGGCGGCAGGCACAACGGGCTGCCTTCGCGGACGACCATGGTGGATTCACGTAGTGCGTCTTCGATTACGATTGGAAAACGATCGGCGTAACTGATGATCTGCACCAGGCCGAAGGGGCCCGTGACATCAATAACACCTCCCGGGGGATCGTTTCCATCCGGTTCGCGGAATTCGGAGGTGAAACCTTCGGCGCGCAGCGAATCAACCAATTCGCGCATTTTTTTGAGGTCCGCGACCACACCCAGATCCAGACCATCCGTTTGACGGATGTACTCAAAAGCCGCCAGGGCTACGGCACCAATGACCACCGCATCAACCCGGTGACGGTTCAGTATCCCGTGGATCTTCTCCGATGCCTGGATAAGTGATTGAGCCTGCATGATGATTTAGCGCGGCCGGGAGGTGGGCTTCAACCAGGCAAAACGCTCCTTTATGGAGAGAGCAGCGATAATCCGTTCCTCAATCGTCATGGCATGGATACGCGCTTGGGTGGCATCGTGGGAGTGCTGCGCGCTTTTGCTCGGGCGACCTTGCTTGAGGTTTTTTTTCATGACGAATGTAGATAGATTGAGAGTTTAAACTACCAAAATAACAATGCTCTTCAAAAGAGAATAAACCCCGGTTCGTTGCGTTGGAGGGCACGGAGAGCGCCTTTTGGAGCGCGGTGGCAACGAGTCTTCGAGGCGACACCGCTTTTGTTCGGGTCGACGAGGTGGGCCCTATCCAAAAGCGGCGCCGCGCTCCGCTTGTCGCCGCACGCCAAAGGCAGCCCGTGCAGGG
>JBMTVS010000264.1:0-2135 GCA_049451655.1 Kiritimatiellia bacterium | reverse complement strand
CACGAGGACCCGGGCTCGCTCGTCGCGCCGTACATCCTGTCGGCCGGCACGGATGATGCTTACGCAGGGCGCCCAACTCTTTCAGGCCGTATTCACCGGCGAGCGCGGCCAGCTCGGGGACGGTCTGCTTTTGCAGCTCGAAAAGCTTCAGTTCGCGGGCGGCTTCAGGCGGGATTTCCGCGACGGCGGATTCGCCCACCACATCGCCCGGCGCAACATCGCCGCCCCCCTGGTAGCCATCCTCGCCCCGGTTGAAATTACGGTCACGGCGCTGGTTGCGGTTGCGTTGAAAACGCCCGCGCCGGTGCTTTTGACCTGAGCCCTGTCCCTGTTGTCCTTGTCCCTGATTTTCGTCACTCATGTTGTTGCTTCCTTTCCTTCCGTCACCTCGAGCCAGGCTTCCAGCGCCCGCGCTTTCAGCGATGGCAAATCTTCATTATTCCAAATCACCACATCGGCCCGGCGCACTTTTTCGCGCAGGCTCATTTGTGCCTTCATACGGGCGAGGGCCTCGTCGTCGGTCCAGCCGCGCATGCGCATACGCCGCATCATGATGTCTTCGTCGGCGGCCACCACGATGACCTTTTCGAAGCGCTTATCCGCCCCGGTCTCATAGAGCAGCGGCACCATCGCCACCACATGACGATGCGTGGCACGTTGTTCGTCAAGCCAGGCGAAGGTCTCGTGGTAGATCGCGGGATGCAGAATGGCATTCAGGCGATCGCGCGCCTCGCCGTCGGCGAAGACCATCGCGCCGAGTTTGCGGCGGTCGATGGCGCCCTCTTCGTCGAGGATGCCTTGGCCGAAAACCGACAACACCTGTTCGAAGGCGGCATACCCGGGAACCAACAACTTATGCCCCACGGCATCGGTGTCGAGAACCGGAACCCCTTGCTCGCGCAGGATACCGGCCACCTCGGACTTGCCGCAGGCGATACCACCGGTCAGGGCGATAGCACCGTAAATAGGAGTGGCTGTTCCGGACGAACTCATCGCGTCTCCACCCCCTGCTCGATCAGGCTACCGACGTGGCGCATGACTTCGAGCGCATCGGTTTGGTGGCGATCGATGGCGAGCGCCTCGATGGCAAACTGCTCCGCGCCGGCAAGATTGCCCTTGAGCAATTCGTTGCGGGCGGTCGAAGCCAGCACGGCGGCGCGCCGCTCGGACATACCGTCCAGCGCCTCGTAGACCACGTACTTATAGTTGCCCCACAAGCGGGTGAAGTAGCGCATGGTTTCATCGTCGCGCTCGAAGCGGCGGGCCGGGACATGGTCCGGCGGGTTCATCTGATTCGCGAAATAGCGCATTTGGTATTCGGGTTGAGTGGTGGCGAACTCGCCTTTGGCATAGATCAGAATGTTGATGCCGAGCTCGTCCATCCAGTCGCGCAGTTGTTGTTCATCTGCGCCAAACATCAGGTTTCCGTAGTGTTCAAGTCGTTTTCGAATGCCGGGGTCTTCAAATTTGGGGTGGATGGCGACCGGACATTTAGCGTAGGCCGCGAGGTAGGCGCTTATGCCCATGTTGGCCAAAACCGGGCGCGGGGCGATTTCCTCGCGCAGCCAGTCGGCCAATTCTTCCATTGCATCATAATAAACATTAGGACGTCCCATCCGTGTCCGCTCATCCAGCGTGTGGCGGGCCTCCACGGATATCACCAGTCCCGCCAACACTACCGCAGCCACCCGCCATACCGGGCCGGCCAGACTTATGCGCGCCGTCAACCAACCCACGAGCACCGCGGTGGAGAGAGCGACAAAGATGTGAAAGCGGACAAAGAACACATACGAGATCACCGACACGCCTAGAAAAACCAGCCAGAAGCGTATCAGGGGATCCGGTTGCTTGCGGGAGAACGGCCAGGCAACCGCGCCAGCCACGAGAACTATCCACAACGCTAGAGGAAACAGCCATTTTGTCAACCCCCATGTTGCCGAATGCAACGCGGGCACCCACATCACGCGCTGATAGTAATTCAATAGACCGGGATCCTCAGGCTTCTGGTTCAAGAAGCGGATTTTCGCCCAGAGCAGTTCGGCGAAGTGGTTGTAGGAGGCGCCATAGGAACCGGTGAGGTCGGGGATCAAGAGTAGGAGAAGTACGGGGAGGTAGATCAAAACGGTTCGGTGGAG
>JBMTVS010000263.1:0-2143 GCA_049451655.1 Kiritimatiellia bacterium | reverse complement strand
CCGCTCATCGACTACGCATTAAAAGCTAAACCATCCTCGCTCATCATCGGCGATGCGCCCGTGCAAGTCTGCAACTTCGACGAACTCATGACCCATGGCTTCAACGATTTATTTGCTTATGTGCGCTCCACCGGCGCGGACATAAGCACCAAGGACTTTCGCCGCACCATCTCGGTGCGCAAGCCCGGCGCCTTCAAGGTCAGCACCGAACGCAAGCCGCTCGACGACTACCGGCTGGTAGACCTCGGCACGGACAGCCTGCTCGAGCCCATCGCTGCCGATTACAAAAAATTCCGGGTCACCATGTACAACCCGGACCTGCTCCCCGAAAACCATCAGCCCGGCCGCCATCGCTATCTGGTCGCCAAGGATATTCTCGAGGCCGACCTCGTCATCAATGTTCCCAAACTAAAAACCCACATGAAGGCCGGGGTTACGCTGGCCCTGAAAAACCTGGTCGGCATCAACGGCAGCAAGGAGTTCCTCCCGCATCACCGCAAAGGTTCAGCCGACCGCGGCGGCGATAATTACGAGGAGTTTACTGTGCCCAAGTGGCTGCTCGAGAACCTGCTCGACTGGTTCAACCGTCATCACCTCGATAAGCCGTCTTTTTACAGCAAGGGAACCCGCCTCGCCTTTAAGTTGCAGTGGTTTGACAAAGTGCGCGGGCTGCCTATCAACGTCGAAGGTGGCTGGCACGGCAACGACACAGTCTGGCGCATGTGCCTCGACCTCAATAAGATCCTGCTCTATGCGGACGCGAACGGCGAACTGCAGGACAATCCGCAGCGTGTCACCCTGCACCTCACCGATGGCGTCATCGCCGGCGATGGAGAGGGTCCCCTCCGCGTCAACGCGGTTCCGCTCGGTGCGGTCATCGGCTCGCTTAACCCGGCCGCCCACGACTGGGTCACCACACAGCTTATGGGTTTCGACCCGGCCGACGTGCCCATCACCGCCCATGCTTTCGACGCCGGCCAACGCCCCATCGCCACCTTCAAGCCCGATACCATCCAAACCACCAACCTGAAACCCGCCCCGGTTAAATTGAACCCGGCCTCCGGGTGGCGGAAATTAATAATATGAACCCCATACCCGTCCCCCTCCTCGACCTAAAGGCACAATACCGCGCCATCAAATCCGAAATTGATGAAGCGGTGCAGCGCACCTTTGAATCGCAGTATTTCATTCTCGGCCCCGAGGTCGAGGCTTGCGAGAAGGCGATTGCCGCTTATTCGCAGTGTCAATTCGGATGCGGCGTCTCGTCCGGCACGGATGCCTTGCTGATCGCCCTGATGTGTGAAGGCATCGGCGCGGGCGATGAAGTCATCACCTCGCCTTACACCTTCTTCGCCACCGGCGGATCCATCGCCCGCACCGGGGCAAAGCCGGTGTTTGCCGACATCGATCCGGAAACCTTCAACCTCGATCCCGCCAACCTCGAGGCGCTGATCACGGAAAACACCAAGGCTATCATGGTGGTGCATCTCTACGGCTTGATGGCGGACATGGATCCGGTCATGGCCATCGCGCGCAAGCATGGTCTTTGCGTCATCGAGGACGCGGCACAAGCGATCGGCGCGGAGTATAAGGGACGTCGCGCCGGGTCGATCGGCGACTACGGATGTTTCTCCTTCTTCCCCTCCAAGAACCTTGGCGGCGCCGGCGATGGCGGCATGGTGGTCACCAATGATCCGGCACGCGCGGAGAAGCTCCACTTTTTCCGCAACCACGGGATGAATCCCAAGTACTATCACAAGTACATCGGTGGCAACTTCCGCCTCGACGCGCTTCAGGCCGCGGTCATCAACGTCAAGCTCAAGTACCTCGACGACTGGAGCCGCGCTCGCCAGCAGAACGCGCTGCGCTACAATCGCCTCTTCACGGAAGCGGGCCTCGCCGGCGAAAAAGTAAAGCTGCCCTGGTTCCCGCGCTGCACCGGTTCATCCGATCCCGGTTCCTGCACCTGCCGCCACATCTTCAACCAATACGTCATCCGCGTCGAAGACCGCGACGCGCTCAAGGCCCACCTGCAGGAAAACCACATCGGCACCGAAATCTACTACCCGGTTCCCCTCCACCTTCAGGAATGCTTCGCCCACCTCGGCTACCGCGCCGGCAGTCTCCCCAACAGCGAACAAGC
>JBMTVS010000262.1:0-2154 GCA_049451655.1 Kiritimatiellia bacterium | reverse complement strand
AGCCTGTTGTAGTTAATAAAAAAATGGCCCTTGCCCCCACATTTGGTGAAGAGCCGTGGAGAGCCGATTGATATGAAGTGGTGGTGGGAGAAGGATTCGAACCTTCGAAGACATAGTCGTCAGATTTACAGTCTGATGCGTTTGGCCACTTCGCTATCCCACCGTGGTAAGAAATACCTCAGGCAAGGTTGGTGAAGGTAATACAGCCCCGCTCCAATGACAAGCGCGTTTCGCCTCAGGCCTCCGGCGCGGGCTCGTAGTCGGACAGCGCGTCCAACAGCTCGCGCACCGCGGCGGGGCGGACACCTTTGCGGCGGTTGCGCTCGCCGACCTTGAAGGCGATGCGCCACTGACGCGCGAGGATGGCGTAGGCGTCGAGCAAACCGTTTTTCGGGTCATAGATGTTGGTGGACTCGGAGGTGACGCCGTTGAGTTCGATGACCTTGAATCCCCTGCCCTCTCTTAATGCGTCCAGCGATGAAGCCCGCAAATCATAGCGCCCGAAATAAAAGCCCTGGTAGCCTTGCGACATTTGATCCATGGCCCGTTCCAGCTCCAGCGTTTTGATCCATGCACCATCCAGAAAAACCGCGCCCCGGCAATGAGCCCCCAACTCGACCAGCGGCACCGTCTCGTCTTCATCGAGCACAAGGTCCCGCCGGTCGACATTTACCTTGAGGTAGTAGGACGCCATGCACACCGAGCGCGGATCCTTGAGAATGAGGTGTTCGAAGTCGTGCTTCCCATCCCCGGTAACCGTTGGAAAACGTTTTTCGGTAACCGAGAAAATATGACCCCGCGGCTGCCCCGGCATCCGGTAATAAAAAATACTGAATTCAAAGCCCGGCGCATACTCTTGCACCAGCGTGTCCGGCCGGGAGGCGGTAAAATAATCCGCGACCTCGCTGACTTTACGCGCCACCTTGACCCCTAGCCCCCGCTGCCCGCAATCCGGTTTAAGCACTACCGGCAGCGAAATCCCATGCCGGTCCAAAAACGCCAAAACCCGCTCCTCTTTTTCACGCGCGGACAATTCCGCCGGAATCAACTCGTAGCGCGCAAGCAGCTCCCGGCGCGCAGTAAGGCCATCTAAAATCGCCCGCTTGGACTCACCAAGAAATCCACCCAATGGCATGGCCGGGTTCGCCGCGGTAAACAAGGTGAAGGATCGATAACGCAATCCGAGATAGAGCAGGTAGAACATGAAGGGCGCGTACAACATCCACGCCGGCCAGAACTCCCATTTAACCACCCGCTTCCAGCGCCCGAACAAACGCCGCCGGCCTTTGAAACTGAATAGCGGAAAAATGACACGAAAGACCAGCCACATGACCGCCGCCGTAATGATAATCGCGGTAAGCGTGTAGGCCTTGAAGGCATGCAGCTTTTCGATGACCTGCTCGCCCAGTTCCATCGACAACCAGACCAGAAAAGGCGCCCAGATCAAACCCGCCAGCAGGAAGAAGAGAAAGAACAACCAGAAGTTGACATGCAACATGCCGGCGGTGATGAAGGTGGGCAGGCGGCTCCCCGGCACGAAACGGCTGAGCAGCACCACTACCGGACCCTTGCGCGCGAACCAGCGCGAGCTCTCGCGGATTGAGGACTCCTTGATCATCCACTTCAGCGGCGGCTTGCGAAGCGCAGCCCGACCCCAGTGATGCCCCGCCCAGAAGAGCAGCAAATCGCCGACGAAAATCCCGATAAACGCGCCGAGCGCCGCGGTGAAATAATCGATGGTGCCCTGCGCCGCGAGCAGACCTGCACCGATACAGGCGAGATCCTCGCTTATGAAAGACCCACCCGCGATCATGAGTATGTAATGAAGACGATCGAACAGGGTGAGCGCTTCCGGCGTCGTGATATCCGGCGTCGCCTCAACCGCCCACACCACTCCGCTCAGCAGCAACGCACCGCAACATAGAAGAGCGCGCTTCATATCAACCAGCCCGTTCATGCCGCATCATGCGCACGGTCATCGCTGGCAAATAATCCCGATCACCCTCACCTTCCCCGCGCTCCTGATAATCGTAGAGGATCTCATCACGCCCCACCTGAACCCGGCTGATGCTCCAAGTCTTCGCATCGTCGCGGGTCATAGTGACTGAATGGGCGCCACCTCGCGGATGTCGGCTTTGGTGATAGTTCCACAAG
>JBMTVS010000261.1:0-2156 GCA_049451655.1 Kiritimatiellia bacterium | reverse complement strand
TAACGAACCAAGAGCGATGGAGCATCATCAAGGAGTATGATCCGTACGCTTCGTGACCAAATTACGGTCATATGGATTTACAATTCCCGTCAGGCTACGGCCAGTTGGTGAATTTCCTGATCCAGTCGATCGCCGAGAAGATCCTCGGCCATGTCTAAATCATAATGTGATTGCAAGTTGAGCCAGAATTGCGGTGACATGCCGAAATAGCGCCCCAAGCGCAGGGCGGTGTCAGCCGAAACGCTGCGCTTTCCGTGAACGATCTCGTTGATGCGACGCGGAGGAACGTTGATATCCTGGGCTAACCTATATTGCGAAATCCCCATCGGCTTCAGAAACTCCTCAATCAAAATCTCGCCGGGATGAATGGGTGTCATTTTCTTCTTCATGGTAGTGTCCTAATGATAATCTACAATTTGACCTTCCGCTAGATTCCGGTACTATCGAACCTTGGTAACATGGAGACAAGACCCTTAAGCAGGGTCGGCCAAGGTTGTGGAATTTAGCCAGAAACTGTTGAAGGAATGGGCGGGGGAGGCGGTTTTTCGCGATGCCCGCCTGTTGTATGAGCGCGGTGCGGTGCTGGATGTCGCGTTTGATCCGCCGTACCTCGAAGGAACCCTCTCCTTCGGGAACCGCTCCCTCAAAACCCGTGCCAAAATCGACAAGGACGGCACGTGCGATAATCTGTGTCCATGCCGTGACAGCACCGAGCGCGGCATCATTTGCGCCCATGTCATCGCCCTCGGCATGGTCATGGCGAAGCGGCGTGAGGCGGAAGTGGCCCGCCAGACCATCAAGTCGGGCGAGGAACTGGAGAAGGCGGCGCGGGTGGCCGAAGTGGATGAAGATGCCTACCTGAAGCGCATGGTGGTGGCGTCTTCACATCCGGAACGCTCGGAAGTAACGCTGGTGCTGGATCGCGATTGGGCTTCCGCATCGCAGTTGGCCCGCGAGGTGAAGCTTCGTTGTCTTATACGCAAACAGGGCGCGGTGATGCCGGTCGACCAGATCCGGCGAGGCGAAACGGTGGCGCTCAGTAAAGAGGATGACGCCTTGATGTTCGTGCTCGAGGATATTCTCGAAGGTCCGGTGCCGGAACGGTTCAGCGTGAGAGCACAGGATTTCGCGAATCTGCTGAAATTGCGCGAGGGCCGGATGGTGCATCTGGATGACGGGCGACACATCCAAGTCGGCAGCACCCCACTATCCTCGGTACTGCAAGTGGACATGCACCGCGATTCAGGCGAGCTTATCCTCGCGTTGCGGACGGAACTGCCGTTCATGCGCGAGGGTGATGCGCCCGTCTACGTGGTGCAGGGCAAGCGCGGTTGGGTGCAAGGCGGCGGGCATTTCTGGCCACTGGAGCATGTGTTGCCCGGACCCTTTCAGGAAATCTACGCGGGGCCGGTGCGAATTACCCGCGATGCGATTCTTCGCTTTTTCGATGTCGAACTGCCGCTGATCGAGCGAGAGATCGTGGTGGTGACCGACCTGCATCGCGATTTGTTCTCGGTGGAGCCGGAAACCCCGCGCTTCCTGCTCGAAATCCGCGGCAGCCAGGCCTCGCTGGCCGCCACCCTGCAAGCCGACTATCAAGGGACGCAGATGATTCCGGGTCGCGCCAACGGGGCGGTGGCGTTTGCTCATCCGGATCCGGATGATATTTTGCGCTTCACCGGGCGCAACATCGAGGCCGAGAAGGCGGCGCTCGACCGGTTGGGCCGGATCGGATTTCGTGGGGTGGCCGGAGATGACCTCACCTCGATCGTTGGCACGCGCGAGGTGATGAATTTCCTGGGTCGCGACTGGCCGGAGTCCTGGAGCAGGTGGATTTCATTGCTCCGGTGGTTAAGATTGCCGCGGCGGAGAGCGGGTTCTTCGATGTTGGTTTCCAGTACGAGGACGTGATGGGCGAGCGCTGGTCGGCGGCGGAGATCCAGCGGGCGTTGCGCATGGGCGAGGCGTTCATCGAGCGGGATGACCGCACCTGCCTGCTGGATGCCGGAGCCATTAGCTCGATGCAGGAGGTGTTCGATGACTGCGCCTCGGGTGATGGCGACGAGCCGGGGACCTTCAAGATGTCGTCGATTTATGCCTCGTATGTAAAATCGTCGCTGGACGCGCTGGATGGCATCGATGTCGAGACCACGCCG
>JBMTVS010000260.1:0-2157 GCA_049451655.1 Kiritimatiellia bacterium | reverse complement strand
GAACAAGCGCGCAGTGGGAAACTTCGCCCACAAGGCCACCGGCTCGGTTAAGCTGCCGGGCTCGACGATGGTGCCGGCCGAGGCGGCCGCACCGTGTTGCAGCCATTCAATAAGCTTGGTCTGCTCGGGGATGTGGAAAATCGCGCCGTAGCTGGTGAGCTGGTCCGCATAAGCGCCGGGCCGCAACATGCCGTAGTTCTTCGCCTCAAAATCCGACCGGCCTGCCAGAATGCCCATCAAGTCGCGCCGGTCCTTCGGCATGTCCCCCGAGGCGATGCCGAGCACTTCGAGTTCGCCGAGTTCTTTCTTCGCGGTCTCGAACTGCCATTGGCGGGTGGTGCTGCGGACGTTGTCGTTGACCTCGAAATAAACCGAGGCGGTCGGACGCGAGGCATCGCTGGAGGCGGCGGTTTTGAGCTGCTGTTTGATTTCGTCAAGGGTCATGCCGCGGCTGCCCGACCAGCCGAGCATCATGGAGGGCAAGGGCATGTTGGTGGTGAGGGCGAGGGTGAATTGCTCGAGGCTGACCGTCTTGGCGACGGGTCCGTCAGCCCGGTCGGGACCGCGGAAAAGCTGCGACGGCCACAGACCCTGCCGCACCTCGACGCTCTCCGGTGGACTTCCCCGCACGAAGGTCATGCCGGTCAGCGACAACGGTGGCTCGGCACTAACCGTGGTTGGAAAATCGAGCGAGTAGAGCCAGACCAACACATGCGACGAGAGCTGACGCTCCTTCAACGCGGTCATCACCGGTTCATAAATCAGCGAGCGGAAATCCTCCGGCGAAATGGTCGCCCGCGCCTCCCGCACCCGTCCCGGTAAATCCAGATGAATGATGTTCTGCGGCGGGATGCGGCGCAGGTCGGCATAAAAATTCGCCAGCGCCTTCGAATCCTCCGAATTCGCATTCACGATAATCGCACACTCGTGCGGCCCGAGGGCACGGACGGGAGCGGCACATAAAAAAAGGACCGCGAGCGCGGTCCCCAAAACGAATTTATTCATGAAGCAAAACCTTCGCGGCTATTCGTGAAACGAGCGAACCCCCTCGACGACCGCGTCGATTTGCTCCGCGCTGATTTCCGGAAACATGGGCAGGGAAACAATTTCATCGGCATACCGCTCCGTAACCTGAAACGCCCCCTTTGTCCAGCCTGCATCCGCGTAGGCTTCCTGCAGGTGGATGGGAATCGGATAGTGGATGATGGTAGGGATGCCGCGCGATTTGAGGTGCTCCATCAGCTCGTCGCGGCGCGGGACGCGGATGACGTACAGGTGGTAGACATGCTCGACGTCGTTCATTACGGCGGGCGTGGTGACCTCCGCCATGCCGGCAAGTCCTTCGGTGTAACGGGCGGCGGCGGCGCGGCGCTTGACGTTGCCTTTATCCAAATACTTGAGCTTGGTGTTCACCACCACCGCTTGCAAGGTGTCGAGGCGGCTGTTTTCGCCTTTCATCAGGTGATGGTATTTAACTTTGGAGCCGTAATTGCGCAGGGTTTGTATCTTGTCCGCGAGGTCATCGTCGTTGGTGGTGATGACGCCGCCATCGCCGTAAGCCCCGAGATTTTTTCCGGGATACAAACTGAAGGCCGCGATGTCGCCGAAGGAGCCGACGCGCTTGCCGTGATAGCGCGCGCCATGGGCTTGCGATGCGTCTTCGATCACGCGCAGGTTGTGGTGGCGAGCGATCTCCATGACCGGCCCCATGTTGGCGGGTTGACCGTAAAGATGTACCGGCATGATGGCCCTGGTGCGCGGGGTGATGGCGGCTTCGATTTTCGCGGGATCGATGTTGTAGAACTGCTCGTCGATATCCACCAGCACCGGTGTCGCGCCCACCGCGGAAATCCCGAGGGTGGTGGCGATGAAGGTGTTCGCGGCGGTAATGACTTCGTCGCCAGGACCAATGTCCAGCGCGCGCAGCGCCAGTTTGATGGCATCGAGCCCCGAGGCCACCCCGATGCCGTGCTTGCATTCCGAGTAAGCCGCAAAGTTCTTCTCAAAATCCGCCACCGGTCCGCCCAGCACAAAGTTCGACTGCTCCATTACCGCCCGCATGGCCGGCATGAGTTCGGCTTCAAGGGCTATAAACTGCGTTTTTAAATCAATAAAAGGTAAATTACAAACTATTTTAGATCTAATAGTTTAAAAAGT
>JBMTVS010000259.1:0-2163 GCA_049451655.1 Kiritimatiellia bacterium | reverse complement strand
AAAACAACCACGGCCGGATCATTCAGGTTCATGTTGAATCCGCCGGGCGAGGCCGCTTCAGGCTGCTTGAGCAAAGCATCCGGCGAGAGCGTTTCGATCCCTTTCAACCCGCCCTTGGCCTTATCAAGAAATGCGATGAGTCGATGCGCCGCCAGCTCATTCAATTGAGCCAATACTGCATCGCGAGGTAGGCGCGTCGAGAGAGGACACGCCACCGCTCCGGCGCGCAGGATACCCAGGATGAGAGCAATCATCCGCCAGTCGTTAGCCATGAATAACCCAATATGTTCGCCTGGCTTGATGCCCGCCCTGCGAAGTCGTTGCGCAACAGCTGCAACAAGGGCATCGAGTTCGGAGTACAAGTAAACCCGCTCGCCTTGGGTGATGGCGGGTTGGTTCTTGGAAATCGCGGCCGCCTCCTCCAACAAACACCGAATCGTGGTCACGCTAACTGCACCAGCTTGTCCATGTCCACCTGCCACGCATCGTTCAACTTCATCATGCCATTCCGCATGGTGATGCCGGGTGTTACGACATCGCCGGCCAGACGGCTATACGTGTCCAGACCAGCCGGCACATCGGGCGTTCGTTCCGCCGCCATGGCAGCCAACCTGCGAATTCCCACGCCGGACTCATACATGGAACTAATTACGGCATAACGGTCATGATCAAATGCCCACTGAATCAATTCATCGACCACGCTGAATCCGCCCAGCAACGTGGGTTTAATGACCAGCGCCCGCAAGTTTTTCCAGGGCCACGGGGCATAATCGACCAGTGATTCGTCCAGGGCAAACCCCACGGCTGTTTGCTGATCGAAGGATTCGTAATCCGCGAAATCCCGCAGAGGCTCCTCGATGAAAGCGAGACGCTCGTTCTCGACCGCACGGGCAAACGTGACTGCATCCTCAAGACGCCATGCGCGGTTGGCGTCGAGGCGAAAGATGATGCCGGGGTGTTCATCCATAAGTTGGCGAACGCGCCTGATGTCCTGCTGCAATTCCGCACGGCCTACCTTGACCTTCACCGTGGAACCCGGTTCGGCATCAATCACGACCTGGTCATGCGCGACCAGTCGCGCGATCTCAACCCCGTCATCCCCGCCGGCAGGCCCGCCCTGAGAAGCCGAGGCCGCCCAGTCCATGCCACATTTGAGGGATGGCAACGTAAACGTTTCCGCCGATAGTATTTCGCGCTCAACTTCCTCGAGCGTATCCCTGCTATAGCCATCCAGCGGAGCGACCTCACCCCATCCTTCCGCATCATCCATGCGACATCGCACCAACAAGCCCCGGCGCGAATGCATCTCATTTCCCTTCCCGAAGGATAGCGCGGATCGCAGCGGGATATCGTAACGGAAAAAATTGAAGATTGGCGCTGACATCACCGTATCAGCCAACCGAACGAAAAGGTCATACTGTAGACCAGCAGCATCATCGCGGTCATACCGAGGCCCGGGTTCAATTCGCGTCCTTTACGGGTAAAGATCAGGCGCATCACCGGCCAAGCTGCGAAAAGAATCAGGCACGCCATAAGCGCATTACGCCGCTGTGGCGCGTATTGCGATACAATTAAATAGGGAATTACGGCCGCCGCGAGAATGCAAAATCCATATTGAAGACGCGAAAAGCGAACGCCGAAACGCACCGCCAGTGTTCGTTTGCCCGCTTTGCGATCGCCTTCGATATCGCGCAAATTATTCACCACCAGAATCGCCACCGCAAGTAAGCCTGGACCGCACCCGGCTAGCGCCGGCAGCCAGGAAAAGCTCTGCGTTTGCACGTAGTAGGTGCCTGCCGTCGCCACCGGGCCGAAGAAAATGAGCACGAACAAATCGCCCAGACCCACATAAGCCAGAGGTAACGGACCCGCCGTGTAAGCCAGTCCCGCGGCGATGGAAACAACACCGACCACGATTAGCGGCCAGCCGCCGCGGGTGACCAGATAACCGCAGACCAGCGCAGCCAACCCGAAAACGATCCAGGTCGCGATCAGCATCTGCCGCGGCGTAATCCAGCCGCTGGCTACTGCGCGCGCCGGCCCGACGCGATCCGGTGTGTCGGCACCCTTTATGAAATCAGCGTGGTCATTACTGAAATTGGTGCCAATCTGCAGCAGGATCGCGCCCAGCAGACAGGCCAATGCCGAAGCAAGATGGAAACC
>JBMTVS010000258.1:0-2172 GCA_049451655.1 Kiritimatiellia bacterium | reverse complement strand
TGGATTTGCGCCGCAATTCTTTTCGCTGCTTTCGCCGTCGTTCGCCATGCCGATGTGCTCGCCGAACGATTCGGGGAACCCTACGGCACCATGATTCTGACCTTCTCGGTGATCAGTCTCGAGGTCCTCATGATCGGATCGCTCATGCTGCAGGGTGAGCAGCCGACCCTTGCTAGGGACACCATGTATTCGGTCATCATGATCGTGCTCACCGCTCTGGTCGGTGCCTGTCTTCTTCTCGGCGGCCTCAAGTTCAGCGAGCAATCCTTCAACATCCGTGGCGCCGGGTCTTACCTCTCCATGATTATCCCCTTGGCGCTCATCGGCATGGTTCTGCCGGACTTCACCAAGTCGGGCGCATTCGGCGAATTCGCGACCGGACACGCCATCGCGCTGGTGATTCTCTCGGTGGCCATTTACGCCGTGTTTCTCCTCGTGCAGACCAGCCGCTACCGCGGATTTTTCACCGCCCCCGAGGAAGAGTCCCCGCACGTGGAAGAGCACTCACCCTACGGAAACGGTTTCCACGCCCTTCTCCTGCTGGCGTACATCGTGCCGGTGGTCATTCTGGCCAAGAAATTGGCCGGAGTGCTCGATTTTGCCACCACCACGACCGGAGTGCCGGTCGCGGTCGGCGGACTTGTCGTGGCCTGCCTCATTCTCGCGCCCGAGGGACTCGCTGCGGTGCAGGCCGCACTGAAAAACCAACTCCAACGCTCGGTCAATATCCTCCTCGGGTCCGTCCTCGCCACGATCGGACTGACCATCCCGGCTGCCCTCGGGATTGGCCTATATACCGGCCAACCGGTCATCCTCGGGCTCGGGGAACCGGAAATGCTGCTGCTATTCATTACCCTCATGGTTTCCATGCTCACCTTCGGCCAAGGCAGCACGAACATGCTGCAGGGGGCTGTGCATATCGTCATCTTCGGCGTGTATCTCTTTCTCATTTTCGACTGATCGGAGCACAAAAAAGGCGCCCCGCAGGGCGCCTTCCTCACTTTGTAGCGTCGCCGTCCCCGGCGACGGTCGGTCAAATCACCAGCAAGGACTTGTGGATCTTCGCGATCACCTTGTGCACGTAGCGATTGCTCCCGTCGGCCACCAGCGGTTTGTGGCCGTCCGACGGAAAAAGAAAGGTGAAGAGTCCATCCTTCATCGTGAGCAGCGCATCAGCCTCTGCGGGCGCGTAAAACTGGAAGTCCGTCTTCTCATCGTAACTCCCGTCCGCCACCAGCTTGGACGCGGGCGCCCACTCGATGACTTCTCCACCGCCGAGGACGTATTGCAGATCGATGTATTCGCGGTGGGTCTCCCATTTGAAGGCGTCCCGCGTCCCCGTGTCTTGCCGCAGCGTCTTGGCGAAGAGTTTGTCGCCAGCAAAGTCCACCTTCTGTCCGGGCGGGATATCACGACATGTGGCCAGCCAGTCAAACAGCGGCTGCGGGTCAACGCCGCGAAAAAGGCCGGCGTAATGGCGGAGGTTGTCGTGGGTGTCGAGGATCATAAGACGAAGTGACGGGTGACGAGTGGCGTGTGAGGAGTAGCAGAATTCGCAGCTCAATCCGCAATGCGGCGGAGATATTGTCCGTAGAAAGATTTTCCGAGCGCCTGAGCCCTCTCGGCCAACTGGTCTTTGCTCAACCAACCTTGGTGGTAAGCAATCTCCTCCAAGCAAGCGATCATCAGGCCTTGGCGCGATTGGATGGCGTGGACAAAGGACGCCGCATCGAGCAGCGACTCCGCTGTTCCCGTGTCGAGCCACGCTGTGCCGCGGCCGAATTTTTCCGCGCGCAGCGCCCCCTCCGCGAGATAACAGCGCGCCAAGTCGAGAATTTCCGTCTCGCCGCGCTTGGAGGGTTTGAGCCCGGCGGCGAACTGCGGCGCCCGCTCATCGCAGAAGTAAATCCCCGGCACCGCATAACCGGAACGCGGATGTGGCGGCTTCTCTTCAAGCGAAAGCACCTTGCCCGCCTCGTCCAATTCGATCACCCCATAGGCACGGACATCGGACACATGATACGCGAACAGCGTGGCGCCCGGAGCCGCCGAGGCCGAGCGGAAGCTCTCGCTCAAGCGTGCGCCATAAAAAAGATTGTCGCCCAAAACCAAACAAGACGGCGCCCCTGCCAAAAAGTCCTCCCCAATGGTAAAGGCCTGAGGCAGTCCCTC
>JBMTVS010000257.1:0-2174 GCA_049451655.1 Kiritimatiellia bacterium | reverse complement strand
CAGTAGAGCCAGGCGACGAGGATGAAGGCGATGAGGCGGAAGAGGTTCATTAGAAACCCGAAGCGGATGAAGCGGCCACGCGGAATGTAGCCGGAGCTGAAGGCGATTGCGGTGGCCGGGGTGCCCATGGGCATGACGTAGGAGAGTCCGGAGGGCAAAGCGATGGCGAGCGTAACCGCCTCCAGGGAAAGACCCATGGTGTCGGCCAGCCCCAGTCCTACCGGCATCAGCACGGAGACCACGGCCGCGTTGCTGATGAATTCGGTCAAGACCAGTGAAAGGATGCCGAGAATCAAAATAAGCTGGAAAGGGGTCAGATCGTACTGACCAATCGTGTTGCCGACCAGCCACGCCGAAGCGCCGGTGGTGTGCAGCGCCGACCCGAGCGCGATCGCGCCACCGTACATCAGGATGATACCCCAGTTCACGTTGCTCTCGATATCCGACCAACGCACCAGCCGCAAAACAAACAACGCCGCCACCGCCAGCAAGGCGATGGTCGCCAACCCGACGATCCGGTAAGCAAACACCCAGGCGAGGATGGTCAACAACGCGACCAGCCCGACTTTCCATTCGCGCGCGGACACCGGACCGATCAAGCTCAACTCTTTGGTCAGCTCGGCATGTGCGGCCTTGATGTCCACTTCTTCCGCTGGAAACGCGAATCGCAACAACAGCCACGCCGCGGTCAGCGCGACGATTACGATCGGAAACGATGCCGAAAGCAGGCGAATGAAGCTGATCTCAATACCGCGTTCGGCGAACAAAATGCCCGCCGCCAGCGGATTGCGGGCGCCGCCCAAGTAAGTCGCGATGCCACCAATGATGCAGCCCCAGGCTAGCGCGAAGAAAAAACTCTGCCCGAAACGGCTCACATGCGCCTTCAAGCCCAGGGCCTGCACCATGCGCAAAACGATCGGAAACAACATCGCCGCCACGGCATGTTCGCTCATCCAAAAACTGGCGAAGGCACCGATGAACAGCACCGCATCGCGCAGACGTGCCGGCGATGCCGTGAAACGGTTAAGCGCCAGACAAGTCAGCCGCGTCGACAACCCGCAATCAATCAGCGCCGCCGAAATGATAAACGCGCCGAGAATAAAAAAGACAGCCTGGTTCCCGAATAACGAAAACGCCTCCGCACTCGACATGATGTTCAGTAGCGGAAGAAGTATGATGGCTAGAATCGAAGTGATCTGCAGAGGAATCAACCCGGTGACCCACAAGCATACGCACAACACGAACACGCCCAAAACCCGTTGCGCGCCAACATCCAACCCCTCCGGCGCGGGCCCGAACGCCACCAGCGACGCCAGCGCGAAAAACAGCAAGGCCAACTTGTAATGATGCCGCACCAGAAACGGCCCGGTATCGCCCTGCGTCGCCTTCGGATCCCAGATTTTGACCATCATGGAAATTCCGCGCCTTCCCCCAGCCTCGCTATTCTCATTTGATTTGCCATGGGTGAAAAATAGAGAACCACCACCACTTCATCAATGTGATTATATAGGGATTTGATGGTTCCGTCTGGCTAGGGTAGATTTTGTGCATCAATAAGGAGAGTGAACATGAAGGAAATGCTCGAACAGCTGGGACTTTTTATATTGCGCGTATCATCCGGTCTGATGATGGCCACCCATGGTTACGGTAAAATCTTCGAGGAAGGTCGAATGGCCAAATTCACCGAAGGCGTGGGCAGCATGGGTTTTCCCATGCCGGAGTTTTTCGCCTGGGCGGCCGCACTGGCTGAACTGGTCGGTGGCATCACACTCGCCCTCGGCCTCGGCACCCGCGTTAGCGCGTTGTTCATCGGCGTGACTATGGTCGTGGCCGCTTTCATTCGTCACGGAGCCGACCCGTTCGCCAAAAAGGAACTCGCCCTGCTCTACCTCGCTGTCATGATCTTCTTCCTGCTGTACGGCGGTGGAAAATGGGCAGCCGACAGAATGTTCGGGAAAAAGGGCTGAACGTGGGTTGTGAGGCGGGAACGGCTGAGTCTTGACGATTTTGGATTTTGGATTTGCGATTTTGGATTGATGGGCGGGAATGGCTGAGCCGGATACGATCGACGAGTATACACGCTTGTGGGTGGGAACCCGGCGGGAAGGTCTTCAGCCTTTTCCGCCCCACAATTCCTTGAACGTTGCGCGCCGCGCGCGCCGCGCGATCGCCGG
>JBMTVS010000256.1:0-2188 GCA_049451655.1 Kiritimatiellia bacterium | reverse complement strand
CCATGTGAGCATGTACGGATGCACGCAACGTTACCTCTGGTATTGGTGGCTGGCCCATGTGTTGTCTTTTGGGCAGCCATTTAGCTGGGGTTTTGAAGTGAGGGCTCGCAGATAAAATGAAATCAAAAGCTGATGTGATTAAAAGTGACCTCGCCGGATTGCGCGTGCTTGATATCGGCGGGAGCGGGTTCGGTGAGGACAACGCCTACGAGCGGCAGTTGCGGGATGCCTGGTCGGTGGCGAAAAGCCGCACGGTTTTGGATGCTTCGCCTGATGCGGATATTACCGCTGACTTGAATCATGGATTGCCCGCATTGAGCGGGGCCGATTATGACATCACCACGGCTTTCGACATTCTGGAACATCTCGAAAATCCGACCATGATTCTCCGGTCTATCCCCACGGATCGCATTCTGGTCAGTTTGCCCAATGTCCTCTCGCCGTTTTGCCGCCGCATTGAGCGCATCGATCTTCTGCACCTCTATAGTTTTACCGATTACACCGCCACCAAGTTGCTCAACAATGCCGGCTGGCAGGTTGATTGCCTGTATTACACCTTCGGCAAGTGGTCGTTGCTCAGCCGCGCCATTAATTTGGCCGGAAATTTATTTCCGGCCTACGTCGGCACAGGTTTGATGATTCACGCGCGGCGGGCATGACAAGTTGCATCATCATCGGTGCGCGTGGATTTATCGGTTCGGCGGTGGCGGCGGAGGCGCGGGCGCGTGGGTTGGATTGTCTGGAGGTGACCCGGGATAATCACGCGGAGCTGAAGGGCGCTTCGGCGGATGTGCTGATCAATGCTGGCGGCAATTCCCGCAAGTTTATCGATGAGCGCGAGCCGGAGAAGGGGTTCGAGCTTTCGGTGACCTCGGTGATGCGGTTGTTACAGGATTTTAGGGCGAAAAAATTCATCCACCTTTCCAGCGGGGCGATTTATCCGGACGAGGGCGACCCGGCGAGGAATGGGGAGGATACGGAACTCGACCCCGGAACCATGACCCGCTACGGCTTTCATAAATGGCTAGCTGAACAGTTGGTGCGGCATTATGCGGCGGATTATTCGTTAATCCGGATGGGCGGATTTGTTGGTCCGGGACTAAAAAAGAATGCCATCTACGATATTCTTTCGGGCGGCCCGCTTTTTGTGCATCCGGACTCAACCTTCCAATATATGGATACGCGCGATTTCGCCCGCATCGTGTTTGATTTAGCGAAAGGAAAGATCGCCGATACGCCTCTGTTGAATATTTCTGCGCGCGGAACCATCTCCGTGCGGGCGGCGGCGGAGCTCGCGGGACGAACCTTGCCGGACGACGTGCATGAGCATCCCGTGGTGCGGGCCGAACTGAAGGTGGACAAGGCGGCGAGCATGGTTAAACTCCCCACAACTATGGAAACCGTCCAAACATTCATCAAGCAGGTGCAGAGCGGCGAGGTCGCGCTGGCATGATCATCGCACGCACGCCCTTCCGGCTCAGCTTTTTCGGCGGCGGCACGGACTTTTCCGGTTTCTTCGAGAAGCACGGCGGCGCGGTGCTGGCCACAACCATCGACAAGTACTGCTACATATCGGTCCATCACCTGACTCAATTCTTCAAACACCGCTTTCGCGCCACCTACTCGCGTACCGAGTCGGTGCTGACCCCGGAGGAGTTTCAGCATCCGCTCATCCGCGAGACCCTGCTGATGCTGGATCAACGCGATGGGGTGGAAATTTCGCACGTGGCAGATCTGCCCGGTCAAACCGGCCTTGGTTCCTCGTCCTCATTTACCGTCGGCATGCTCAACGCATTGCACACCTATCGGGGCGCCAGCGTTACCGCCGAGGAGTTGGCCCGCCAGGCGATTCACATCGAGCGCGAGCGGGTGGGGGATGCCGGTGGTTGGCAGGATCAGTACGAAGCGGCCTACGGCGGATTTCGCCGGTATGATTTTCATCCCAACGGCACTGTGACCACCCGCGAATTAGCGCTCAGCGCCGGGCGTCGCCAGGAGCTCGAAAACAGCTTGATGATGTTTTATCTCGGCACCGAAAGTTCGGCGGAAAAAATCCTGCAGGACCAGAAAAAGAAAACCGGCAGTAACGAGGAATCGCTGCTGGCCATGAAAGCGATGGTGGACGAGGGAGAATCAATCCTGACCGGCAGCGGCCCGCTCACTGCGTTCGGCGACTTACTGGATGAGG
>JBMTVS010000255.1:0-2219 GCA_049451655.1 Kiritimatiellia bacterium | reverse complement strand
TCTGCGGCACCTGTTTCCTCTGTGATGGCATCAAAATCAGCCATCAAGGATATCAGATCAAAAAGATACAGGTTTCAGTCATTGTATCCATCGTAACCCGGTGATTTACAATGATTGGAAAATCCTGGCGAATTACATTCCAATGCTTGGAATTAAGGCGAAACTTTCTGCGTCCCCGCACTTTGGATTATTAACATAATGCGCGAGTCATGCTTGAGGACATAGCGATGTTGGTGGAGCCAATTAAGTCCGCCGGACAAAAAGGGGCATTGCGAGGGGCAATGCAGTCAGCTATAAACTTTGCGCACACAAAGCGACGTTCAATTCCTGCCCGGGTGGTGAAATGGCAGACACAAGGGACTTAAAATCCCTTGCCAGCAATGGCGTGCGGGTTCGAGTCCCGCCCCGGGCACCATGACCTGTTGATTTCGGCATTGGGCTGTGGTTTATTTCTATTTCATGCCCAACGACTACCAACACCAGACCGGCCTTTCCGACGAGCCTTCGCGGCAGCAGGTCTGGCATATGTTTGATCGTATCGCCCCGCGATATGACTTGCTCAACCGCCTGCTTTCGTTCCGCCGCGATGTGGCCTGGCGTAAACGCATGGGCAAGTTGATCCCGGCGGGGCGGGATATGGTCCTGCTGGACATCGCGACCGGCACGGCGGATCAGATTTTATCGCTCATGGTGGTAACGCCCCGTATCAATAAGGCGGTGGGCGTGGATATGTCGGAAGGCATGCTGGATTTCGGTCGCAAGAAAATCGCCCGGTTGGGCTGGGAGGAGCGCGTTACGCTTAAGACCGGTGACGCCATGTCGATCCCGGAAAGCGATCGCGCGTTTGACGTTGCCACCATGTCGTTTGGCATCCGCAATGTGCTGAATGTCACCGAGGCGTTACGTGAAGTATGCCGCGTGCTGAAGCCGGGCGGACGCGCCCTTATTCTCGAATTCTCCACGCCGGGCAATCCGCTATTCCGTCCGCTATATTTCTTCTACCTGCGCCACATCCTGCCGGTGATCGGCGGGATGTTGTCGGGCGACCGTAAGGCGTACACATACCTGAACCGCACCATCGAAACCTTTCCCAGCGGCGACGACTTCCTGGCCATCATGCGCGCGGCAGGTTTTGAGAACACGGTGGCTACGCCGCTGACCTTCGGCATCGCCAGCATCTATCAGGGTGACCGTCCCGCCGCGGAGTAGGGCGATGCAACATCCGGTTATTGGTTCATTCGCGAGCATTGAGGAAGCTGCCGCCGGTTTGACGCGCGCGCTCGAGCAGTATCAGCGTGATACACCCAAAAGTCTTCGCCTCGAGGCCATCATTCCCGATACCGATCCGCTGGCCTGGCTCAGCCATCACGATCATCTCATCCGCATGTACTGCAGCAACCGCGAGCGTCGCCTTCAGATCGCCGCCATGGGATGCGCGGACATGCTTCGCTACAAGGACGAGGATGTCACGCTGCGCGAGGCCCTGGATTACGTATTCGCGAACGTCAAACAGCTTCCGGAAGGCATGCGTTATTATGGCGGCATGCGATTTCAAGAGGAGAACCGGTCGGGTGATTCCACCTGGGCGCGCTTTGGTCGCGTGCGCTTTGTGCTGCCGGCGATTGAATTGATTCGTGATGAAAAAGCATCCCGGCTAGCCATCAATCTGGTCGTGTCACCGGAAATCGAACGGAATCTTCATCTCCTAAAACTTCAACTCACGCCAATGATGACCCCGCCCAAGCTCGAGGCCGCGCATTTACCCGCGCCGCTCGGCCGGGTTAATCTTCCGGAACAGAACGCATGGCATGGTATGGTATGCGCGGCGCAAGCAGCGATGAGCAAGGGTCGGATGGATAAAGTGGTGCTGGCCCGCCGCTGCGCCTTTGATTTCGAGGATCGCCTGATGCCTATGGCACTGCTGCAACGACTTTACGAATGCACGCCGGACAGTTTTCATTTCAGCTTTAATTATGGCAACGAGATCGCCTTCATCGGGGCCTCGCCGGAACGGTTGTATCATCGCCAGGGAACACGGATCCGCACCGAGGCGTTGGCGGGAACACGTCCGCGCGGGGCGAGCGAGGACGACGATGCGTGGCTTGCCTCGGCCTTGAAGGCGAGTTCGAAGGAGCGGCGGGAGCATGCATTGGTGGTGGAGGCGATTACGGAGACTTTGCGCGAATATTCTCACGATGTACGTAAGTCGAATGAGCCGG
>JBMTVS010000254.1:0-2258 GCA_049451655.1 Kiritimatiellia bacterium | reverse complement strand
TGGGGCTAGCGGTGCGGGGAGGTCATGCCCCCAGCGCAAACCGTGATACGAGCTGTCGGGGCGGTCATACAGAGGATGTTTGCCACCAGCCCAGTTGAACTTGCCGGAATCGACGACCACGCCGCCGATGCCGGTTCCGTGACCGCCAAACCACTTGGTCAGCGAGTGCACGACAATATCGGCGCCATGCGCGATGGGATTGGTCAGGTAGGGCGTCGAGAAGGTCGCGTCCACGATGAGCGGAATGCCATGGTCGTGGGCAATTTTCGCCACGGCCTCGAGGTCCGTCACTTCAAGAGCCGGGTTCGATACCGTTTCGCAGAAGACCGCGCGGGTCTTGTCGTCGATTGCTTTGGCGTAGTTTGCCGGATCGGTGGAGTCGACGAACTTAACCTTGATCCCAAGTGCGGGCAGGATGTCGTTGAACTGGGTGTAGGTGCCACCGTAGAGGTTGCGGGCGGAGACGATGTTGTCACCGGCCTCGGCAAGGTTGATGATGGAGTAGAAGATGCCCGAGGTGCCGGATGCGACGCCGAGGCCAGCCATTTCATGTGCGCCTTCGAGCAGGCAGACCCGCTTCTCAAGCACGTCGGTGGTCGGGTTCATCAAGCGGGTGTAGATATTACCCAATTCCTTCAGCGCGAAAAGATTCGCGGCGTGTTCCGTATCGCGGAATTGGTAGGCGGTAGTGCGGTAAACCGGCACTGCGCGGGATGAGGTGGTGGGGTCGGGTTGCTGGCCGCCATGCAGGCAGATGGTTTCTAGCTTCATGTTGTTTCCCTTCGTTCCTTTGTGGATGGTTCTATTGGCGTCAAGACAGACCACACCAGAGCGGGAGAGGGACCGGCCAGCGATTTCCCGGACATCCGGGACTCATCGTTTCCCCGGATTTCGCCGGGGCTGGCGTTGGCACCTTTGTCCGTGATGCGGACCAGGTTGCTGGGCGGTCCAAGGGCCAGATCCCTCGCGCCACTCTGGATGCATTATCAATAATGACACCGGTTTTTCACTTAACGAAAAACTGACGAAAAGATACGTAAATGGCGTATGGGGTCAAATGGAAAATTTCAACAATCTTCAACATCCCCGCCGGAGGCGGATCCGCCTACGGCTGATAAAACTCAACGTTCAGGGCTACGATAAATAGGAGGATGGTCAGGGTGCCAGGTCGACGGCGAAAAGGTGTTGTTTTCGATAAACAAATCGGAGGAATCGCTTCGTCCACCTTCGCCGTGGGTGACGCAGATGGCGGGTAGGTAGGTGAGATAGGCGTTCACGGGCTGGGTGGCGATGGCGTCCGGGTCATTCATTACGAAACGGTTGCCGGTCACGACCGCTCCCTGCACGGACTTGAGAAGGATGCCGGGCATGTTATGCCAATCCTCGAGGTGGTTGTTTTTGATGATGGCATCGCGCTGCACCCATTCGTCGGAGCCGATAATGCCCGTATTGAGTTCATCGGTGATATGGCGATAGGCGGCGAAGGTGCCTACTTCGCGAAAGGTGTTTGCCTCGATGAGCGTGCGGTCGCCGGTGAACTTGAGACCGTATTGGCGGGTGTGCAGGATTTTGTTGCCGATAACCTCGGCGTCGTTGGCCAGCAACAGGATGCCGTTGCGGTTGCCACCTTCGATGTGACTGTTGCGAATGAGCACGCGTTCGTTGGTTTCGGGGTAGGGCGGCGGGAACTTGTTCTCGTGCTGCTCGCCGTTCGCGCCATGACCGTGATTCAGGAGTGAGATGGCATCATCTCCGGTGGCCACCAGTCGGCAATCCTGGATGCGAATGTTACGTGACTGCTGGATGTCGATGCCGTCGGCGGAGCTTGAAAGCATGGCACCGGGCATGGGCGCGACCTCGCACGCGTTCAAGGAGACCTGCTCCACCCCGCGCACCTTGATGGCGTAATGTGGAACGGCCTCGATCGAGAGATTTTCGAGTTCGAGACGCTCTCCTTCTTCGAAGTAAAAACCATCTAGTCCCGAGCGCAACCAGATGACCATGGGGTCGCCGACCTCCCAGTTCATGGCAGCGTTGATGGTCTTGGCCGGGTCGATATAGCCGGCCTGCAGCGTGACCGAACCGTCGGCCTCAAGCTCCCGGGCAATACCTCCGTCTTCATCGACGCCGATGCTCATCCAGGAAGGCGTGGCCGGTTTCGGGTGAAGCGGGTTGGTTTTTAGCCCGACCCTGCACCAGAATGCGGCATAAGCGTCGCTGCGCAGCGCATCGAGGTGATTGAAGTTGTCATCCAGCGA
>JBMTVS010000253.1:0-2270 GCA_049451655.1 Kiritimatiellia bacterium | reverse complement strand
GGGCCGAAAGTCCATGAAAGGGTTTTCGGAGTTCGGGGTTCGGGAACAAAACGCCCGTAGCTGCCGCCGTTAGGCGGTGGATGGCGTGGTGGAAGTGAGGAAGAACAGGAAACTACGCTCGCATCGCTCAAGTCCCGGCAATGTTCGGCTTCTTCTTCCGCAACGCCAACGGCACCGTCACTGCCATGAAAAGCACCTCGATCGCGATGCTGGTCCACATGCCCCGCGCCAAGCCCGAAGTGAAGCCATAGGAATGCAAGCCAACGCCCAGCAAATTGACGCCCAGCCAGGCGAAAATCACGATAATCACCCCGAAAATACTGCCCGCCGCCATCCCCACCGGACCAATCATCCCGCCCAGCCGTGCGTGGAACAACAACGCGCACCACAGCACGATCAACAGGGCCCCGTTTTCTTTCGGATCCCAGCCCCAGAAACGACCCCACGACTGATCCGCCCAAACCCCGCCCAGCATCGTGCCGAGGAAGGAGAATATCAGCCCGAAGGCCAGCAGCCCGTAAATTGCCTTCATGCTCGAACGCAAGGCAGGATGACCCTCCGGCTTGCCAATCGCCTGCAAGAGATAAACATGCCCCGCTACCCCAGCCGCCACGCAGCCGGCATAACCAATCGTCACCGTCACCACGTGCGTAGCCAGCCAGAAATTGGAATCCAGCACCGCCACCACCACCGCCATGGTATCCCCCTGCGGCACGAAACGAGCCGCCACCATCAGCAGGGCCAACCCCGAAAAACTCGCCAGCACCGTGCCCAGGTTGTTGCGCTGAAACCACTCCACAACCAGTCCCAGTAAGGCGATAATGATACCCACGAAAATAAAGGTCGCGTAAAGATTGGTCATCGGCGGCCGCCCCATGATCATCATGCGCCAGATCATGTTGACCAGATGCGGAGCCGCGCCCGCAATGGTTAGAACCACACCGGCATAACGCATCCACTTCCAGTTGGTCAGAATTCCGGTCAAACCGGCCAGAAAGGCCAGCCCGTAAAATATCTTCGCGCGGTAGAACAAATCATAGCGATTGTACATCACCTCGGTGTCCAAATGCCGGATGCCGCGACTGTCGTGCGCCCGCTTCAATACCGACCGTTCAAAATTTTTCGCGGCCAAATCAAAGTCGAGCTGGGCGCCGCTGCGATAGGCCCGCGCCACGTCCTGCAACAACGCGACCTCGCGCCGCAACTCCGGCGTGACCAACCCCATGGCCAGAATATCCCACGGCCCGACCCAATCCTCATCGCCATGCCCGTGCAACGGTAACATCACCGGCGGCAAAGCCCGGTGATGTTGGCTCCATTGATAGAGCAAGGATGACAGCTGAAAGGCTGCGCGCTGGGTGTCCGTCCACTGCTCGCGCGGCAACCCCTCCACCTCGCTCATCACCCCGGACATCCGCGATGCCCGCAGAAAAACATCGAGAAAGGAATGCTTTTCCCCCACCGGCAGTTCCAATAAATCCGCCAGCTCCCCGTTCTCCAGCACAAAATCAGCGTGCGGCTCGCTGAATTGAAACGCCTGAACCAGCTCGGCGTATTCGGTGATGTTCTGGTAGACCCGCAGGATTTCCTTCTCCACCGGTGACCGCTCCTCGTCCGCGATCTCGAAGGCCGCCGTCGCCATCTCATGCAACTTCGCCAGACCCGTATGTAACTCGGCAAAGCTGAATCGCCTGCGGTCGCCCGGATCAATCCCCAGCGCCTCCGGCACCTCGGGATGATTGATCATGAACACTTGCGCGCCCTGCATGGTCTCGGGCCGGAAGAGTAACTGCGCCATCCAGTCCAAGCCGCTCGTTTCCTCATAACTGCTCTTGCCCGAGAACTGCAGCAGCTTCAGCCGCGCGTAGGAATCGAACGGCATGATGCGCCCGCCTTCAAGCACCGGCAACCGCGCCATGCTCTCCGCCGAAATTTTCTCACCTTGCGCGACCAGCGAAAACAAACCAAGCGCCAGCACACTCAGCATCATATTCATGCGCAAAGCCTTCACGCCGCACCTCCCACCGCCAGCGGCGCGCGCTTGACCCGCTTGCGCGCATGCTTGATCAACATCATCACAAAATGAACCGCCATGCCCAGAAACACGATGCCGGTCGAAACGTAGGGTAACAGCCGCCCGAAGTTCAGCGTCACCGCAAACGTCGAGGCCTCCTCACCTTCCGGCAACTCGCGGTACGACTGCTGATATAGCGTGTAGCCACGATGACGCAGCGGCTTGTTCATCGAAATGGTCAGGTCACGGGTAATGC
>JBMTVS010000252.1:0-2277 GCA_049451655.1 Kiritimatiellia bacterium | reverse complement strand
CATATCGATTGGATCCGCCCCATTGATGCGGTTGCCGTAACGCACACCATCGAATCGCGCCAGGTTAGCCGAGGCCTCAGCGGTCGCGATGATGTAATACGTCGCGATGGCATACTCGGTATGTGGCAGCGATATGTCCACCACTTCGGCGCCGAGCGAAGTGCAAACCTCAAGAGCATCGCGCACCGATTGCTCGACCTCCGCATCCATGCCGCCAGTGAAAAATTCGCGCGGCAGACCGATCTTCATGCCCTTGATGCCGCTTTTCATCGTTTCGAGCAGCGCCGGTGCCGGCTCAGGCACTGAGGTCGAATCGGCAGCATCGACTCCGCAGATTATTTCGGTCAACAGGGCCGCGTCGGCCACGTCCTTGGTAAACGGGCCGATCTGGTCGAGCGATGAAGCAAAGGCGGTCAGTCCATAGCGCGAAACGCGGCCGTATGAAGGTTTGACGCCCACCACCCCACAGAATGAGGCGGGCTGACGAATCGATCCGCCCGTGTCTGAACCTAAACTGGCCGTAACCTGATCGGCGGCCACCGACGCCGCCGAGCCGCCGCTCGAGCCGCCGGGCACCTTGGCGAGATTGAACGGATTTCGCACCGGCTTGTAGGCCGAGTTCTCATTACTCGAACCCATGGCGAATTCGTCCATATTCAAGCGCCCCATGATCACCGCGCCTTCCGCGCGCAGTTTGGTCACCGCAGTCGCATCGTACGGCGAGATGTAACCTTGCAGGATTTTGGAGCCACAGGTGCAGGGCTGCCCCTTCACGTTTAGCACATCTTTCATGGCCAGGGGCACCCCGAGCAAACGCCCCGCATCGCCCGCCTTGCGCTTCGCGTCCGCGGCCCGCGCATCGGCCAATGCCTGCTCACGGTCGAGATGGAGAAATGCGCCGATCTGGTCATCGGTAGTATCGATACGATTTAGGTAGGCTTGCGTGACCTCCTCGGAGGAGCATGCCTTGTTACCCAATGCCTCCAGCGTTTCCGAAATGGTGAGGGAATAAAGTGCGCTCATGCTATTCGATGATCCTCGGCACAAAAAATTGCTCGTGTTTGGCGGAGGGCGCGTTGCCCATTACCGCATCATGCTCAAGTCCCTCGCGCGGCACATCCTCACGGAAGCGGTTTTTAACCGGAATGGCGTGAGCCATCGGCTCGATGCCCGCCACATCCAGTTCGTTCAACTTGTTTACGTGTTCCAGGATATGCTCCAACTGCTCCTGGAACATCCCCTGCTCCTCCTCCGCCAACGAAATTCTGGCGAGGTGTGCCACGTACGAAACATCAATTTTTTCCGGTTGGTTCATGGGGCGACAGTTATACGGAGGAAGCTTGAGTAGCGCAAGAACACTGATGACATGGCTCCGGGGAATATTGAATTGAATCTGGCTTGGGCATAAATCACACTTGGAGCGAGTTTAAGGATTATTTATGAGTGCAACATCAGAGACGATTGGCCTTATTGGCCTTGGTTATGTAGGCATGCCGCTGGCTGCGGCGCTGGCCGAGCATTATCGTGTTATCGGCTTCGACATAAGCGTAAAGCGCGTCGATGAGCTCAAAGCCGGACGTGACCATACCGGAGAAACCACTGCCGGGGAACTGGCGAACCCCAACCTCTCCTTTACCGCCGACATCAAGGACCTCGCCGACGCCACCTTCCTGATTGTGGCCGTTCCGACCCCGGTAACCGAATCCCTCCAGCCCGACGTCGAACCCCTCCGCTCCAGCTCCGAACTGGTCGGTTCCATCCTCAGGAAGGGCATGCTGGTGGCTTACGAGAGTACCGTCTACCCCGGCCTCACCGAGGAATTCTGCCTGCCCATTCTTGAGAAAACCTCCGGGCTCAAGCTCGGCGACTTCGACCTAGCCTACTCGCCAGAACGCGTTAATCCCGGCGATAAACAACACACCGTGCGCACCGTGGTGAAAATCGTCAGCGGACACAACCCCGCCGCCTGCGAGCGCGCTGCCCAAGTCTATGAGAAAGCCACCCGGGCCGGTGTCCACCGCGCCGCCAACATCAAGACCGCCGAGGCCGCCAAGGTGATCGAGAACGTGCAGCGCGACTTGAACATCGCCCTCATGAACGAGCTCTCGAAAATTTTCCGCCTCGTTGGCATCAACACCGACGAGGTCCTCGCCGCCGCCGGCACCAAATGGAACTTTCATAAGTATCATCCCGGCCTGGTCGGCGGACATTGCATCGGGGTCGACCCCTACTACCTCACCCACCGTGCCATCGCGCTAGGTTATCACCCGGAAGTAA
>JBMTVS010000251.1:0-2283 GCA_049451655.1 Kiritimatiellia bacterium | reverse complement strand
GCTTCATCCTTTACTTGATAGCTAGCCCATTTAATCAATTTCAGACGAGGTTTCATATATGTCCATCCAGCGTGCATTAATCAGTGTTTCCGACAAGGCCGGGGTCGTCGCGTTTGCCAAGGCTTTGGTCGATAAGGGCGTCGAAATTCTCTCGACCGGCGGCACCGCGAAGGCGTTGGCGGATGCGGGGGTGGCGGTGCGCGATGTGTCGGACTTCACCGGTTTTCCGGAGATGCTGGACGGACGCGTGAAGACGCTTCATCCGAATGTGCACGCGGGACTGCTCTTCCGGCGCGATGACGCCAAACACATCGCGACCATGAAGGAACATGGCCTCGACGCCATCGATCTGGTGTGCGTGAACCTGTATCCGTTCGAGGCAACCATTGCGAAACCGGATGTGACCTTCGAGGAGGCCATCGAGAACATCGACATCGGCGGGCCGACCATGCTCCGCTCGGCGGCGAAGAATCATGCGTCGGTGACCGTGGTGACCGACCCGGCCGACTACGACAAGGTCATCGCCGAAATGGAAGCGAATAACGGCGACACGACCCCGGCATTTCGTCTCACCCTCGCGCAAAAAGTCTATGCCCAGCAGGCCCGTTATGACGCCGCTATTGCCCGCTACCTGGCGGGCCACACGCCGGAAGCCACCGCACCGTTCGTACTGGCTATGCCGGCCGGCGAGAAGCTCCGCTACGGTGAAAACCCGCACCAGGATGCGACATTCTACCGCGACCCGAATCCCGTCGAGGCTTGTATCGCCCACGCCGAAATGCTGCACGGCAAGGAAATGTCCTATAACAACTACCTCGACGCCGATGCCGCCCTCGAATCCGCCCGCGAATTGGTCGGCGCGCCCGGCGTGGCCATCATCAAGCACAGCAACCCCTGCGGATTCGCCACCGGCAAAACCCTTGCCCAAGCCTTCGAAGCCGCCTGGTCGGGCGATCCGGTCTCGGCCTTCGGCAGCGTCATCGCGGTGACGGAAACCATGGACATGGCCACGGCCGAATTATTCGCGGGCCGCTTCGTCGAGGTGGTCATCGCGCCGGACTACGAACCGCAGGCGCTCGACTTCCTCCGCGCGAAGAGCAAGAACCTCCGTATCCTCAAGTTGCACGCGCCTTTCCAGATGGCCCGGCCCGCACCGATGATTCGCCAGGTCAACGGCGGGTTGTTGGTACAGGATCGCGACATCGATCTCGCCGGCCACTGGGTTTCGCCTACCGCGGAACTGTTTCCGGAGGAGATGCGCGAGCTGGGCGACTTCGGCATCAAGGCGGTGCGTCGCGTGAAGTCGAACTCAATCGTGCTGGTGCGCGAGTACGAGCCCGGCTGCTACATGCTGCTCGGCATGGGCGCGGGCCAGCCGAACCGCGTCGATTCGCTCTGCAAACTCGCGGTGCCCCGCGCCGAGGAAAACATCAAGCGTATGCTGGAGGACGAGAAGAACTACGGGATTTCGCCCGCCGCCTTCAGGGATCGCATCATGGGCGAATGCGTGCTGGTGTCGGATGCTTTCTTCCCATTCCCCGACAGCATTGATTGCGCGGCGGAGGCGGGCATTCGTTATGTCATCCAGCCGGGCGGCTCCCGCAAGGACGAGGACGTGATCGCCGCTTGTGACAAGTACGGCATCGCCATGGTCTTCACCGGCATGCGTCACTTCTGTCACTAAACGAAAGGATTTTCGACATGACCCAGAACCCTATGGCCCCCGATTTGCAGTCGGCGATCTTGTGCGACGACGTGCGCCAGGAACGCAACGGCAAGTTCATGCTCATCGGCCTTTTCGACGCCATCATGATTCCGCAACTACCGGTGCGCTATCCGCGCCTGTTCATGGTGACCCGCTGGTGCAGCGGCGAAGGCGAGTTCGTGCAAAACTCGCGCATCCTCAAGCCGGATCAGAGCACGCCACTGGTGAACGGGCAAAAGATTCCCGTGCGCCTTCCGTCGCCCGAGGCCACCGCCACCAACGTCGAGGTTTTCCTCAACGTCGAGTTTCAGGAGGAAGGCACACACTGGGTGGAAATCCTCCTCGATAACGACCTGAAGATTCGCTACCCGCTGCGGGTCAGCATCGTCAAGCCCCAGCCGGGCCAGCAAGGGCACGGGAATTTGCCGCCGGGGATGATGCCGGCGTAGAGCGGGGGGGAAGAGGGAGGAGATTTGAGTGTACGAGTAAGTGTAAAAGTACGGGAGGAATCTCAACACGTAATCGTACACATACTCGTACACCCAAATCTAAACGCGAAACGCGTTTAGATTTGGGTG
>JBMTVS010000250.1:0-2292 GCA_049451655.1 Kiritimatiellia bacterium | reverse complement strand
GTGGTACTCGAAGAATCTGCGTCCTGCGGGGGCCGTGTCGGCCGTCTTCCTCATTGGGTACGGCGTCGCGCGCTTCATCGTCGAATATTCGCGCGAGCCGGACAGTTTTCTCGGCACCCTCGCGCAACCGGCCTGATGTTCCGGTTCACCCCGCCATTCCCGATTAACCATATTTCTTGATATTTTCTGTGCGTCATGCCCCAGCTCCCGACCATCCGATACCCGCTAAGCTTCTTCATACCCGAGCAATTCGGGCTGACCCGCGCACAGGCTGGCAAGGACCCTGGCCTGCTTGCCCAGAGCGTGGCTGATGTGCTTGGAGACATTTTCAAGCATATCGGTATTGCCTGCTTGATCCGGAGGATTCCGAAAGCGAATTGGGTTATCGTCTCAAACTTCTGGCTTGGGGCGACTTCAACGACGATGGCATGGAGGATGTATTGTGTGACTTCATGTATGACTTCGTGTATGGCAGTAACCGGGAGGCCTACATGGTGGTGCTGACCAAGACTTCCGCTGCGGACAATCTGAAGCTGGTAAGCTATGGCAACAAAGTCCTGAGAAAATAGGTGTTCGCATTGCGCAAAAGCTATTCATTCTATAGCATATGTGCTTGCGGTTGAGGTGGTATGAGCGACAAGGCAGGCAAGCTTTTTGAGGTGGCAGAGGGTCAGCAGGGTTATTTCAAAGCCGGGCAAGCGGTTGCGCGCGGCGCTCGCGTGCCCGCCTGGAACGTGGCAATCCAGTCGAGTTCAGCCCATGTTCACCCCCATGAATAGTCGCATGAGCCGATTTCTTTGGCTGCTATCCTTCCTGCTTGCGCTGGCCGCCCAAGCTGCCCCCAACAACATTCTCCTTATCATTGCCGATGATTACGGAGTGGACAGTTCTTCGCTTTACAACACCAACGCCGGGGCCGTCCTTCCGCCCACGCCAAACATCAATTCCCTCGCAGCCCAAGGCATGATCTTTCGCGATGCCTATGCGTATCCGGTATGCTCGCCGACGCGCGCCTGCATTCTGACCGGGCAATACGGCTTTCGTACGGGAGTCGGCGATGTGATTGAGAACAGCCCCGCGCTGTCCACCTCGCTGTGGACATTGCCACGGGCACTGAACAATGCCGCCACCGGCCACGTGATGGCGCAGTTCGGCAAATGGCATCTTGGCGGCGGCCTGAACGGTCCGCAGAATACCGGCGGGTGGACCCATTTCTCCGGCTCGCTTTTCGGGGCCCTTGCGAACTACACGAACTGGACCAAGAACGTAAATGGCATCAACATGATGAATTATACGAACTACGCCACCAGCGACGTGGTGGACGATGCCTTGACCTGGATCAATGCGCAGGCGACGAATCGTTGGTTCGCATGGGTAGCCTTTAACGCGCCGCATACGCCGTTGCACAAGCCACCCACCCATCTGGCTCCCAGCTACGCCTCGCTGCCGGGCACCACGACGCATATCAAAAACAACCCTTTGCTGTATTATAACGCCATGGTCGAGGCCATGGACACCGAAATCGGCCGGTTACTCGCGGCGGTGAACCTGTCTAACACATGCGTGATATTCGTGGGCGACAACGGCACCCCGGAAAATGTGTTGCAACCGCCGTACCCCTCCGGACACGGCAAAGGCTCGCTCTACGAGGGCGGCACGAAAGTGCCCTTGGTGGTCGCCGGCGCACCCGTTACCAGTCCGGGACAGACCAACGGTACACCCGTTCATGTGGTGCATTTGTTTGCGACCATTCTTGAACTGGCGGGCACCAGTGCCAGTGCCGTCGCGCCGACTAACGTTACGCTTGATTCCCGAAGCTTTGCATCCGCCCTGATGGGCGGCACCGAGTCAGACCAGCTCGTATATGGCGAACAATTTGGCACGCCTGCAGGAACCAAGGATGGCCGCTCGCTGCGCGACACGCGTTACAAACTCATCCGGCTTAATGACGGACACGACGAGTTCTACGACCTGCAAACGGACCCGGCGGAATTGACCGACTTGAACAGCGTCCTAACCGCGGAGCAGCGTTCGTATCGCGACCGGTTGCAATTCTGGTTGTACGGCTACACGACCAACAGCGGCGTGAACGTCACGGCACCCGCAGCGGGCGCGGGCCAGTTTTCCTGCACATTGGAGCAAGTGGGCAACTACGAACTCTGGCGTTGCGACGACCTTACCGCGCAGTTCTGGTCGCCCGTCACCCATGCCATCGCCACGACCAATGGAACCACCATGACCTTGACCGATCCGTTTGCCCCCGCTGAACATGGATTCTACAGCGTGATCAAA
>JBMTVS010000249.1:0-2338 GCA_049451655.1 Kiritimatiellia bacterium | reverse complement strand
ATCAATAGAGTCGCCGCGCTCGATAAAGTCAAAGATGGTAGGGAGGGCAACAGGCGGAGGCGGGGCGATGGGAGGCGGTTGTTCGTTTGAGCAACGGGCGAATATCGCGATGATCAGCAATAAAAAAAAGGACCACAATTTCATGTGTCTCCAATCATAGCAGCGTCCTCATGAAATTCTAATATATTTATTCAAAACAAATCGATTTGTTCGTGGATTTGAACAGGTTTGATGAGCTCCGGGCCCTCGGCGGAAGAACGATTGACCCGGTCGGAGACAGGATGACAGCTCATGCGAGCGGATGGAAAGGGTTGGAGAAGGGCGCGCAGGGTATCCATGCTGGTTTCGCGATTCAGCCACAAATGCGCCGCATCCGGGGTGAAAATTACCGGTAGGCGATCGTGGATGGGTTGCATGAGGGTGTTGGCCTCGGTGGTCAGTACGACGGCGGATGTTCCGGATTCATCTTGTTGCCACAATCCGGCCAAAGCAAAAGCAGCGCCATCGACAAGTTGAAAAAAATAAGGTTGTGGACGCGGTTGGCCGGCCCGCTTCCATTCATAAAAGCCATCGGCGAAAATGATGCAACGGCGGGCGCGGAAGGATTCGCGGAAGGTGGGAAGCTGGTGAACGGTTTCGCTGCGGGCGTTAATCAAGGGTGGGCGCTTGGGTTGCGTCGGCGGGAAGCCCCAGGTTGGCCAGGCAAGCTTTTCCGGCGCGCTATCAAACAGAGCCGGTATGCGCTGCGCCGGGGTGACGTTGTAACGAGGAGGAAGCCATTCATCACCATCGACGCCGGCGAAGATAGCCTTGATCTTTTCGCGATAGGTGGAGGTTAAGACGAGTCGACCGCACATGGTATCAGACTAAGTTTTGAGGTTGGCAGGTGCAAGGGAGAACGGATTTGGGAATTTCACTCGAAGCAATCCGTGCGACGTAATCCATAACATCGAGGCGGCCAATGATATTTCCCGCCAATAAAAAAGACCTCAGTATACCGGCTGTGTGTCGCGGACGATGGCGATGTAGGTGTTGCCGCGGCGGGGAAGGGGTTGCGTGAGTGGAATCGTTCGCTGGGGACTGCCGGCGCGGGTGTTGAAGCGGACGCTGATCTCGCGCGGGTTTTCGGGGCAGGGGACGCGGGCGACCTGGAGCGAGCGGGGGAGGGTTTCCCAGCGGCGAATATCCGGCTGCTCGAGCAGGCCAATCATGATGATACGGAACAGGGCACCGAGCGCCTCGTTGTGCTGGTCGATCTGATGCGCGGCTATTTCCTTCATGGCTACGCGGGTGACGGTCTTGGCCGCCTCCTTGATGGCGTCTTTCTGTTGCGTGGTGAAGGCAAGCTCCACCGTATCGGCAAGCTGATAACTGCGCCCGGCTCGCGTGCCGTCGATGATGATATCGGCGTACCCGGCGGGCTGGTAGGGGCGACGCTGATTGAGTAGCTCCTGACCACTGGGCGAACGCCCGATCAATACGAAGACCACAAGTTCGTGGCTCGTATCTCCGGATGACGCGGGCTGGTTTCCGGCGGGGGCGATAAAACCGCTGCGCTCATCGATGGCGAGCTGCGGGGCAAGTTGTGCGGCTAACCGGTATTGCAGTGCGGCATTGGACCAGTCGCCCATCAGCCCGAGGCAGAAGCCCGCCATGTAGCGGGAGTAAGCATCCTCGGGGTAATCGCCCCTAACCTCCGGCTTGAGTGATTCGATGATGCGCCGCGCTTCGACGGCGGCATTTTCGAAGTTGGCGAGCATGAGGTGGTTTTTGGCAGTGAAGGCGTGCAGCATGGTCCGTTCGAAAGGTGCGCCGCGGTAATCCTGCACGGTGTCATTGACCACCAACGAACCGGTATCCTGAACAACTTGAATTGCGGTCATGGCCGCGATGTCGTCGTAGGCGGAAATGAAGTCGCGGTTGCTGCCATCATAGTTGCCGGCGGCTTGACGAATGGTGCCGCGCTCCATCTTGAATAGCACGCGGTCGCGTTGCGGGTAGGTTTGCGTGTCGAGATCCGCAGCGGCGGCCCGGTAGTCGCCTCGATAATAATCATGACGCGCGCTTTCGAGCCCGGTGGTCGCGCAACCAGTCACGCACGAGATGATCACGACCATCAACAGGCCGGGCATCAAGCGGAATGCCGGTTTGCCTTTCATGTTACGTGCTGGTCACATCATCTTCCAATCCCTGGAAAAACCTCTCATCAAAGGTTCCAAGGATTGGAAAATCGCTTCGGCCGATTACCAGCCGATAAGCGGTTCGCTGGCACCGCGGGCGAATTCGCGCTCGGTGGTCCAGGCGATGATGCTGGTTTCGAGGTCGGTGACTTCGAGGG
>JBMTVS010000248.1:0-2382 GCA_049451655.1 Kiritimatiellia bacterium | reverse complement strand
GCCACTTGCGGCCGGGCGCATCGCGGCTACCTTTCGCGCGGCTCCGCAGGACGTGGAGCATCCGACGATCCGCCCCTGCGGCGCCCCACGCGCCCACCCGCTGCGGCCCCTGGCCGCGTGCGGAGGGGGACACGGCCCCTGGCCAACCGCCAGGTCGCCGCTGGGGCGGGACGTCGAGGTCGGCGCCACAGGAGCGCGGCGCGCGACACGGGCCATGGACGATCCGAACGCCACGGTTTCACCTGCACGGTCGGCCGCCGACCGCGCTGTCCACCATGGCCAGCAGCGAAGTCGGCACCTGAACGAAACGCAAGCCCCGCATGTAGGAGGCGGCAGCATAACCGGCGAGATCCCCCACCACACCGCCACCAAGCGCAATAACGATCGCCTTGCGATCGAGTCCGGCGCGGATGGCCTCATCATAGAGGTGAAAAAGTTGCTCGCCGGACTTGCTCGCCTCGCCCGCCGGCACGGTGGCAACCGGGTAAGGTACACCCAGACCAGCCGCATAAACCGGTTCGACATGACTATCCGTGATGACCAACCCCTTCGTCGCGGCAAGCCCGCGCTCGCGCAGCAAATCCGGCAAACGTTGCAACGCCCCTGCCTCCACGACAATGTCATAGGAGCGCTCGCCAAGTTCAACCCGCACCATCTGCATTACAGCAATGCCCTTATCTTAGCCGCCATGTCCGCCAGTTTTTCCGGATCCTCCGCGCGTGCGAGGGCGAAATTCATATCGCTGATACCGTTGATGGGGATCAGGTGAACATGGGCATGCCGCACCTCGAGACCGACCACCGTAACCCCCACCTTGGCGCAGGGCACGACCTGGCCGATCGCCTTGGCAATGGGTCGCGCGAAGACCATGATGCCGCCCAGCAGTTCATCATCGAGATCGAACAGGTAATCGACCTCCTGCTTGGGAATCACCAACGTGTGCCCCGGCTTGACCGGACGGACATCCAGAAAAGCCAGAAAGCGGTCGTCCTCGGCTATTTTGTGGCAGGGAATTTCCCCGCGGATGATTTTTGAAAAGATGGTACTCATGCGAACTGCATCAACTCCGACATCTTGAAGAGCGCATGCAAGCGCATGCCTTCCTTGGCCAGATTCTCCACCCCGCCGGATTCGCGGTCAATCACACAGACCACATCCGTTATCTCCGCGCCCAGCGCGCGCAATTCCGCCGCCGAGAGTAAAATCTGTCCGCCCGAGGTCACCACATCCTCCACCACCAGCACTTTCTTTCCAGCCACCTCGCCGCCCTCCGCTAGTTGACAGGTGCCGTAGTCCTTCGCTTTTTTGCGCACCAGCACAGTGGGTAAACCGGATTGTTGAGCAAGCATGGTGGCCACGGGAATCCCGCCCATCTCCAACCCCGCCAGCACCTCCACGCCCGCCGGAATCAGCGGAGCCATCGCGCGGGTAATTTCTGCCAGCATCGCCGGATCGGACTCGAAACGGTATTTGTCGAAATAAACGTTCGACACCGCGCCCGAGCGCAGCTTGAACGTTCCGTGCAGCAAGGCTTTTTTTACCAGTCGTGCTCTTAGATCATCTTGAGTCATGCAATTCTCTCCTGTTAAAACCACACCCATACCACAAAGAAAGCAAACATCGCATGAAATTTCCGTCCGTCACCACAAAAACCGCTGTCATCACCGGATGCTCCACCGGCATCGGCCTCGCCACCGCCGAACTCTTCCGGCAGTGCGGCTGGCGGGTCATCCCCACCGCCCGGAAACCGCAGGACCTCGAGATGCTCTCCGGACGCGGCTTCGAACCGGTCGAGCTCGACATCGCAGACGCCGCCTATACGGAGAACGCGGCGCGGATGATTCGTGAGCGACTCGGCGATGACGGCATCGGCGTGCTGGTCAACAACGCCGGCTTCGGCCAAGTCGGAGCCATGGAGGATTTGTCCCGCGAGATGCTCACCTATCAATTCGAGGTCAATGTCATCGGCATGCAGCACCTCACCAACCTGCTTCTCCCCGAGATGCGGCGCCAGGGATTCGGCCGCATCATCAACATCAGCTCGGTGCTGGGGCGGGTATCCCTGCCTTTCCTCGGCATTTACAGCGCCTCCAAATTCGCCATGGAGGCGATGAGCGACGCCATGCGGGTGGAATTGCGTGGCAGCGGCATCGCGGTCAGCATCATCGAGCCAGGCCCCATTACCACCGCCTTCGGTGAAAACGCCGCCGCGCGAGCTATGGCCACGCTTAAGGCGAAAGACACCCCGCACCGCGCCCATTACGAGCGGGAGATCAAGCGCCGCAAAGTCACCTCGCTCAAAAAAGCGCCCTTCGCCCTGCCCCCCGAAGCCGTCGCCCGAAAGATCCTTCACGCCGCGGAGAGCCCCCGCCCCTGCCGCCG
>JBMTVS010000247.1:0-2384 GCA_049451655.1 Kiritimatiellia bacterium | reverse complement strand
CAGATATCCATCGCCTCGTCATCGGTACGGTAAACGGTCACCCACAACCGCTCCTTCGGCAGCCCCCAGACCTGGGTCAGGAGTTCCCACGCCCAGCCGATCGCCTCCTTCTTGTAGTAATCGCCGAACGACCAGTTGCCCAGCATCTCGAAGTAAGTGTGGTGATAGGTATCGATGCCCACCTCTTCCAGGTCGTTATGCTTGCCGCTCACGCGAATGCACTTCTGGGTATTCGCCACCCGCTTTTCGGTCGCCTCACGGGCGCCCAAAAAGATCTCCTTGAACTGGTTCATGCCCGCGTTGGTAAACAGCAGGGTCGGGTCGGCCGGCAGCACCACCGGCGAACTCGGCACGATGCTGTGCTCCTTCGAGGCAAAAAAGTCAAAAAACGATTGGCGGATCTCCGCCGCGGACATGGGTTTATTCATCATGGTCATCAACTCCAAAGGGCGCGAATATAAAGGGTTCCGGGGACAACGGCAAGACAAGGGGACAGACAAGGGGCGCGGCGGCGGGGACGGACCGGGGTTCGGGGTTCGGGGTTCGGGGTTCGGGGTTCGGGGTTCAGCGAAACCGGGTTATTAAAGTTTACGCAAAAATTTAGAAAATGATTTCGGCTTAAACAAATATATGTAATAAAACATATTTATTTAAGTAAAAAATACTTTATTATATAGTATTTAATGAGCAGTCATATGAAAGCACCAATGTCCGATTAACCGGAAAGTCGTGAGGTTATATAATAAGTGTCATTCAAACAAGGCCGAAGAGAGCTCTGTTCTTGGGGGGCTGGCGTGGCTACAACACAACCAAATGTTTATCGTTGGCGGCGAGCAGGGCGCTGGTGGGGATGGCCTGGTCGAAGGTGACGAAACGGCCGTTGTGATGCACAGCAAGGGCGAGCAGGTAGAGGTCGGTCAGTTGGGATGGCCCGTGAATGTGGTCGTGGCGGAATGTGTTTGGATCGGAAATGCTGAGATCGTCATGCCAAAATGCATGGTGCGGCGTGGTGGTGGCTTCGTGCAAGCGTTCGGCCGCCTCCGATACGGTGATGGGTCTTACGTAACGGGGCTGGGTGATGATGCGAACAAATCCATTCTGGGTGAGCGGACAGGACGCCCATCCAAAATGGATGTTCTCCTTCAGCCAGGCATTCGCCTGTTGGTGATGTTGATGGATCGGATCAAACAACGCGATCAAGACGTTGATGTCGAACAACGCCCGCATCAGACGCCTTCCTCATCGCGCAACCGGTCAATCATATCGTTGGTGACGATTTTACCGGGCACGTCGGGCAAGGGCCTGAACCCATAAACAGCCCTTTCCTCATGCGCGGACTTGGCACGTGGCCGGGTCAAGGCTTGGCGGGCCAGATCGGAAAGCACCTTGCCGGTGGAAATACGGTTTCGGCTACCGATTTCCTTGGCCGCCAGCAATACATCATCTTCTATATCTAGTGTCGTTCTCATGATGATTGATGCTATTGCATCATACATCATTCGTCAAAGCGTTTATAAAAAGCCATCGCAATCGATCGACGACTATGGCCTAGCATGCGCGGCCCGCCACCGCCAAACGGCGGGAGCCACGTACGCCCTCCCTCTGACAACCGAATCCGTTTGGGAGTCGCTGCGCTTAAGTGATTAAGGGACACACAATTTTGTGAAGCGAACGGCAACTTGCGCAAACTGTTGATTTCCAACGGTTGGAAAAACTGGAGTTGGCGGTTTCCAATGGTTGGAAGCGGGGTAATTACAGCTATGTCCCCGTAAGGGCACCACGCGAGGCGGGGGTTGACGGGGCCAATTGTTGATACTATTGTTATAACATGACGATAAAAACCAAAGTTCGTAAAATCGGGAATTCGTACGGGATTGTGCTGCCGAAGGAGGCGCTGCATGCAATGAAGCTGAAGGAGGGGGATGCGGTTTATTTGACCGACGGGCCGAATTGCTCCATGCGCATGACGCCGGGTCATGTTGGCTTCGAGGAAAAAATGGCGATCGCGGATAAGCTGATGCGTCGCTACTCCAACGCCTTGAGTGAGCTGGCCAAATGACCGAGCCGGTATGGGTTGATATCCATGACTGCCTGGCCATGCACGAGGAAATGCTCGTGCGCTACGGCGGGCTCGCCGGCATTCGCGACATAGGCCTGCTGGAATCCGCGCTACATCGTCCCCGGCAGTTGTTTTACTACGGCAGGCCATCCCTTCACGAAATGGCGGCATGTTACGCGCATGGAATCATCCGGAATCACCCGTTTCTGGACGGAAATAAACGCTCGGGTTTCATGGCCGCAGCCTTGTTCCTTGAGGTCAATCGATACTCATTCGTTGCCACCGAAGAGGACGTCGTTCACCACACCCTCGCTCTCGCCGCTGG
>JBMTVS010000246.1:0-2410 GCA_049451655.1 Kiritimatiellia bacterium | reverse complement strand
GAAAAACGTATGCAAACGACAACAGATCAAGAAGTTGGGGCGGCAGGCTTCGAACGGTTGGAACGGGCCCTGGAAGCTTTCAAGCGCGGCGAGATCGTGATTGTTACCGATGATGCCAAGCGCGAGAACGAGGGCGACTTCATCGTGGCCGCGGAAAAAATCACCCCCGAAGCCATCAATTTCATGGCCACGCATGGTCGTGGCCTCATCTGCATCGCCATGGAGCGCGATCGTCTGCGTCGGCTGGGCGTGTCCCGCATGATGACGTACGGTAACGGCGACCAGTACCGCACCGCGTTCATGGAATCGGTGGATGCCTCCGATGGCATCACCACCGGCATTAGCGCCTTCGACCGGGCACGCACCATCGAGGTGTTGATGAACGATCAGAGCGGTCCGGCCGATTTGAACCGGCCCGGCCACATGTTCCCGCTTCAAGCCGTTCCGGGCGGCGTGTTACGGCGTCCCGGGCATACCGAGGCGGCGGTTGATTTGTGTCACCTGACCGGATTGAAGCCGGGCGGGGTAATTTGCGAAGTGTTGAAAGATGACGGTACCATGGCCCGGCTTCCGGAGTTGACCGATCTTGCGCGCGATCATGGTTTACACATGCTCTCCGTGCAGGAGTTGATCCACTACCGGTCCTTGCGCGAAAAACTCATTGAGGCGGATACCACGATCAACCTTCCAACGGATTTCGGGCTCTTCAAACTAACCACCTACCGTTCGCTCATCGATCAGTCGATGCATCTCGCGCTGGTGATGGGAGATCCCGCGCAGCATGCAGCCCCTCTGGCACGTATTCACAGCGAATGCCTGACCGGGGATGCGTTCGCTTCGATGCGTTGCGATTGCGGTTCGCAGTTGCGTGAGGCCATGCAGATGATTGGCAAGGAGGGTCATGGCGTCCTCCTCTACATGCGGCAAGAGGGGCGCGGGATCGGTCTCGACGCAAAGCTCCGCGCCTACGCGCTGCAGGAGCAAGGGCTCGATACGGTCGAGGCAAATGAGCAGCTTGGCTACGATGCGGATGAGCGCGACTACACCTTGTCCGCGCAAATGCTGCTCGATCTCGGCGTAAAAAAGCTGCGGCTCATCACCAATAATCCCCGTAAAATTAATGGTCTGGAAATGTTTGGTCTGGAAATTACCGAGCGGGTGGGTCTGGTGCTACCCGGTACCGAGCACAGCGAGCATTATCTCCATACCAAGAAAGAAAAGTTGGGACATTTATTATGACACATGAAATCAAAGCCGGCATGAATGCGGATGGGTTAAAGGTCGGCCTCGTGGTGGCCCGCTTCAATGATTTGTTCACCCGGAATTTACTTCAAGGCGCAGTTGATTGCCTGATGCAGCACGGAGCGGATGAAAAGGATATCACCTCGGTGTGGGTTCCAGGTTCGTTTGAAATACCGCAGGCATTGCGGGCAATGGCTGATTCCGGAAAATATGACGCGCTCATCGGACTCGGCGTGGTTATCGAAGGTGCAACGAATCATGCCGAGCTCATCACCACCAATGTCGCTTCACAATGCGCAGCCCTGGCCGCGGAGAAAAAGATGCCGGTGGTGGATGGCGTCGTCGGCACGCGTACCATGGAGCAGGCCATGGAGCGCTGCGGTGGCAAACAAGGTAATCGCGGCTGGCAATGCGCGCTGGTGGCGATCGAGATGGCCGGCCTCTTGAAAAAGTTGAGTTAATATGTCCAGTGGAAGACACGAAAGCCGCATGTGGGCGGTGCAATTTCTTTTTCAGCGCGACTTCAATCAGGGGGATGTCGTCGAGGACCTTCAGCAGTTCTGGAATGAACGCAAGACCGGTCCGGCCTTGCGGCAGTTTACTGAGGAGCTCATTCACGGAGTCGAGGCGAAGCGCAAGGATATCGATGCGCTCATTCAGAAGTATGCCCAGCACTGGAACGTCGCACGCATGGGCGCGGTCGATCGCAACGTGATGCGCGTGGCGGTGTACGAGATGCTTGAACGTACGGATATTCCGCCGGTGGTCTCAATCAACGAGGCAGTCGAGCTGGCGAAGGAATTGAGCGGCGAGGATTCCGGCAAATTCGTTAATGGTATTCTGGATCACATCGCCAAGGAAATCGGGCGTCCCGTCCGGACGGTTCGTCCCGTCAACTTGCCCGCGGCATGAAGAGTTGGTTCCAGGCCCTTGACCGGACCCGCAAGCAATTGTCCGGGGCGCTGGGGCGCCTGTTTACCGGCACGGCTTCCGTCGATGACGAGACTCTCGAGGATCTTGAAGCGAGGCTGATGCAGGCCGACCTACCGGTCAAGCTGGCGCTTGAGCTGGTGGAAACGCTTCGGGAGGAGGGCATCAAACGCGGCGAGGATGCCGTACGGGTGATTCGCGAGCAACTGATCGATGCGCTGGGCTCGGCAGATGTTTA
>JBMTVS010000245.1:0-2469 GCA_049451655.1 Kiritimatiellia bacterium | reverse complement strand
TGATCGTTGCTGCCGTCTGAGTCGGCGGCTAATCGCTGCGCAGCGAGTCGATGTAGCCATCGATAATGTGGACGCGCGAGACGCCGTTGCGGCAGGCACGCACGCCATGCCGTAGTTTCGAGGTCATTTCCTTGTCGAGGCCGTTCTTTCTTCGCTTGAGGTATTCTTCGCCCTCAGGAACCGAAAACTGGGCGCGCAACGTTCCGCTCTCGCGGACGCCGTTGCTGGTGGTGATAAACATCAGCTTCGCGGCCTTGAGCGCTTCCGAGACTTCGAGGGCGACGCCGTCGGAGTTGACCCGGAAGGTTTGGCCGTTGCCGTCCATGCCGAGGGGCGGGATGACCGGAATGATGTCGCGGGCCAGCAGGTCCTCGAGGAACGATGTTTCGACCCGCTCGACCTGACCGGTGAGTTGCTGATCGACGCCACGGAGAATGCCGGCGGGGTGGGCGATGATGGCATTGGTGACCACGGCGCGCTGATCGGTATCGCGCAGGCCTTCGAGAATCTCGTGGGAGAGGCGACTGGCGGCGAGAACGGAAAGCCGGAGTGTTTCGGCGTCGGTGATGCCCATACCGTCCAGGTCGGAGCAGGGGGTCTTCATGTTTTCCGCGAGCTGTTTCACATGCACGCTGATGCCGTGCACGAGCACGATTTTGATGTTCAAGCTGCGCAGGACGGAGATGTCGAGCAGGAGATTATGGAAATTGTCCGAGGCGAGAATCTCGCTGTCGATGTTCAAAACAAAGATTTTATCACGGAACCGGGCGATGTAGCCGAGGATACCGCGCAAGTCGGATAAGTTCATGGCGGATGTATAGCACACATGACCAAAAAGGCTAAATAACTATTCGGGGACTCTGGAACATTGCCCTCCTTGCCGCTTGATCAAGCATGTCTGCGGGCCGGGAGCCGGGCTGGCGGTTGACTCGCGATCTTAATGCACTACACTCTACAAATCGCATAACCGATAACCACAGGAGTATCCGCATGAGTGATGTCTTGAATGAAGTTTTGAATGCCAACCAGGTCTACGCCTCGAATTTTGGCGACAAGGGAGCGCTGCCTATGCCGCCCGGGCGTCGCTTTGCCATTTTGACCTGTATGGATGCCCGTCTTGACCCGGCCAAATTTGCAGGTCTCGCCGAGGGCGATGCGCATGTCATCCGCAATGCGGGTGGTCGCGCCAGTGACGACGCCATTCGCTCGCTGGTGATCTCCTACAAGCTTCTCGGCACGCGCGAGTGGTTTGTGATTCATCACACGGATTGCGGCATGGAAACGTTTACCAGCGAAATCATGGGTGACTTGCTTGCCGGCAGCCTGAAAACCGCCACGGTGGATGCCAGTGGCTGGCATGACAGTAACGCGGGCGGTGGCACCAACGACGGAAAATTTATCAATTGGCTCACTATCAAAGACAACGCTAAAAGCGTCGCCGAGGACGTGATGCGCATCCGCAATAGCTCAATGGTTCCGAAGGACATTCCCATCTACGGATACATTTACGACTGCAAGACCGGGCAACTCATCGAAGTCCCGGAAGCCACCGCGGCAGGCAAAGCCGCGTAGCGAAGCGGGAGCGTCGTGGCGGCTATTTATGGCTGAGTGTGCATGGGTGACAGCTTTGTTCATTCAACCGCTTGACGATCTCTTCCCGCACAAATGAAAAAGCGGCCCGTCCCGGATGAGGGGTAGGGCCGCTTATTTATGTGGACTATCAATTAGTCGAAGTAGAACCGAACGCTGAAGAGGATGCGGAATTCGTCATCGCTCAACTCATCGTCCTCGCTATCGACGAAGATATCGTCTGTAGCGACAAGATAACTGCCGTTGAAGGCAAGCGCGACGTCGTCGCGGATGAAATATTTCGCGCCACCACCGAGCGAAAATACGGCGGCGTCGGCATCGAGATTACTTTCGTCGGCTTCGGCATCGGCCCAGACAACGCCGGCGTTCAGGAAGGGCACAAGAGCGGAGTCACGGACGAAGTTGTACTCGGCACGGGCACCCAGCTCAGTGCTCATGTAGCGATCGTTGTCGCTTAATCCAGCCATCACGGCCACTTCGATGCCATCAGCGACGAACTGGCCGTAGGCGAGTTGAATTTGTACGTCATCCGCCATCACATCAATGGAGCCTGCGCCTTCGAGCGTCTTGGTTCCCTTGTCCAGGTTCGGGGTGACACCAACGGATTCAGCGGCAAACGCCGAACCGGCAACCATGGCCGCGACTGCAAACATTAACCATGCTTTACTCATCTTCTGCTTCTCCTGTTATGTTGACACGTTTATTGCGGGCAGAGACCACGCTCACCGCGACCGGCTACGCTGCTCGCTGGTGGTATTTATCCTGTATTCAGTTTACCAATCATAGCTGAAAAACAGGAAAACTGTAGGAACCTGGAAGCTGCAGTCGGGCGTCCAATCGCTGGAGATGACAACTGCTATGTCCCCACCTGCTCTTGTC
>JBMTVS010000244.1:0-2482 GCA_049451655.1 Kiritimatiellia bacterium | reverse complement strand
CCAATCGTCGAAGCGGGAAATTGGCATGGTTACCTCCGCGCCGGTCACCTATGATGCGGACGCTTTTGAACCCATGAATGATGATGCATTGAAGGTGTGGGGACTGTGAACCTGTTACTGGATACCTGCACGTTCATCTGGCTTTGCGCCGAACCGAAGAAGTTATCCGCGAAAGCGAAGTCTCATCTGCGTGATGCGGTCGAATTAGGTATTAGTGATGTTAGCGTAATGGAAATTTCCCTGAAATGGCAGGCGGGAAAGATTCGCTTGCCCCAGCCGCCGAGTTACTGGATTGAGGAGCAGAGCGAGATGCATCAACTTCGTCGCTGGCCACTGACACGGGATGTAATCTGTCGGGCCAGCGAACTGGCTGCTTTTCATAAAGACCCGTTTGACCGTCTATTGGTCGCGCAAGCCCAAACGTTCAAATTAACCATCGTCACCCCTGACCAGTATATCAAGGCGTATCCGGTCAGTTACATTTGGTAGCATTGTTATGAGTCATTACTTAACCACCCATCTTCAGCAGCTCGAGGCCGAGAGCATTCACATCATGCGCGAGGTCGCGGCGGAATTTTCCAATCCGGTCATGCTTTACTCGATTGGCAAGGATTCCGGCGTGATGTTGCGTATTGCCGAGAAGGCTTTTTATCCGGGGCCGATTCCGTTCCCGCTCTTGCATGTGGATACCCGCTGGAAGTTCCGCGAAATGATCGCCTTTCGTGAGCAGATCGCGAAGGATATCGGTTTCAAGCTGTTGGTCTGGTCCAATCCGGAGGGTGTGGCAAACAACATCAATCCTATTGATCACGGCTCCGAAAAGCACACCACCATCATGAAGACGGAAGGCTTGAAGCAGGCGCTGAACCATTACGGGTTCGACGCGGCATTCGGCGGGGCGCGTCGCGACGAGGAAAAGTCGCGGGCCAAAGAACGCATTTTCAGCTTTCGCAACAAATTTCATCAGTGGGACCCGAAGAACCAGCGCCCGGAGTTATGGAACCTCTACAACGCCAAGGTCCAGAAGGGGGAATCCATCCGCGTCTTCCCGCTCTCCAACTGGACCGAGCTGGACATCTGGCTTTACATCATGAAGGAAAACATTCCCATGGTTCCGCTCTATTTCGCCAAGGAGCGACCAGTTGTCGAGCGCAGCGGCACACTTATCATGGTGGATGACGATCGCTTGCCGCTGAATCCGGGCGAGCAGCCGATGATGAAAAAGGTGCGTTTCCGCACTCTCGGCTGTTACCCGCTCACCGGCGCCATCGAGTCGGAGGCTGATACGGTAGAAAAAATCGTCGAGGAAATGATTGTCGCCCGCCAGTCTGAACGCCAAGGACGCGTCATCGACTACGACGGCGCCGCGAGCATGGAAGAGAAGAAGCGCGACGGGTATTTCTGACGCGCGCTTTGCTCGAGGATGAGAATCCGGCGTGAAGACTCATGGTTGTTCCTGCCCTATAAAAATGGGGTGACCCATTCGATGTTGTGTATGGCGTGATTCACGGCATCGACGTGTGTTGAGGTCGTCAGCAATTTGAGGTTCGGGCCGGCGTCCATCGTGAAGTAGAGGGGCATTCCTTCACCGCGCAGCTCCCACACCTTGTGCATCATTTTTACTGATTCGGGTAGCCAGAAGAGGGTGGGCGGCCAGGTGGCGATGGAAGTGGCGTGCATGGCGAGGGCGTTGTTTTCTGCGGTGGCGCCGAGTCGTTCGAAATCGCGGGAGGTGATGGCGTCCCTACCCTTTACGAGGTCAGTCGCGACCTGATCCGGCCAGGCGCGGTAGAGCGTTGCGGTGTCGACCGTCTGCTTCATGGCCCTGCGCGAGCTGACAGATTTTTCCGCCACGGAGATTTTAACGAGGCCAATACGCAGATCCGGCCAAGTCGCCTCAAGTAGTTCGGCGAAACTGTCCATACCGTCATCCTGTTTGCCGACATGCCATTCGGCGAATCCACCATAGACGGAGCGACTGGCGCTTCCGCTGCCGAGGCGGGCGAGGATGGAAAGGGCGCGACGGTCGAGTTGCCAGCCGAATAAATCGTCCAGTGCGATGGCCAGCGCGGCATAACCGGACGCGGACGAGGCAAGCCCGGCAGCGGTGGGGATGGAGTTGTGGGTGATGACCTTGAAGCCAGCGTCCGGGTGCGGGCGAAAAAGGTCGAGATAGTCGCGGAGGCGCCGGGCGAAAGCGGTGTCCGCTGGAACGGGACGACCGTTGAGCAGGAACTCGTCCTGTTCAGCCGTTTCCGCCGAGGTGTCTGTCCCCAGGTCGCCGAGGCTAATGGAAAGACTGGAGGTGACGGGCAGGTTTAGCTCGTCATTGCGCTTGCCCCAATATTTGACCAGCGCGATATTCGCGGGGGCGCGGCCGTGACCGGAAGGTTTTTGTGGAGATACAGGTTCGCCTACAATTTTTCTGATGACTTCCTGTTTACTCAAAACGCACTCCCATAGGTTCGACATTGAGATTGTA
>JBMTVS010000243.1:0-2482 GCA_049451655.1 Kiritimatiellia bacterium | reverse complement strand
CGGGTAAGTTCCGACCTGCACGAATGGCGTAACGACTTCTCAACTGTCTCAACCATAGACTCGGCGAAATTGCACTACGAGTAAAGATGCTCGTTACGCGCGGCAGGACGAAAAGACCCCGGGACCTTCACTACAGCTTGGTATTGGAGTTCGATACGGTTTGTGTAGGATAGGTGGGAGACTGTGAAACAATTACGCCAGTAATTGCGGAGTCGTTGTTGAAATACCACTCTGATCGTATTGGACCTCTAACCTCGAACCGTGAAACCGGTTCAGGGACAGTGCCTGGTGGGTAGTTTAACTGGGGCGGTTGCCTCCCAAAAAGTAACGGAGGCGCCCAAAGGTTCCCTCAACCTGGACGGCAATCAGGTGTTGAGTGCAAGTGCACAAGGGAGCTTGACTGCAAGACTGACACGTCAAGCAGGGACGAAAGTCGGGACTAGTGATCCGGCACCCCCGAGTGGAAGGGGTGTCGCTCAACGGATAAAAGGTACCCCGGGGATAACAGGCTGATCTTCCCCAAGAGTCCATATCGACGGGATGGTTTGGCACCTCGATGTCGGCTCGTCGCATCCTGGGGCTGGAGCAGGTCCCAAGGGTTGGGCTGTTCGCCCATTAAAGCGGCACGCGAGCTGGGTTTAGAACGTCGTGAGACAGTTCGGTCTCTATCCGCCGCGCGCGTCAGAAGCTTGAGGAAAGCTGTCCCTAGTACGAGAGGACCGGGACGGACGAACCTCTGGTCCACCAGTTGTCCCACCAGGGGCACCGCTGGATAGCCACGTTCGGACAGGATAACCGCTGAAAGCATCTAAGCGGGAAACCCCCTCCAAGACCAGGCTTCTCACCCATCAAGTGGGATAAGGCCCCCCGCAGACCACGGGATCGATAGACCAGACCTGAAAGCGCAGCAATGCGTGCAGGGAACTGGCACTAACCGGCCGAAAACTTACAACACACAACCAACAAAAAACGCAACCACACCCACCACACCCCACCACCAAAACACACCAAAAACAAAAAAATAAAGTTACGGCGGCCATAGCGGCAGGGAAACGCCCGGACCCATCCCGAACCCGGAAGCTAAGCCAGCCAGCGCCGATGATACTACCCAACCCGGGTGGAAAAGTAGGACACCGCCGAACACACACACAGGAACGCCCCCCAGGCACAACACCCGGGGGGCGTTCCCCTTTGCCCACCCCATTAGTACCCCCAAAAATGCCATTCGCGCCCCAAAAACAATGGCTCCGAAGCGATCCGAATAACGGATTCGTGCTTCCAGCGCGTATTCTCGTGCCGATGGTCGATCAGAGAAAAGGCGGACGGCGTACCGTGCCGCGACGTCCGAGTCCGCCCGGAGACCGCCGGCCCAAGCCCGACCGGACTTCAGAAGCTGATTCCGCGGCGGGCCCCCCGATTCCGCCCGAGGTCGAAGCCCGGCAACTTGCCCCGGAGATCCGGGCCGAACTCCTCACTCTCGACCGCGCGACCGCCGACACTGTCGCCCGCCACCTCGTCGCCGCCGGCGAGCTCATCGAAGAGGATCCCGACGCCGCGTTGGCGCATGCCCAGGCGGCGCGTACGCGCTCTGGTCGCATCGCGGCGATCAGGGAAGCGGTTGGCATCGCCGCCTACCACTGCGGCGACTGGGCGCAGGCGCTGTCGGAATTCCGCGCCGCCCGCCGGATGGGCTCGAAATCCCAGCTCCTCCCGCTGATCGCCGACTGCGAGCGCGGGGTGGGCCGGCCCGAACGTGCCATCGAACTCGCCCGCAGCCCGGAGGCGGCGCAGCTCTCCGGCGACGACGCCGACGAGATGCGGATCGTCGCCGCCGGCGCCCGCGCCGACCTGGGGCAGCTCGACCAGGCCCTGGCGGTGCTCTCCGCCCCGGCGCCGGACCCATCGCGGACGGGCTCGACGGCCGCCCGGCTGTGCTACGCCTACGCCGACACCCTCTTGGCCCTGGGCCGTGCCGAGGAGGCGCTGGGGTGGTTCATCAACGCAGCGGCGGCCGACGTCGATGGGGTCACCGACGCCGAAGATCGGATCGGCGAGCTCACCTGACATGGGAATGCTTGCTGCGCAGCATGATTGCCTGCTGCTAGACCTCGATGGGACGCTGTTCCGCGGCCATGCGCCGACCCCCGGCGCCATCGAGACCCTCGAATCCCTCGACACCCGTGCGCTGTTCGTCACCAACAACGCCACTCGCTCTGCCGATGCCGTCGCCTCGCATCTTCGCGACCTCGGCTTCACCGCGACGGCCGACGATGTCGTCACCAGCGCGCAGAGTGCGGCACGACTGCTCAGCGAGAGGATTCCCCCGGGATCAGCGGTTCTCGTCGTCGGCACCGACGCCCTCGAAGGCGAGGTCAGTGCGGTCGGTCTCCGGCCGGTTCGCAGTGTCGCCGAGGAACCGGTTGCGGTGATCCAGGGGCTGTCGATGACTATCGGCTGGCCCGAACTGGCCGAAGCGACCCTG
>JBMTVS010000242.1:0-2486 GCA_049451655.1 Kiritimatiellia bacterium | reverse complement strand
GGGACTGAGTTACACCAATCTGACCTTGAGCAACCCTCGCCGACCCGAACTGGCGACGGTTGAAGCCGTTGCGCTTGCGGATAGCGGATCCGTCTTTTTGAGCATCCCCGAGCATGTATGCCTGCAATTGGAATTGGAGAGACATGGTGAAAAAGAGGTCACGCTAGCCGATGGCTCGAAGAAACTGATTCCATATGCCGGTCCGGTAGAAGTGCGCTTCAAAAACCGGGTGGCCTATGTGGGTGCCATCGTCATGGGCGACGAGGTTTTACTGGGGGCCATCCCGATGGAAGACATGGATCTCGTCATACTACCCCAGCGGCGAGAGGTTGACATCAACCCCCTGAATCCGAACTTCGCGGCCGCCAAGGCGAAATAGCCAGCGGCGAGCCCGCCCCAACCTACACCTTGATGTCCACCATGGGCAGGCGCAGGCGCTGGCGACCGGTTTCCCCCTTCACCAGCGAAGTTTTGCGGAGGGGCTTATCGTCGCGACCGGTGCGGCGGTGACGGTCGAGGTAGAGTGACGTCCCCAGGCCGATGGCATGCTTGCCGTAGCGGTCGGCCGCCTCGTCGATGGCCAGGGCGGCATGGCGCAGCCCGTCGATGCGCAGGCGATCCTCGAACAGCTCGAACTGGTCGACCCGGTCCTCCTCCAGATTGGCCAGCACCACCATGGTGGTCCGGTATTCGAGGCCGGGCTCGTAAATGCGCTCGAACATCGCCTTCACCAGCGGCAGGGCCTCCTGCGCGGACGACGTGGCGCGGTTAAGGTCACCCTCAAGGCCGCGCTGCTGGTAATCCTTCGTCCGCAGCGCGACATACAGCCGCTTCGTCCGCAACTTGTAACGGCGAGCCTTGATGAACGCCGACTCGAGGTTGCGAACCAGCTTGGCGTAGATGAAGTCCGGATCGGCAGAGGGTGAGGTAAAGGTTTTGCACTTTCCGATGGAGGCGTAATCGGTTTTTTCCTCGGTAACGATGGGATAAACCGCATGCCCGCGCAGCTCGTTCCAGATTTCATGGCCGATTTTGCCGAGCTTCTTCTTCGCCCAATATTCCGGCATGCGGGCGAAATCGCAGGCGGTGGCGAGGCCTTGCTTACGGAGGAAGGCGCTGATATTGGGTCCAATCCCCCACACCTCTTCGATGGGAATGCGCGGCAGGAATTCGTGAATCCTGTGCCCGGCGACTGCGGTGAGGCCGTTGGGCTTGTGGTGCTTGGAGGCGAGTTTAGCGAGCCCCTTGGAGAGGCTGAGCCCGATGGAGACGGTGATGTCCAGCTCGTCCTGAATCGTTTGCTTCATGCGCCGGGCAATCTCGACGTAGGACGTGTGAAAAACCCGTCGCAGCCCGGTCAGGTCGGCAAAGCCTTCGTCGATCGAGCTTTCCTCTACCACCGGCGTGAACCGGCGCATGATTTCGAACATGCGTTTGGAGAACAGGCAGTAGGTTTCATAATCGCTCGGCACCACGATCAGGTCGCGGCACATGCGCTGTGCCTCGTGAAGCCTAACCCCGCGCTTGATGCCCAGCGCCTTCGCTTCATAGCTGGCGCAGGCGATGATGCCGCGCTCCTTGCCGGTGACCATGGGCTTACCTTTCCACTCCGGATGAATCGCCTGCTCGACTGCGGCGAAAAAGGCGTCGCCATCGAGGTGAACGATGGCCCTTGGGAAGGAAGACAACGTGAACGAGGGGGCGGCGGCGGGCGGCCCGGGGTCCGGGGTTCGGGATTCGGCCGGCATGACTTGCTCACTCACTCATAGCGCCGAACCACCGCCCGCACGATGCCACCGATGGTTAAGGACTGCTTGGGCAAAATAGTGCAATACTTCTGGTTGGCCGGCTCGAGGCGAACCTGCCCGCGACGATCTTTCAGATAATACTTCATGGTCCATTCGCCATCGACTTGCGCGACCACGATATCGTTATTCTTCGGGCTGCGTCCGCGCTCGACCAGCACCAGATCGCCGGGATGAATGCCTGCCTCAATCATCGAATCCCCGCTGACCGTCAGCATAAACGTTGCTTCCGGACGCCGCACCAGGTACTCGTCCAGACTCAGCACATCCACCAGTTCCTCTTCCGCCGGCGACGGGAATCCCGCCTGCACCAGTCCCAGAATTTTGATAGTGCCGGTCAACTTGCGAGTAAGCGTCAGTCGCCCGCCCTCGCCGCGCTGCACATACCCGAGCTCCTCCAGCTTGCCCACGAACCGGTACACCGCGTTCTTCGAGCGATACCCGAACAACGCCATCATCTCCGTATACGTCGGCACCCGCCGTTCTGCCCGGTAATACTTCCGCAAAGCCGCCAACCGCTGCTTCAATTTTGATTCCGCTTTCATACCCACACCATAAGTGAACGATCGTTCACTTTCAAGCCCAACATCAAACGGGTAAGGGACACTCAATCTACCCCACACTCAAGCGGTAAAGGGACAGACAATTATTCGCGTCTTTTTACCGGTTTTTACCCAACCA
>JBMTVS010000241.1:0-2579 GCA_049451655.1 Kiritimatiellia bacterium | reverse complement strand
GCTCCGGAGCCGGAGCGGACATTCAATGGCGTGCCCGCGGCGGCAAGCAATACATTCTTCTCGGCTCCAGCGACCTCGACTCCGGCTTCGTGCCCATCGGTACCAACCAGGTCGCCGGCGGCGAACCGCCCTGGTTCACCACCACCGGCGAGGCAACAGTTTCCGGGGAGGATAGCTACAGAGCTTATGCGGTGGAGACAAGGCCCTGAGGGGGATTACGGACGAAACGGACCACCTACCCACCCGTAGGGGCTCCGCTTGCGGACGCCCCGGGAGCATGAACGGTGAGAACGAGCAGCCGGAACGACACTCTCACAACCCTCGAGCGCTACCGGGCTGCGCGCCCATCCATGCTCCGCATCATCCTCCACGGGCACGCGCGAGCGCGGCCCCTACGCTGGCGCCCTCTCCGTAGGGGCTCCGCTTGCGGATGCCCCGGGAGCATGAATGGAAAATGAACGGCCGGAACGTCACGGTCGCAATCGACAAGCGCGACTGAAGCTTCGCGCCCATAGCCACCGACCAGATCGACGGCAGCGAACCGACGTGGTTTACCACCACCGGTGAGGTGGGGTATGAAGCTTATGCGGTGGAGACGAGGCCTTGAGGGGATTACGGACGAAACGGACTTAAGGGTTTGAGCGGAGTTATATGTTCTTCATTTTTTTATATCATAAACCTTGAGTAGACGGTATGGATGATGAGAATAGTTAAACAAAATGCGTATCATCTTTTTCCATGCATGCTTCTTGATGCTGGTTCTCGCCGGCTGTGCCACACCTGCTTTATGGGATCATACTAATCCAAACATGTTCGTTAGCTTGAGCGATCCGAGCATTACCACCAATGAGCTGGCTGCCCGGGGCATCGACTATAAAGTGAGCAAACTCGATGGCTCCATTTACATCCAGAAAAGCCAACTGCAAAAGTTCGGCGACTATACCCTTCGCGTGTTAGCCACCCCGGTCACGGTGGCCTTGGATGTGGTTGCCGGCACCACCATTATTTGCGGAGCCATGCTCCTTGAAGGTGCGACGCATCAATGGAAAGGAAACGTCATTGAGCGTCCTGATGATCCTACTCCAGTGAAGGTGTTTTAGAAAACCGACCTGTCGGTACACCCCGGGAGCATGCACGTCACGGCTATGTCCCCGCCCTGAACTGCTTGGCAATCCAGTCGTAGACCATGCCTTGAGCGATGCCGTCGTTGAAAAATTCGTCGAAGGGCGCTTCGGTGGATAACTCGCCCGTCGGGCCGTCGACGGCGAGAATAGGTACCGGTTCGCGGCTGTGACCGCGCAAGGATACCGGGGTGCGGTGGTCCATGGCGATGATCATGCGGTACGGTTCGCCGCGCTCCTCGAGACCGCGCCAGACCGGTCCCACCACCCTGGAATCAAACAGCTCGGCGGCGAGTTTCTTCTTGCCGGCATCTCCCATGTGTCCGCATTCGTCGGGGGCTTCGATGTGGATGTAGGCGAAGTTGCCCTCGGCCAGCAAATCGAATCCCGCCTGAACCTTGCCTTCGAAATTGGTGTCGAGAAAACCGGTGGCGCCCGGCACGCGCGGGGCTTTGAGGCCGGCCAGTACGCCCAGTCCACGCACCAGATCGACAGCGGAAATGATACCGCCGGATAGCCCGAATTTCTCCGCGTAGGGCTGAAGCTGCAAGCTGTGTCCCTGTCCCCACAGCCAGATTTGCGTGGCGGGTCGCTCGCCGCGGCGAATGCGCTCGCGATTGACTGGATGGTCGGCAAAAACCGCCTTGGAGGCCTCCATGAGCTCGAGGTAATCACCGGCACGATCGCCGCGCGGCAGATATGCGTCAATGGGTTGGTCGGCGATATCATGCGGAGGCTGGGTGGCGAGATCGGCGGGGCCGTTGCGCCAAACCAGCAGGTGGCGATAACTGACCCCGCCATGAAAATGACGGCCATCAGCGCCGAATTTTTCCTGCAGCGCGGCGATGAGCTGATGCGCTTCTTCGGTTGAGATATGGCCGGCGGAATAGTCGCGCATGCAACCATCCCCGATGTTCACCAAATTGCAACGGATGGCGACGTCATCCGGCTGTAGAGGAATACCAGCGCCGGCGGCTTCGATGGGCGCGCGCCCGGTGTAGGCATCTTCCGGGTTGTAACCCATCAAGCTCAAGTTCGCCACATCGCTCCCCGGCGGCAAGGAATCCGGCACCGTCTGGATCATGGTGACCCGGCCGGCCGCGGCCAGTTTGCGGATGTGCGGGATGTCAGCAGCCTGCAAAATGGTTTGATTACCCAGCTCCGGCACCGGGTAGTCACCCATGCCATCGCCCACTAAAACAACGTATTTCATAGGGTTCGAATATACGGGAGGGATGCAGGGCTGTCCATCTTGCAGGCGGGAGGAAACGGGGGACGGACTACGGACAAATCGGACTAAACGGCTTGAGTGGGTTTTGTCTGTTTAGTCTGCTTGGTCCGTCTCACCGAAATCGACCTAAACTCCGACTCGACCGTCTGCAGATCGGTAGCATAGATGATTTGTGGCGGGTTGACGGAAATGCCGGTGGCGAGCGGGGAGATCGGACCGCCGGACAG
>JBMTVS010000240.1:0-2590 GCA_049451655.1 Kiritimatiellia bacterium | reverse complement strand
GTCCCGGCCATTCGCGACGAGTTCAGCCCCATGGTCAACGTGGTCGCACTCCAGCTCCTCGCCTACTACGCCGCCCAGGCCCGCGGCACCGATATCGACAAACCCCGCAACCTCGCCAAAAGCGTGACCGTGGAATAAGCGGTGTTCGGGATTCGGAGTTCGGTGTTCGGGGTTCGGGAGAAATCTGCGGAGGGTGACCGTCCCGGTTGTTGTGTAGGAGGGTTTGGCTTTCACTCAAACAACCCGGTCGTTTATTCACTCCCATTCACCCCTTCACCCTTTCGCCCCTTCGCCCTTTCTCCCCTTCTCCCTTTTCCCTCCCGAACCCCGAACCCCGAACCCCCTCTCCCATGACCACCCTCGTCATCCACGGCGGCCGCCCGCTTTCCGGCAGCTATGTCCCCGCCGGCAACAAGAACGCCGCGCTGCCCGCGTTGGCGGCTTGCCTGCTGACCGATCAACCGGTCACGCTGCGGAATGTGCCGCAGATCAAGGATGTAGAGGTCATGCTGTTACTACTCGAGCAGCTCGGCGTCGAGGTTGAGCAACGCGGAACCACGGTGCGATTGCGTGCGCAGCGCGTGCAACCTGTCCGGCTCAACCGCGACCTTTGCCGTCGGGTCCGCGCCTCGATTTTGCTGGCCGGTCCGCTGGTGGCCCGCTGCGGACGCGCCGAGTTTTATCCGCCAGGCGGCGATGTAATCGGTCGCCGCCGCCTCGACACCCACTTCGCCGGCCTTACCGCGCTGGGGGTTTCCGTACGGGGCGGTGCCACCCTTCATTTCGGCGCGAACCAGCTCAAAGGCGCTGACCTCCTGCTCGATGAAGCAAGCGTGACCGCAACCGAAAACATTATCATGGCCGCCGTCATCGCCAGCGGCCGTACCACTATCTACAACGCGGCCTGCGAGCCGCACGTACAGGATTTGTGCCGCCTACTCGTTAAGATGGGTGCGAGCATCGATGGCATCGGTACCAACCGGCTCACTATCCGCGGGCGCAAAAAACTCGGCGGCGCCGACTACACCATCGGCCCCGACTATATCGAGATGGGCAGCTTCATGGCCGCCTCGCTGGTCACGGGCGGCTCGCTGACTATTCGCGGTATGAAGGATGCACCCGAGCTCGAAGTGGTGCGCCGCACATTCTTGAAGCTCGGCGTGCGCTGGCAGGTGCGCGGCGGCAAGATCATATTGCCCACGCACAAGAAACTCGAGGTCGTGAACGACTTCGGAGCGGCTATTCCGAAAATAGAAGACGGCATCTGGCCCTCCTTTCCCTCCGACCTGATGAGCGTGGCCATCGTGCTGGCCAGCCAGTCGCACGGAAGCATGCTTTTCTTCGAGAAGCTTTTTGAGAGTCGGATGTATTTCGTCGACCGCCTGATCGAAATGGGCGCGCGCATCGTGCAGTGCGATCCGCACCGCGTACTGGTGCAGGGTCCCGCTCGACTCCACGGCATCCATATGAGCAGCCCCGACATCCGCGCTGGCATGGCCATGCTGATCGCCGCCCTCTGCGCCAAAGGCACCAGCGTGATCAACGCCGCTGAAGTCATCGATCGCGGTTATGCCAACATCGATGAGCGATTGCGCGCCCTCGGCGCCGATGTCGAACGACAGTAACTAATCCGGGGATGCGTATTTGCCAACCCGCTGATTCTGGCTTATAATCGAAAAAACCAAAAAAAGGAGAAAACCATGGCTCACACCTTACCTGAACTCGGATACGCCACCAACGCCCTGGAGCCCGTCATCGACGCCCGCACCATGGAAATTCATCACGGCAAGCATCACGCCGCCTATGTCAACAACCTCAACGCCGCGCTCGAAAAGTACCCGGATCTGCAGTCCAAGAGCGCCGAGGAACTCATTCGCGATTTGAGTGCCGTGCCCGAGGATATCCGCATGGCCGTGCGCAATAACGGCGGCGGACATGTCAACCACACCATGTTCTGGACTTTGCTCAAGGCGGGCTCGACCGGCCCGACTGGCGAACTCGCAGCGGCCATCGACGCCGAGCTCGGCGGATTCGACGCCTTCAAGGAAGCCTTCAGCAAAGCCGGCGCCACGCGCTTTGGTTCCGGCTGGGCTTGGCTCTGCGTAAAAGCCGACGGAAAGCTCTGCGTCTGCTCCACCCCGAATCAGGATAACCCCATCATGGCTGGCGTGGCCGAATGTCCTGGCACCCCCATCCTCGGTCTCGACGTCTGGGAACACGCCTACTATCTCAACTACCAGAACCGACGCCCCGACTACATCAAGGCCTTCTGGGACGTGATCAACTGGGACCGCGTAGCCGAACTCTACGCCGCGGCGAAGTAAACACTCCCCGCCGGAGTCGGTCGGTCTGACCTTCCGGCGGGTTCGTTTTCTGTTGATTCTCAGCGATCGCCTTACTGCGCACTACAAACGTTGGTTTGTAGTGCGCCCGTAAGGGCGTTGTGAGAATAGGAAGTAAAATACATGGCGCGAAGCGCGAGGGCGGTGCTGGTTCAGGCGTTCCGCCGAACCCCCACGCACGTAGGGGCCGCGCTTGCGCGTGCACGGGGAGCAAGCACAGAAAAAATATTCGCGCGAAGCTCCGTCCC
>JBMTVS010000239.1:0-2603 GCA_049451655.1 Kiritimatiellia bacterium | reverse complement strand
ATGAGTTTCGCCCAGGCGATTCGGGAGGTGTCGTGCGAGCGGGGTTTTTGAGGCGCGTCACAGCAGCCTTCCGTGGCGTGACCTTCGTTCCCATGCCCGCCGGCAGCGGCCTCGCGGCGCTTGCCGATATTCCCGATCGCCAGCGCCGTGACGGCTTTTCGCAGCTTGTGGTTTGGTGCAAACACCCCGTGATAGCGATGCCGGTGCTTCCGCGGCGGCGGGACGAGATCGGCGAGCCGGTCGAGGAACTCAAACGGCGTGAGTTCGACGACGCCATTGGCTCCCGGCCGCGCGAACTTCCGCCCGCGTCCCGGTCCAACTGGGGATATGCGGGTTGAGGAACGAGGTGCGTCACCGCACCAGCCCGCGAAACGGCTCGTAAATCCGTAGGGAGATGAGGATTTCGTTCCGTGGGAATCCGGCGACGAGGCTCGCCCGCGTGATGGTATACCCAGTCCCGAAAAAGCGATAACTCGCATCGACGGCGACTCGTTCGCTCACGTTCCAGATTCCACCCACACCGATCTGCCATGCGAACCCCGTGTCATAACGGGTGGTGGCGGGAACAGGTCTTACCGTGTCGATCTGCTGGAACGAGAGCTGAAAGCCGGTAGCACCGATGCCACCACCGCCGTAGAAATCGAAGCGATCATTGAGACGAAAATCGCGCCACACGTTTGCCAGCACGGACCAGCCGCCAAGGTTCTTCGCCCGCACAATGCCGACCGGATTCGGGTGACGTGGCGAGAAGTTTTCATTGAATCCGAGGTACGTCTGTTCGATGAAGCTTCGGTATCGGCCCTCAGCTTCCAGGCGAATCCGCCCATTGGATCGCTCGAGCGCCAAGCCCGCAGCGGCGCCCCCCGTGATGCATGAGGATGGCGCGTTGTCTGGGCTAACGACCAGGAACGAGCCGCCGACGATGCTCGTCAGGTAGAATCGTCGATCTGAGGGAGCGAACATCTCACGGGCAACGCTTGTCACGGGAGGGAGACAAGCGAGTGACGGCTGCTCGTCAACCGCGACGATGGCGTCGGTGTCGCCAGGGCTCACCCCACGATCGTCCCACGGGGCGAGGGCACCGAGGTGGAGTGCGGGAGGGAAATCATCGGCGCAGGCAGTTAGCCTCGGTAGCAAGACAGCCCCCGACAACGCGACAATCACCCAGGATCGATGCCGCCATGGTGTCCGACTCATTGCGCTCCCTTTGTGTCGCGAATGACGGCCGCCCCATGCACCCCGCCGGCCGCAACTCCCTCAAGATTGGCGTAATCGGCCTTCGCGCCCGAAGCTGTTGAATAAGACTGCAGGGCAGCGGCACATCCCCCCAAGGCCATAAGGTCGCCTGGCCATGGACTGGTTTTTCCCCGAACCGCAGATGTCTGTTAACGGCGGTTGAAAACGGCGGCCATAGTGGTGCTGAGTCTCTGGGCGGCGGAGCGTTCGATTTCGATTTTCGGCGAGGTTGCGGGTTGGGTAGTTGACTGGTGAGAACTGGTCTGGCCGGTGTTCATCGAAGTGTCGGTTGTGATCAAGGTGGACATCTGGCGGGCTGATTTTCTTTCTGGGGAGGACTACCGACGAGGACCTGCTGATGACGGTGAACGAATTCTGCCGGGCGCTTGATACCAACCCCGACGTGAAGATGCACTGGATGCTGCCGGACAAATCGTGCCCGCCCACTACCACATCACGGAGGTCGGTAAGGTTCAGAAGGACTTCATCGACTGCGGCGGCACGGTTCGGTCCTCGACGGCGTGCGTGCTGCAGGTCTGGGCGGCCAACGACGAAGACCACCGGTTGGAGACCACGAAACTGGCGGGGATCATGCGAGTCGCCGGCCCGCTCCTGGAGTCCGACGACCTGCCCATGGAGGTCGAGTATGAGCAGGGGGTGATTTCCCAGTACCCCATCGGCGGCATGGAAGTCACGCCGTCCGGGCTGCTCTTCTACCTCGGCACCAAGCACACGGCCTGCCTTGCACCGGAGAAGTGCGGAGTCGATGGAACAGGCTGTCGTTGATTCCACAGTCCACCACCGTCGGTTTGCGGCCGACGCCCATGCGGTCTCGCGTTCTATCGGGCAGCGGGATTCAGGATTGTTCGAGAGGCCGTGTTTGATATTGGAGGCGGATTCGTAATGGACGACTACTTGATGGCGAAGCGGGTGTAGGCGCTGGCGTGGAAAACCCCTTGGCTGGCGCCGGTTTTGGGGGTCTACGACAGGCGATCAGCCATCGAGGCGACCCGAGAGCCGTCTGCCGCCGAGGGCCGAAATCAGGGGGTGAAAAACCCGGACGAACAGAGAGCGTCTATCGGGCTGAGCATGGGGCCGCAATGGATACCCCATATACGTATAGAAGAAAGAAGAAAAAGAAATAGAGAAGAATAGGACCGGTTCAGCACTCACGCCGATGTAGGTCGACACCAGTGCTGATGTGGGTCGGCATGGGTGCTGATGTTGGCAAGGGCCGCTCAGTTCACACCCGGCTTCCGCGTGATCCGTCGCGTTCGAGAGCCTGCGGGCCGCCGCACGTGTCACCAGCCCGGGGGCCGCCGATCGACTGGGGTGAGCTGGTGCAATCCCATGGTGATGGTGAGTTC
>JBMTVS010000238.1:0-2611 GCA_049451655.1 Kiritimatiellia bacterium | reverse complement strand
ATTAGGGTGTACTTTGGCTCGAAGTCGAGGTCAGCGGCGTGGCCGCGCACGGTTCGTATCCGGACAAAGGCATCAGCGCTATCGCCGGTATGAGCAAATTGATTGGCATGTTGTTGCGCCAGACCGACGGATCTCGTCTATTTCATGATTTGCTCGGACGACCCACCATCAACATCGGCATGATTCAGGGCGGCAGTTCGGTGAACATCGTGCCGGAGCGGTGCGTGATCAAGGTAGATCGCCGCAAGATTCCCGGCGAGGAGGACGAACGCATCGTCGCGAAAGTGCGCGGTGGCATCGAGCGTCTGGTAAAGGACGGACAATTAGCCGGGGGAACCGTTCGCGTCATCAAGAGCGGGCAACCTTTTGCCACTACAGCGGATTCCGCGCTGGTGCGTAGGCTTCAAGTATCTGCTCGTGAGCATGGTGTCGATGCGGTGTGCGAGGGTGCGGCATGGTACAGCGATGCAGGTCCATTTGCGCAAACGTGCAGCGAAGTAGCGGTGTTCGGTCCCGGCAGTATCAAACAGGCCCACACGGCTGATGAATTCATCGATATCGACCAGCTCAAGCTCGGAGCTGAAATTATCGGCACCTTTCTCGATAAGGCGGCGTCTCAGGTATGACGAGTGCGCACACCACAAGCCGGATGTTGTGGGTGATCACGCTGACCGTCGGTGGCCTGCTGAGCGCAGTCAATCTGATCTTCGGCGACTTAAACCAGGACGAAGGATGGTATCTCTATGCCGCCCGGCTGATGTCGGAAGGCTGGTGGCCATATCGCGATTTCGCGTTTACCCAAGGCCCCATGCTGCCGCTGATTTACGGCCTGATGTACCCGGTGGTCGACGCGCTTGGCGTGGGTGGCGGGCGACTGCTCACCATGCTGGTTGGCTTCGCGGCTGCTCTCTTCGCGTCAGCGCTTGCATGGCGACTGGGGGGGCGCTCGGCAGGTTTGCTCACGCTCGCATTGCTGCTGTTGAATGTCTACCACAGCTACTTCACCACTGTAGTGAAAACCTATGCGCTGTGTGGTCTTTTTATCACCGCCGGATTTTATGCGTTGGGACGCAAGACCGGTTCTCAATCGCCGGCCTGGTTGCTGTTGGCGGGGTTTAGTTTCGCCGCCGCCGCAGGCACGCGGCTCTCTGCGGGGGTTTTGCTCCCGGTGGTGGGTCTCTGGCTGCTCTTCGCCCGCAAGTATTGGGGGGCGATGGGGTGGTTCTGGTTCGGCATTGGCGGGGGTGCCGGATTAACCCTTATCCTCGCACCATTTTTCCTGATGGCCCCGGAAGGTTTTACCTTCGGATTGATTCAGTATCACACCCTGCGCGAGGGCGGTGGCGGATTGGCCCATCTAGCTTTCAAGGGCGGTTTTATCTCCCGGATGGTGCAGGCCTATTTTGTGGCGGCGGTTTTAGTCGCGGCGATGGTTGCCGCCAAGGTGTGGCGTCCCTTCAAAGGGACAGACAGTGGTTATCACGATACGGCGGCTTTCAACCTGATTCGCCTTATGTGGGCGGGCGCGCTAGCCATGACCTTGGTGCATTTGACCGCGCCGTTTCCTTACGATGACTATCAAGTGCCGGTCTTTCCGCTGGTCGCGGTGGCATTGGGAGTTTCCTGGGCTTACGCCCTGCGTGCCTGGTCGGGTATGGGGTATCGCTGGAGGGCAGGCGAGGAGCCAGCCGATCCGCCGGTCATGCGTTGGTTTTTGTGGGTAGTCGTACTGGCGGGTGTGGCGGCCGCGTTTTCATCGCCCTTGAATCAGGAGTGGATGATTGCCGGGCGCGATCGCATCTGGTGGAACATCAAAAAACAGCCGGCGTTGCTGCAATTGCGCGATGTGGCGCGTGCATTGCGGGCGGAAGCGGAAGACGGGCTGTTGTTAACCCAGGATACCTACCTCGCCGTCGAGGCCGGACTGATGGTGCCGCCGGGTTGGGAGATGGGACCCTTTTCCTACTATCCCGATATGCCCACCGGGCAGGCGCGCGCACTTCATCTGGTGAACAAGGAAATTATGCTCAATGATCTGGCAACTTATCCCTCACGCATGGCGGCGTTCAGTGGGTATGGCTTGTCCATTGCCTCGCCTGAGGTACAGCCGCTTGGTCCGGCGCATGAGCAGGAGTTGCTGGATGTGCTGCTGCGCCGTTACGAACCGGTCAGCGAAGTTCCGCGTTTTGGCCAAGCAGCCACCACGCTCAAGACCTACCGCCTCAAACCCGGACCATGAAGCTTTCCATCGTCATCCCGGCCTATAATGAGGAAAAGCGCATCGGGCGTACCCTCGATCTTTATGCAAAGTATTTTGTCGAGCACTACGATGGTCAGGTTGAAATTATTGTGGTGGTGAATGGCTCACACGACCAGACCGCCGCCATTGCCCGCGACTTCGCCGGTCGTTTTCCGCAAATCAGTATCGTCATTGAGCCGGAGGCGATAGGCAAGGGCGGGGCGGTGATGTTGGGTTTCAAGCATGCAACGGGTGAGCTGGTGGGATTTGTCGATGCCGATGCCTCCACGCCTCCCGGGGCCTTCGAAGATCTGGTCAAGCAGATCGGCGACACCGGATTAATTATCGCGTCCCGTTACCTGCCCGGATCGG
>JBMTVS010000237.1:0-2615 GCA_049451655.1 Kiritimatiellia bacterium | reverse complement strand
GGCGGTTTCCGCCAGCTCGCCGGAGAAGATGAACAGCAGCAAAGGTCGCTGCAGCAAAATCACCACCAGCAACACCCCCAGCCCCGCGAAAAACATAAACCATAAATCCCAGTTCGAGACGCGCAAAATGTTGCCGAAAAGATAATCCTCCACCCGCACGAATGTTCCCAATCGCTCCAGCACTAACAGCCCCCCGGCCGTCGCCGCCGTGTACAGAATCGCCATCGCCGCCTCGCGATCAATGCGTGAATTCGAAGCAATACCCTGACTGCCCAACCCCACCACCAAGGCCATGATAAAAGCCCCCACCAAGGCGCTGTAAGGATTTAATCCAGCAATAATCGCGCCCACCGCTATACCGGGAAAAAGGGTGTGCGACATGGCACCGGCGAAAAGCGCGCCCTTGCGCAACACTACGAAACCACCGATGTAACCATTTAGAAAACCGATCATCACCGCCGCCAACAAGGCCCGCTGATTGAACTGATACGATAAGATTTCAAGCAACCAATCCATCACGACCCCGCCCCGAAAAGTTTGCCCAGATTTTCCGGCGTCATGACCTTCCCGCCCGGACCACGTGCGATCAAGGAACCGTTAATCAGCAGCGCTTCGTCGAAAATATCGCCAACCGTCTTCAAATCATGATGCGACGCCATCACCAAATGCCCGCTGCGCACCAGATCGCGCAACAATTGCGCCAGTAAATCCTGCGCCGGCTGGTCCAGTCCCGCGAAAGGCTCATCGAGCAACAGCACATGCGCCTCCTGGGCCAGCGCGCGCGCAATCATGGCCCGCTGCTGCTGGCCGCCGGAAAGCGCCCCGATTTGGCGTGAAGCCAGGTCTTCAATTCGCATCGTGGCCAGCGCGCGCTCGACCGCCGCGCGATCCGGCTCGCCATAAGTCCGCCAGGGTCCCAGTAGCGGGTAGCGTCCCATTTCCACCAGACCGCGCACCGTCATGGGAAAGGTCCAATCGATATCCGATCGCTGCGGAAGGTAGGCAATTTCGTGTGTGCTCTTTGCGATGGGTTCACCGCGCCAGATAACTTGTCCGGTAGACGAGGGAACCAGCCCGACAATCCGCTTCATCAATGTACTTTTTCCGGCGCCATTTCCGCCGATCAGCGCCGCTGCGGTTCCGCAGGTCAGTTCAAAGGATACATCATGCAGGGCGCAGATTGAGCCATAGTGAACGTGCAATCCGTCCACCTTGAGTACATGGTGGCGATGTTCAACCGGAGCGTTATTCATCGCCGCTCCATTTAAATGAGACGATCTCATCCACTTCGCCGGACACCCAAAGCGTCTGCGAACGGCGATCGCGGCCCGAGGCCTCGAGCGCTATTTCCACCGCGACATCTTCCTCCGCAAACGAAGCCATGAAACCAAGCTCAACGCCAAACTCATCGACCTCCACCGTGAAGCTCTCCTCGTAAAAAGTTTCCGCCGCCTCATCTATGCGCCAAAGCGGGCGACCCGCCTGGGTGATTTCAAAAAACGCCGGGACGGAGGAAAAACGCAGGCTCAGCCACACTTGTACGGAAGATGATTGGACCGCCGCTGGCTTCGAAACAACCGGCACCGTTTCAACCGCACGGGTAACATAACGTATCGGCACCAGCAACAAGAACCAGGCAAGGGCAAACAATATGCCCTGTATGAGAGGTTTTCCACGCATGTGCCGGAGTCTAGTCCTGTCCGCGCAGCCCTTCAATCAACGTGTTGATGTTACAACGCATCATCGCCTCATAGGTAGGATCGTGCGGGCCCAGCATATCACCGTGAAGCTGGCCGCCGATGCGCACGCCGGCCTCGCGGGCTATACTCTCCAACACTTTGGGATTTGCGTTGTCCTCCGGGAAAACCGCCTTTACCTCCTGCTCGCGCAAGGTCTGAATGACATCCTTCAGGTAGCCGGGTTCCGCATCGGTTTCCTTGGTGAGCCCAAGCACGGTGATCGATCGAAGCCCAAGCTCGCGACACAGGTACCCGAAGGCGGCGTGGGCGGTGGTCAGCTCTCGATCGGCGCGCGGAATGGAAGCGACCTCCTTGCGCGCCCATGCATACAATTCGTCGAGGCGCTTTGCATAGTCGCGGTAGTTGGCCTTGAAAGTATCCGCGTGTTCCGGGCGACGCTCGCCGAACTCATCCGCAAGAAAGGCGGCGGCCCGGCGCACGTTCTTGATGCTGTGCCACCAGTGCGGATCGATGGCACCCTGGGCATGAGCAGGACAGCAGACAAAAATCTCATTCGCCTCCACGCGCAGGGATGGCACGGCCCTGCCTACTTCGATCACGGGAACGCCGCCGCCGAGCGACTCACGCAGATCGTCCAGATAAAATTCCAAGCCCTTGCCTGCCGCCAGTACCAACTCCGCCTTTGCGGCCTCCTTGAGCGTAGCCGGCGTCGGATAAAAATGATGCGGGTTCGAATCCAGCGGCATCAGCTCAATCAGGTCGACCTGCTCGCCGCCCACTTGCCGTGCGATATCACTGACCAGAGGGTGAAGAGACGCTACGCGCAGCGGTTCGGCGAGCGAATGGAACGCCATCGAGATGACAACGAGGACCGAGAGGATAAGTTTTGCGCACATGTTTATCATTTTAGTTCAG
>JBMTVS010000236.1:0-2620 GCA_049451655.1 Kiritimatiellia bacterium | reverse complement strand
CATTCAACGGGCTCATCCTGCCCGATCCCAGCTCGGTGTACATCGGACCGGAAGTGCCGCCGGAGGCCATTGCGCCCGGCGTGACGTTGCATCCGGGTAGCCGTATTTCCGGAGAGCGTGTGTCCATCGGCCCCGGCTCGGTAATCGGCAGCGAGGGCCCAGCCACGGTGGTGAACTGTCAGCTCGAGAAAAACGTCACCCTGGGCTCCGGCTATTTCGAGGGCTCGGTTTTTCTGGATGGCGCCTCGATGGGTGGTAGCGCCCACGTCCGGCCCGGCTGTCTGCTCGAGGAGCAGGCCAGCGGCGCCCACAGCGTGGGCTTGAAGCAAACCGTTTTGCTACCTTTCGTCACCCTCGGCTCGCTGATCAACTTTTGCGATGGTCTGATGGCGGGTGGCACCAGCCGAAAGAACCACAGCGAGGTCGGTTCCTCCTACATTCATTTCAATTACACTCCGCGACAGGACAAAGCGACCGCCTCGCTGCTCGGCGACGTGCCGCATGGCGTGTTGCTGAACCAGCCGCCCATCTTCCTGGGCGGGCAGGGCGGACTGGTCGGTCCGGCGTTGGTGGCTTTCGGCACGGTGGTACCGGCGGGTCAGATTTTGCGCCGCGATGTGCTGGATCCTTCGCATCTGGTCGTGGATCATGCGCCGCCCTCCGGACGCGTGCCCATCGACCTCCGCGCCTATGGCAAGGTCGACCGCATCATCCACAACAATCTCGCTTACCTCGGAAACCTCAACGCGCTGAAAACCTGGTATCGCTTGGTGCGCTCACGCTTCATGGAAGGCGATGCCTGGTCGCGTGCGGCTTGCGCGGGAGCGGTGGCGGCCATCGACCTCATCCTGAAGGAACGCATCAAGCGCCTTGGCGACGTGGCGGCGCGCATGCCGGATTCGATCGCGTCGCTCAGCAGCTCCGGACACGCGAGCGCCGGCGAGGCGGTCCGTCAGCAGCAGCGTTTCGCGGATGCATGGCCAACCATGGAGCAGGCGCTGCGCACGGGCGCGAGCGATGAAAACGTGCCGTCGCTGCCGCCGCCATCATCATCTTACCTGAACTGGATTGCCTCGCTCGACGAGGCGGCCCGGGCTTCGGTGTCCGCCTGGCTGGGCGGCATCGTCGAACAATCCACCAGCCTTTGGCATCAAGGAACATAACTATGGGACGTTTATTTGGAACCGACGGCGTGCGCGGCGTGGCGAATCAATCACCGATGACCGCGGAGATGGTCCTCGAAATCGGCCGGGCCGCCGCCTACACGATCAAGAAACATGACCACCGCCGCCATTGCATTCTCATCGGCAAGGACACCCGGGTCAGCGGCTACATGCTGGAGAACGCGCTCACCGCGGGCATCTGCTCGATGGGGGTGGATGTGTTGCTGGTTGGTCCGATGCCGACGCCGGGCATCGCGTTCATTACCCGCAGCATGCGCGCGGATGCCGGCCTGATGATTTCCGCCTCGCACAATCCCTACCAGGACAACGGCATCAAGATCTTCGCCCACAACGGCCACAAGCTGCCCGACGCCGAGGAGAGCGAGATCGAGGAGCTCATCACCAGCGGCCGCATCAAGGACATTCGTCCCACCGCCGGGGAGATCGGCAAGGCACGCCGCATCGACGACGCCGCCGGACGTTATGTGGTCTTCTGCAAAAATACCTTTCCCGAGGAAGTCAGCCTCGAGGGCATGAAGATCGTGCTCGATTGCGCCAATGGAGCGACCTACAAGATTGCCCCCACCATCTTCACCGAGCTCGGCGCCGAGGTGGTCACCATCCACGACAAGCCGAACGGCACCAACATCAATCTCCACTGCGGCGCGCAGCACACGCAGGACCTCAAATACAAGGTGCTGGAAACCAAGGCCCACGCCGGTCTCGCCTTTGACGGCGACGGCGATCGCGTGATTGTAGTCGACGATCAAGGCAACGAGCTCACCGGTGATCACGTACTGGCCATTTGCGGCAAGGACCTCAAGGATCGCGGTAAGCTGGTCAACAACCTCGTGGTCACCACGGTGATGGCGAACTTCGGCTTGTACAAGGCGCTCAAGCAGCTCGGCATCGATTACGTGGCCTCGCAAGTGGGCGATCGTTACGTGCTCGAAGCGATGAAGCAAAAAGGCGCGGTCATCGGCGGCGAGGCTTCCGGACATACCATCTTCCTCGATCATCACAGCACCGGCGACGGCATCATCTCCGCGCTGCAACTGCTTTCCGTGGTGCAGCGCTCAGGAGATCCACTGTCCAGTCTCGCCTCGGTCATGCAGATGACCCCGCAACGCCTAGTTAATATCGACGTCAAATCGAAGCCCCCACTCGAGGATGTCGCGGCGGTGCAGGAGGCGATCAAGCAGGCGGAGGCCGAGCTCAAGGATGACGGGCGGGTGCTGATCCGCTATTCCGGGACGCAGTCCATGTGCCGGGTGATGGTGGAGGGACCGACCGAGGAGATGACCGACCGGTTGGTCGCGCAGCTGGCGGACGTCGTGAAAGCCTCCATCGGATGACGCGCGGCGCGGCCAGCGTGTTTCGCGCCGCCGCGTTGATGCTGGCGTTGGCTTTAACTGCCGCAGGCAACGACGGCCCCGCCACCTATGATTTCGGTCCAC
>JBMTVS010000235.1:0-2647 GCA_049451655.1 Kiritimatiellia bacterium | reverse complement strand
CTCATCAGCCGGTTCATCGATCCTCCCCGGAGACCGCATCATGGATGCCGGCCGGTTATCACTTTGACACCGTCATGGCGGATGCCGCGATTTCAAATACTGCCTTACGCATGCTATGGCGACTGGATGCCGCCGCGGTCACAAATGCCTGCCGGCAGAATTTTTTACAGCTCCATGAATCCCTGCGACCTCACTTGAAACGTCCACGCCGGCTTTCCGCCCTCGCGCCCGGAGCCAGCCCTCTACTGTATCCGCTACTCACGGATAACCGTTTTGCCGTCATCCAACGTTTGCATGCACGGGGTGTCGAGGCCTTGCCATTTTGGGCGGGTTATCATCCGCATTTTTCCCTGGATGAATTCCCTGACGCGCGCCGGCTAAAAAACAATCTGCTTGGCTTGCCGATTCATCAGGACTTGGACGAAAGCGATATCCACTACATCGCGAATGAAACAATCCATGCCATTAAATTAACATGAGCGATCGCGACTATGTATTAATGACCGCGGCCCGCAACGAGCGCGCCCACATTGCGAAATTGCTGCGCAGCGTGATGGCTCAATCCAATCCGCCCGTTCGGTGGGTCATCGTGAGCGATGCTTCTACCGATGGCACCGATGAATGTGTTCGTGCCTATGAGGTCGACATGCCGTACGTGCAACTCTTGCGCATGGAGCCTCACCGGCGGGCGCAAGGTTTCGCGGCAAAGATGGCCGCGTTGGAATGGGCGTACGCGACCTTGCAAAACGAGTCGTGGTCTTACATTGGCAATCTGGATGCGGACATTTGCTTTCCCGCGCGCTATTTCGAAACGCTCATAAAGCATCTTGAGGATGATCCGGCTGTCGGCATTGGGGGTGGGGTCATCATGGAGGAGAAGTTCGATATCTTTCAGCGGCGCGGGCGTGAGCAGGATGACTATGTCTCTGGCGCCGTGCAGTTTTTTCGCCGCGCCTGTTTTGAGCAAATCGGCGGCTATGTCCCCGCCCGCTACGGCGGCGAGGATACCATCGCCACGCTGAAGGCGAACCTCGCAGGCTGGAAAGTACGTTCATTCCCGGACCTGCCAGTCTTTCATCTCGAGAACGGCGAGCGTAAACGCGGAGCTTTGCGCGAGATGTTCCGCGACGGTGCGATGTACCAGAGCATGGGAAGCGATCCCGCTTATGAACTGATGAAGTGTCTGCGTAAAGCCGGCCATCCACCCTATCTCATCGGTGGTGCGGTGCGCTGGGCGGGCTACCTTTGGCCGTTGATGGCGAGGCAGCGACGCGCGGTGGATGAAACATTTGTGGGTGCCTTGCGTCAGCGCGAGCGGGGCCGGGTGAGGGAGATGATTCGTCGATGAGTTTCCATTGAAGGAGTAGCGCAATGAAAAGAACAGCAATTCTCGGCCTGGTAATCTGCTGGGCCCTCACCGCGACGCATGCCGCGGTCTATTACGTGGCCAAGAGCGGCAACGACGCGAACAGCGGCAGTTCGACCAGCCCGTGGCTCACCATTCAAAAGGCGGCCAACACCCTGCAAGCGGGCGATACGGTGATCGTGCGCACCGGTCGCTACAACGAGTCGGTCACCACAGCGCGAGGCGGCGTGGGTGGTGCGCCCATTATCTTTCGCGGTGAACCGGGCGCATCGGTCATCCGTTTCCGTGTCGGCCATCCATTCGTGAACATCGAGAACTTCGATATCTCCGGCGGCACCACGCCCAACGGCGCGGCGGTTGCGGTGGGCGCAAGTAACGTCCGCGTGACCGGTAACAACATCCACGACACGGTCGACCAGATGTATGGCGTATTGACCATTAATCTCGCCGGCGCGGTACCAAAGCCATATGTGACCAACCTCTACATCGCGAACAATTCATTCCGCAATGTCTTCGGGCACAACCTGATGCTGTTCGCCGATGACAGTCTCATCGAAAGCAACCGCATCCACGACACCTACATGGATGCCATCCGGGCCTGGGGCGATGACACCATCTACCGCGGGAACATCATCAGTAATCTCTACATCTACGGCGGAAATCACCCGGACGTTATTCAGACCTTCGGGGTTATCGGGGCCTATCACTACGCACGACGCATTATCTTTGAGAATAATCAGGCCTACAACAGCTACGCCCAGCCCTGTAACCTGGAAACCTTTGGATATGTTGAACAATACGGCGACTGGATTTTCCGCAATAACCTGTTCGTCGGCATTGCGGGGCAGGGCAATGTCGGGATTCCCCGCACCCGCTGGTACAACAACACCTTCTACCGGTCTGCCTCGAATCATCAATACGCCATCACCTTTCTTAAACAGACCGATTACGACTCCGAAGATGCCATCGTCATGAACAACCTGTTCATCGCGTGCGGCGAGTTCAACAGCAACAGCTACGGCTGGTATTTCGTTTCCGCCAATCTTGGCGGCCGCTTCACCGGCAACTACAACTACGTGGCCGGATTACCTCCAACCTTTCCCTCCAAGTCAGGATTTATCGAGGCGAACGGGGTCAATGGCGGCGATCCCCGCTTTGTGAACGCCGGCATGTATAACTTCATGTTGCAATCGAATAGCCCGGCCATCGATCGCGGCATCACGCTGAGCGGTTTCAATTACGACCTGCTCGGGCGCGCCCGGCCGGCCGGCGCGGCTTGGG
>JBMTVS010000234.1:0-2658 GCA_049451655.1 Kiritimatiellia bacterium | reverse complement strand
CCCGAACATGCCGCTCGCCACCGCGCCCGTGCGCATCCACGATGGCGCATGATTTGCGCCGAGGCCTATGTGCACCCCGGCGTGACCGTGGGCGTGGATGCCGTGGTGGGGGTGCGGTCGGTGGTTCTGAAGGATGTCGAATCCGCCAACGTGGTGAGTGGTCATCCGGCCGTTTTTATCCGCATGCGAAACGTGGGCGACGCCCCGGTCTGATATGCATCTGCTCGTTCATGCCTTGTCCTGCACGAACTTGAGTGGACGCCAGGTGTTGTGCGGTCATCTGACTGAAATGCTGCGCCGCGCGGATGCCAGTCATCGTTTCGCCTTGCTTCATCACGCCGGTAATGTCGATTTGATTTCTATGCTCGAGCAGGCGTGGGGCGGTCCCTTACCAGAGCGATTGGTTGTACGCGAAGCCTCGCCATCGACCGCGCACTGGAGCGGCCGGGTGGTACACGATCAGCTTTCGTTACCCAGCCTCATCCGCCAGCTCAAGGTTGACGCCGTGCTGACGCTTTCCGGAACCTACCTGCGCGATTTGCCGTGCCCGCAATTCACGTTGGCCCTGAATCCCTGGGCTTTTGTTACCTGCGCGCATCGCACCGTGTCCGCGCGCCTCAAGGCGGCCCTACAACGTCATGCCTATCGCCGGGCGGTAAAAAGGGCGGACGGTATCGGCTATGGATCCGCTTATATGATGGACTTGTACCGCAAGAACGCTGGCGCGGAGGAACGGCGGGGCGCGGTGGTCTACCCGGCTTTCGGACAAGCCGAAATCGGAGAAATGGATGCCGTCGCGAACAGCGCGCTCGAGCGTGAGCCGTGCAGTGTGGTGTGCGTATCGCTGATGGCCCGTCACAAGAATATCGAGACGCTGCTGCGGGTCATCAAGAGCTTGCGCGAGCAGCACGACTGCCCTGCGACCCTGCGTTTGGTCGGAGGATGGCCGGACGCATCGTATCGCACGGAAATTGAGGCGGAAATCGAGCGCTTGAATCTCTCCGGCGTCGTTGAAATCACCGGTCATGTCTCGCGCGAGGTCTTGCTGCAGTCGTGCGCCCGCGCGAAGGTCTACGCCTTGCTTAGCCGCAGCGAGTCGTTTGGCATTCCCGCTGTCGAGGCGCAGTGGATGGGAACGCCCGTGGTGGCGGCGACCGGTTGCGCGGCGCCGGAAGTTTGTGGTGAGGGCGGACGCTATGTACCAACCGATGATGTAGAAGGCGCTTCGGATGCCTTGATCAAGCTTTTGACCAATACCGGGGAATGGTCGCGCCGCTCGCGCCTGGCCAGGGAAAATGCCCGGCGCTTCCAATACGCCAAAACGACCCCGGTGCTGATGGAGCTGATGGGGCTGGCATGAGCGAACCGCGTGACATCACCGTGTTAATCGCCGCCCGCAATGAGGCGGTGAACTTGCCGAAGTGCCTCGGCAGTCTGAAGCCGGTTCGGCGCGTGTTAGTTATTGACTTGGATAGCACGGATGGCAGCGACCGCATCGCGCGGGAGCTCGGGGCGGAGGTGGTGTCGTTCGATTGGAACGGACGCTACCCGCGCAAGCGTCAATGGGCGCTGGATTATCTTGAGATCGATACCGCGTGGGTGATGCTGTCCGGCGGCGAGCCATGGGCGAAATATGCGGCGGAGGCCCGCGCGAATGCCGCTCACTATCGCTGGGATCAATGCTCGCCCTCGCTGGCCGCTGTTTTCGCGGAACTCACGTTGTCTGCTCCGGGTGCCGGAGTTACGGGTCTCACATTAACATGAACGCCATGAAAATTTCCGTGGTCATCCTTTGCCACAACGAGGAACACAACTTGCCTCGAAGCATTTGCGCGCTGGGCGATTGCGCCGAGGTGGTGGTGGTGGATGACGGGAGCACGGACCGCAGCATGGAGCTTGCGAAATCACTGGGTGCCCGCGTCGTTACCCATGCCTTCGAATCGTTTGCCGCCCAGCGCAACTGGGCGATGGATCACGCAGGATTAAGACACGACTGGGTGTTGCATCTCGATGCCGATGAGGTGATGACGCCGGAAGGACTGGCGGAAATTCGCAGGCGACTGGATTCCTTGTCACCCCATCACGTCGGGTTCATTCCTCGTAAGGTCATGCTGGGCGAAACGTGGCTCAAGCACAGCGCCGACTATCCCGTGTACGTGCCGCGTCTCCTCCGTCGCGATGGTCCCCGCTTTTACATGCGCGGGCATGGTGAATGGATCGATGTGCCGGAACAGCTCCAGGTCAAACTCAACGAGCCGATGCTGCACTACAACTTTTCGCGCGGATGGGAAGACTGGTGGCGACGCCACGAGAAGTATGCTGCGGACGAGGTGAGGCGAATCCTCACCGGGCTCCCGCCGGTCAACTTGTCGCGGTTATTTAGCGCCGATTCCACCACCCGCCGCGTGGCCATCCGAAGCTTTTCCTACCGTTTGCCGGGAAGGCCGTTTTTGCGATTTGCATATAGCTATTTCATTAAGCGGGGATTTCTAGATGGCCTGGCGGGGTGGCAGTTTTGCCGGGCCATGATGAAATACGAACAACTGATTAATGCGAAGTTGCATTTCGCACGACGTGACACTGAAGAGTAAGCGAGATAATTGATGCATGTCGTTCTCATCAATCAATTCTACCCGCCCGCCAAGGCACCGACCGGTC
>JBMTVS010000233.1:0-2694 GCA_049451655.1 Kiritimatiellia bacterium | reverse complement strand
CAGGATATCTGGTCGCGGCGCATGATGACGGGGCGCTGGCGGAGGCGATGGCGAAATATTTGGTTGATTCAGGGCAGGTGGAAAAGCTGGGGGCGGGGGGTAAGCGGAAATTGGTGAATGATTTCGGTTTCGAGCGGTGCATCGCAGCGCACCGGGTGCTGTACCGGGGATTGTCGAACCGCTAGTCGCCGGTTTTGCGCAGCTGGCTAAATTTCATACCACGCAGTTGCAGGACGACGATGCCGGCGACCACGATCAGGGCCATCTGGAAAACATGGGCGATCATGGAGTAGGCCATGGCAAATTCCTTGCTGTAGCCGTAAATGGTGCTCAAGGCGACGATGCAGCCAATCTGGAAGGTGCCGACGAATCCGGGTGCGCTGGGGGCGGCTACGGCGAGGGCGATCATCACGTTCAGCATCATGCCCACCCACCAGCTCGGGTAGATGCCGAATCCCCAGAGCAGAACTTGATACCACAGGGCCACCACCAGCCACATGAGCAGCGAGTAGAACATTACCATGAAAAGTTGGCCGGGGGTGGAGATGACGCGGACGCCAATGAAATACTCGGTGATCATCTCGTTGATTTTCGAGCTGCCGGCGGGGGAGAAGCGCCCAAGGGTAAGATTGCAGCAAGTGTGGAAGAAGCGTTCGGTTTTGGCGGGGAGAATATAGGAAATGAGGACCACGATGATAAGGATGCCGGTCAACCCACCGAGGGCGTTTGCGGCGACAAGAACAAGCTGGGGCACCTCATTCATCTGGGTCAGGCAGAGCATAAGGAGCCCGAGCATGCACACCGCGTCGGAAAGCCTTTCAATCAGAATGCTAGCCAGCGAAGCAGAGAACGAAACGGGTTGCCAGCGACTCAATAACCACGGGCGGATGATTTCGCCGGCGCGGAGGGGCAGTACGGTGCTGGCGAAAAAGCCGAGGATGGTCGCATCAAACAACGCGCGCATGCTCAATTGCTCGCGGTTAGGCAGGATAAGGCGCCAGCGTAACGCCCGCAGGTAAAACATCACGAAGAAACCAAGCGGCAGCACGGCCAGAAACCAGGGGTTCACCGCCTGCAGCTGCGTCCAAACTTCGCCCCAATCCAGCTTGGCGAACAGATAAACCACAATGGCCAAACTGACCAGCAAGCTGATCACCATGGCCACCCGGTGCGAAGAAGGTTTAGAGGTCGATGTATTCAATAACCCGTATCATTCCCAATTCCACCCCCGGGTCAAGTGCGGGGACATAGCAGGTATTATATCGTCGCTATCTTGCCGCGCTGTCGCTCGACAATTGGGGCGGGGTCGGCTACTTGTATGTCCCTATGAAGACTTACCAACCGACGCAAACTGAGGCCTGGGAGGCGTTGACGCGCCACCGGGGGGACATGGAGACTTTTTCACTGCGAGCGGCTTTTGCCGAGGATACAGATCGCGCGACGTATATGACGCGGGAATTGGACGGGCTTTTTGTCGATTACTCCAAGAATCTGGTGACCCAGGAGACGCTAGCGCTTCTGTACGATATGGTTCGTCAGTCGCCTTTCGAGGAGAAACGGCAGGCGATGTTCGCGGGTGAGAAAATTAATTTTACTGAAGGCCGGGCTGTACTTCATGTCGCGCTGCGCAATCGCTCGAATACCCCCATCCTGGTCGATGGCGAGGATGTGATGCCGGCGGTGAACGCGGTGCTGGAGAAGATGCGGGCGTTCAGCCGGCGCGTTCGCTCGGGTGAGTGGACGGGTTTCACGGGCAAGCCGATGCGCAACATCGTGAATATAGGCATCGGCGGATCTGATCTGGGTCCGGTGATGGCGTACGAAGCGCTGAAGCCTTTCACGGAGCGTAACCTACAGGTTCGATTTGTCTCGAATGTCGATGGCACCCACATCGCGGAAACCCTGCGCGACCTCGATCCGGAGGAAACGCTGTTCATCGTGGCCTCGAAAACCTTTACCACGCAGGAGACCATGACCAATGCCCAATCCGCTCGCGACTGGCTGCTGGGCAAGCTGGAAAATCCGGCGGCCGTGGCTAAGCATTTCGTGGCGCTTTCGACCAATGCCGAAAAAGTCTCCGCGTTCGGTATTGATACGGAGAACATGTTTGAGTTTTGGGACTGGGTGGGCGGCCGCTATTCGCTTTGCTCGGCTATAGGGCTGCCGGTGATGATTGCCATCGGTCCGGAAAACTTCGACGCGCTCCTCGACGGCGCGCACGCCATGGATCAGCATTTCCTTAACGCGGCGCCGGAGGAAAATCTTCCCGTGCTGCTAGCACTTCTTGGCATCTGGTATAACAACTTCCACGGCGCAGAGAGCCATGCGATTCTGCCCTACGACCAATACCTGCACCGTTTTGCGGCCTACTTTCAGCAAGGCGACATGGAGAGTAACGGCAAGTCGGTAGACAACGAAGGACGTCGTGTCGACTACCAGACCGGACCCATCATCTGGGGCGAGCCGGGCACGAACGGACAACATTCCTTCTACCAGCTCATCCATCAGGGTACGAAGATGATTCCCTGCGATTTCATCGGTTTCGCCTGTTCGCACAACCCGGTGAGCGATCACCATCCGAAATTGATGGCTAACTTCTTTGCTCAAACCGCGGCGCTGGCATTCGGTAAGACCATGGACGAGGTGAAATCTGAAGGCATTCTGGAGCATCTGGCGCCATTCAAGGTCTTCGAA
>JBMTVS010000232.1:0-2736 GCA_049451655.1 Kiritimatiellia bacterium | reverse complement strand
CTTCGGCCAGGATATGCACCCGCTTGACCGCCCCCATGTTGGCCACGGCGTAGGAAAGCCCGACGGCATGCGGCTGGTCATCCGGCACCACGATCGACAGGTCAGTCACCCATAGTTGAAATTTACTGTTACCGCTTTGCTTCCGGTCATAGCTATAACGCGAAGTTTGCAGGACCGGTTTAGGTGCCTCTGCAGAACCAAATGTCCCGATCTCACGGGCAGATCGCAGGCGCAGGATGGTTTTGCCGACTCCGTCCCCCTGGATCCACTGAAAGCCCTCGGATCCCGGAATTTCAAAGCTACCGATATGAGCCGGATTCCCGTTATTCATGACGCAGGCAAGGGTGTCGCTGATGTCATAAGTGCCCTCCGGCAGATAGATCACCTGCTGTTGGTAATATCTTCCCTTCTCCGACTTCTCGTGCGCAGCCGCTGCCTCAATCGCCGCCTGAATCGCCTTTGTGTCATCCTTATCGTCATCCGGCACCGCACCGAAACGCTCGTCGGTCACATCAAACACAAAAGCACCCGGCAACAATGGCATCGCACGATGCGCTTCCAACGTTCCTGTCGAAGTGACTTTCGGCTCCTCGCACTCCACTATTAAAAGTCCCGTGCTAAAAAATATGCCGACCAAACCAAATAGCTTTTTCATTCTAGTGTACTGCCTTTCATCTCTCGACTACGTTTTCTGAGCGACAGGCATCCGGCCCATAACCGCCTGTCAACATGTATATGTATCTACATGATACTACACTCGGTGCTTTAGGATAAGGACACGACCGACAAAGCAATCATGCATATACAGCATACAACATACATTTTTAAGCATGACTGGCGCAGCAGAAGCCCCATCCAAGCAGGGGCATCAGAAGCGGAGCCAGAGCGAGATGGACTTTAATCGCACCGGTGACGCTCAGCATCCCGATGCCTCCAGCACCCCCAACAGTTCGGCCATCCGCCGTACGTCGGAGGCGCCCCCGATCCGCACCGAGGCCCCACCGGGCAGGTCCTCGCGATCGTCAAACACATCGTAGTAGCGCATGGTGGACACCTGCGCGTGGAGAGCAAACCCGGCGAGGGAAGCACCTTCACCGTTTGCCTTCCAGGCAGCCAATATTTTCACAACCTTCTCGCCGCGCCCTAACAATTCTCTTACAAAAGCGGATAATCTTTTAAGGCCTTGAACACACCATATAGGTGCAACAAGGTAAAAGAACCCCACAACTAGGAGATAGAGATGAAGAAGACAATCATTACGGCTATGGCCTGCACCTTGCTGGCCGGCATTGCGCATGCTCAGGAAGCCAAACCCAGCTGGGCTGATTCGGTGAAACTCAAAGGAGACGTTCGTTTCCGTTTCGAGTCCATCGATCAGGAAGGAAAAGAAACCCGCGATCGCGCCCGCATCCGTGCCCGCATCGGCGCTTATGCAACCATTAGCGATGAAATCGATGCCGCCATTGGCCTGGCCAGCGGCAACGATGACCCGCTTTCCACCAACGAAACCCTCGACGGTGGTTTCAGCAGCAAGGGCATCAACCTTGACCTCGCCTACATCGACCTGCATCCCGGAGCCCTTCCCGGCAGCATCATCCTCGGCAAGATGAAGAAGCCCTTCGTCACCGTGAATGACCTCGTCTGGGACGGCGACCTCAACCCCGAAGGTGCGGCACTAAACTTGGCTTTCGGCGAAGGTGTCAAAATCCACGTCAACGCAGGCGCCTTCTGGGTTGAAGAGCGCAGCAGCGACGACGAAACCATGCTCTACAGCGCCCAGGCTGCCGCCGAAATGGCGATGGACGCGGCCAAGGTCACCGCCGGTGCCTCCTACTATATGTATGACAACATGGCTGGCTTCGCCCCGGTGTATGATGCTGGAGAGGATTTCGGTAACACGGTGATCGAAGATGCCGACGGCAATCTGACCTATGCCTATGACTACGAAATCTTCGAGTTATTTGCCAAGGTCGGCCTGAACGCCGGTATGCCCATCGACCTGACTGCCAGCTACGTGGTGAACCAGGAGGCCGATGATAATGACATAGGCTATATGTTTGGCATCAAGCTTGGTAAAGCCAAGGATCCCGGTAGCTTCGATGTCGGGTATTCCTTCCGCGAACTCGAAGCGGACGCCGTGGTCGGCGCGTTCAGCGACTCCGACTTTGTCGGCGGCGGCACCGACGGCAGCGGCCACAAGCTGAGCCTGAACTACGCCATCGCAAAGAACTTCATGGGTTCTTTGACCTACTTCATGAGCGAGAAGGGTATCGACAACGGCGTCGATTATGACCGTCTGCAGCTCGACGTAGCCGTTAAATTCTAAATAAAACCCGCGGGGCGTTCGCGACCCGGACGCCCCGCTTGAACTTTCAGGAAAATCATCATGCAAAAATCCCTCTCCATGCTCGTCGCCGCCTCACTATTGGCTGCGACTTCGTCCAGCGTTCGCGCTGAATCCGCCATTCAGGTGGATGAAAATCTCCCCGCCTACACCAAGGTCGAAGGCGTTTCCGGCAACCTGAACTCCATCGGTTCCGACACCCTGAACAACCTCATGGCCCTCTGGACCGAAGGCTTCCGCGCCATCTACCCGAATGTCAACATTCAGGTCGAAGGCAAGGGTTCCTCCACCGCGCCCCCGGCCCTCATCGAAGGAACCGCCCAGCTCGGCCCGATGAGCCGCCCCATGAAGTCGTCGGAAATCGACGCCTTCGAAAAGAAGTACGGCTACAA
>JBMTVS010000231.1:0-2759 GCA_049451655.1 Kiritimatiellia bacterium | reverse complement strand
AGCCACGCCCCGCACGCATGCGCGCATATTCCGAGGCAAAGCGCTGTTCATTGAGCAAATCATGCTCGCCTAGCCAGCCAAGGGTTTCCTCAACGACCTCCTCGCTAAATTCACGCTGCTTGAGCTTGCGGATCAACTCCTTCTGGCTGTGCTCACGCCGCCCCAGAATGCGCACTGCACTTTCGCGCGCGCGCTTGCGGATCGCTGCGGGATCTTCTTCCAGCAGTTCCGTGTCCACTGCATCAGACAGCAAAACGCCCGCAGAGCGGGCGCTTGCAGACGGCTTCCAGCGTCGGCGCATCAGGCCTCCATCGCCAGATCTTCTTCAGCCGCCTCCACCGCGTGCAGGCGTGCACCGGTTTTCGGCAGCAGCTTTTCGCGGATCTGGGCCTCGATTTCCTGGGCCATTTCCGGATTGTCTTTCAAGAACTGACGGACGTTGTCCTTGCCCTGACCGATGCGATCATCGCCATAGCTGTACCAAGCGCCGGACTTGTTCACCACGCCGGTTTCGACGCCCAGGTCGATGATTTCGCCTTCGCGCGACACCCCTTCGTTGTAGAGGATGTCGAAGGTCACTTGCTTGAATGGCGGCGCCACCTTGTTCTTCACCACCTTCACGCGGGTTTCGTTGCCCAACACCTCATCGCCCTTCTTAATCGCACCAATGCGGCGGATATCCAGACGCACCGAAGAGTAGAACTTCAGTGCGTTACCACCCGTCGTGGTTTCGGGGCTACCGAACATCACGCCAATCTTCATACGAATCTGATTAATGAAGATCACCAAAGTGTTCGAACGCTTGATGTTGGCGGTGAGCTTACGCAGCGCCTGTGACATCAAACGGGCCTGCAGACCGACATGGGTATCACCCATCTCACCTTCCAATTCCGCCTTCGGGGTCAGTGCAGCAACCGAGTCGATCACCACCACATCCACCGCGCCCGAACGCACCAGCATGTCCGCGATTTCCAGTGCCTGCTCGCCGGTATCCGGCTGCGACACCAGCAGATCATCAATGTTCACGCCGAGCTTTTCGGCATAGTTCGGATCGAGTGCGTGCTCGGCATCCACAAACGCGGCAGTACCGCCGAGCTTCTGCATTTCTGCAATCGCATGCAGGGTCAGCGTGGTTTTACCCGAAGATTCTGGCCCGTAGATTTCGACCACACGGCCGCGCGGATAACCGCCGATGCCGAGTGCGATGTCGAGGCTCAGTGAGCCAGACGAGACCGCCGAAATGTCGCGCTGGGCGGTTTCGTCGCCCATGCGCATGACCGCGCCTTTGCCGAATTGACGTTCGATTTGGCCGAGTGCCGCTTGTAGTGCTTTTTTCCGATTCTCATCCATGGTCCTACCCTCGCTTCAATAAAATGCACCTTCGTTTTGGTGCGGCTATGCGGATTTCCGCCTCTTTTTTGCTGAGAACAAATGTTCTCTATTTGTTCTACGAGTCTAGCGGGCGATTCCAAAAACGCAACCCGCCTGCGCACAAAAATTTCACGCCGGGTCCGCGCTCGGCCAGGCCCACTCCGCCAGCACTTGGTAGTGCGCACCGCCGGCCGTGCGCGGTGATTCCAGCAGCGCCCAGCGGTCCAATGCCCAATCCATGGGCTGAACCATTGGCAAATCAATCAGTTCCGGAACCTTTCTTAATAAACTCACATGCGGTCGATACGGCCGTTGATCGACCGGAATGCCCAGCTCGGACAAGCGCCGCGTCAGCAAGGACTGAAAGGCCTGCAACGGCACCGGGGTGATCGACGGCCCCACCCAGAGAATCTGCGGCCCGCGGAAATGCCCAAAACGATCCAGTGACATCCGCACCGGCGCCGGCTGGAGACTCTCGGCCAACTCCACAATCTCGCCGATGCGCGTATGAGGCAGGTCGCCGAGAAAGGCCAAGGTCAGATGAAGATTCTCCGCGGGAATGGCTCGACCCTGCCCACAGGCAGCGCATTGCCTAACCAAGGTCGCGAGCTGCGCCCGCACTTCGGCATTCGGCCAGGCCGCAAGGAACAATCGACGCGTGGTTCGACGAGCAGATGGCTGGGTATCCGACATCTCCGCGGAAGTCGCTGTTGAGTTGGTAACGGGTTTGTTAACCGTCGAGCCAGGCCAGCATGCCGGCCAACGCGGTCCACGCCGCCTGCCGCCGCACCTCATCGCGATCCCCAGCGAACTCCTCATGGCGCGCAACAACCACATGCCGGCCTTCTTCTGAGCGCGCCCATGCCAGCCAAACCGTTCCCACCGGTTTGTCGGCCGAACCACCGCTTGGCCCCGCGATCCCGCTGATCGCCAAAGCATAATCGGCGCTGCTGTGGACCAAGGCACCGAGCGCCATCGCCCGCACCGTTTCCTCACTGACTGCACCATGGCTCACCAGCGTGGATTCGGGCACGCCCAACATCTCGACCTTGGCGACATTCGCGTAGGTCACAAAGCCGCGCTCAAACCATGCTGAAGAGCCAGCAAGGTCGGTACACAACTTGGCAACCCAACCCCCAGTGCAGGATTCGGCCGTGGCCAAATGATGGCCATGCGCCAACATCGCCTCAGCGACACGCGCGGTGACATCTTCCAGTTCCAGATCATCCGGAACCGAATCGGAATAGCGTTTGGGTACATCCGGTCTCATCAACATCCAACCTAAAAACTAAGATTCCAACACGTCCGGTGTTACCTCTTCAGGAGCGGACAAAGGTTCAGCCGCGAAAATGCTGCGATACATGCAATATTGCGCGCCCGCAAAAATG
>JBMTVS010000230.1:0-2843 GCA_049451655.1 Kiritimatiellia bacterium | reverse complement strand
TCGGGGACCGGCATGTAATCGAAGTGGTAATCACGGCAATCGATCAGTACGGCAAAGCCGGCCCGGCCAACCGCCGAAATCATTTGATCCATAATGCCGCAATTCACCCCCACCCACTGGTTTTCCGCCCGCTGTCCGATGATCGCCATCTGCGTGGCATCCCAGGGAAATTGCGAAACGGTGGCAAAGGCCCGGGCGACGGCGAGCTCGAAGGATGCGGAGGATGAGAGTCCGGCCCCCAGCGGGACATCGCACGTGGTCACGCCTTCCCAGCCTCTCAAGGTAAAGTCATCATCCAGCAAAGCGCGCGACACGCCTTTTACATATTCGCCCCAGCCTTGCTCCTTCTCCAGATGATCCAGGTCGAACGTGATCCAGGCCTGGTGGTTGGCCGAATATAGTCTGACCGTGCGATCATCACGCGGGCGCAACGCGATCCAGGTGTGCCGGTCGATCGCCATGGGCAGAACGAACCCCTGTTTGTAATCGGTATGTTCCCCAATCAGGTTGACGCGTCCCGGCGCCATGACGACATGATCCGGCGCGGTGGTGAAATGATCGCGAAAGATGGAAACGGTTTGTTCGTGCAGTTGGTTCATAATGATCTAATTGAGGGTGAAGGGTTAAAGCGAAAAAAGATAAACGCTCGCTCCACCAGCGCAATATAAAACACCGGTTCGCGAGCGGGGATGTTCAACTCTTGTCCGCTCCGCAGCATTTCTTGAATTTTATCCCGCTGCCGCAAGGGCAGGGATCGTTACGTCCCGCGGTCGCCTGCTGCTGCCGACGGTCCTGCTCGCGCAACATTTCCATCACCTCCGCGGGGGCACGCTGCTGTCGCAACAAAGCGCCCATGGCGTCCATCACCGGCAGGGCATGGCGGAAGAACTTTTTATAGCCGCGGCACAGGTAGTTTAACCCCGGTTGGCCGTCGGGAGTTTTGATGAAGCGATGCTTCGGGCATTCCCCGCGACAGAGATGCAACACGTCGCACCGTTTGCAATAATCCGGGAGGGTGTCGCGCTTGGCGTCACCAAAGGCCCGCTGGCGCTCGCTGCGCGCCATGTCGCCCAGTTGCGTGGTCATGATGTTGCCGAGACGGTGCTCGGGATACACGTAATGATCGCAGGAAAAGACATCACCGTTGTGTTCCATGGCCATGGCCGCGCCGCAGGTCTCGGCGAAAACGCAGAGTGAGGAGCCCATGTTGAGCTGGTTGCCCAGGGTGACATCAAACAACTGCACGAAGATCCGGCCGACGTCCTTGCGTGCCCATTCATCGAAGATGGCGATGAGGAAGTCGCCGTAGGTTTCGGAGGGTACACTCCACGCCGTCACGTTTTCGCGTTGATTGGCGTATTCGCTGCCGGGGGGCAGGGCGAGGTCAAACCCGTGTTCGAGCGCGACCGCGGAGGGGTTGCGTTCGACCAGTGGAATGAACTGCAGGTAGGTTGATCCGGTTGATTTGAGAAAGTTGTAAACCGCGAGGGGATGACGGCTGTTGCGGGCACTGACCACGGTCAGGGTATTGAAGTCAACCTTGTGCCGCTGCAGGAATTCAAGTCCGCGCATGACGCGGTCAAAGGTCGGCTTGGCCCGCTTATCGACCCGGTAGGCGTCATGCAATTCCCGCGGCCCGTCAACACTGAGCCCAATCAGGAAATCATGCGCGGCGAAAAATTCGCACCAGTCGTCATCAAGCAACGTGCCGTTGGTCTGCAGGGCATTGGTGATGCGCCGCCCCTCGCCGTATTTTTTTTGCAGGTCGACCACCTTGCGAAAGAAGTCCAGCCCGAGCAGGGTGGGCTCGCCGCCTTGCCAGGCGAACTGTACGTCGCTGCCGGGCTGCGTGGCGATGTAATCACGGATGTACGTCTCGAGCACATCGTCCGGCATGCGAAAGTTTCCGCCGCCGGGATAAAGTTTCTCCTTTTCCAGGTAGTAGCAGTAGGTGCAATTCAGATTGCAAATCGCGCCAACCGGTTTGGTCATGACATGAAAAGGCGTGCCGGTCTTCATGGTTTCTCCGGCCGGGGATGTTGTTCCGGCGCGCATCGCTTGCGCAAGACCAGGTAACGAGGTTCACGGGTGTTGATGATGTCGGTGATGTGATGGCGCAGGGTGGAAGCCAGACCGTAAGACAAGGCGCCGGCAACGGCCAGGGCGACCATGCTGGTCGTCTCGCCACCGGGCTTGATGCCGTGGTGACAAGGTTGCTCCTTGAGTCGACCGGCCGGGGTGGTGACCAGTTCGGTCATCTGCAACTCGCGCGCGCGATGAAGATGCAACAGGGCCGCCCCGGCGACCCGGCGAAGATGCCGTATTCGATGCGGTGAAAAACCGTGATGAGCAAGGTGATCACCAGCACGGTGCTGTCGGCGCGCGAGGTGGCGAAGACGCGACGCAGACGCGGGAGGTCGATCAATTGAATCCCGATGTAGAGCAGAAGTCCGGTCAGGGCGGAGGACAGCAGGGTAAGCAGCAGGTCGCTTTCGGTGGCGAACATCGAAAATCCCGGCAGGCCAAACGGTATTGGCGCGATATCGCCTGCAGTGCGAATCGGGATGTGATCGTGTGCGACCCGGGCCATGAGCGTGGACAGGCCAATGGCAATCAGGGCAAATGGAAATTTGCGGAAGCGACGATTGAACAACTGCATGACCACGAAGGTGGTGATGCCAACCGCGGCGGCCAGTGGATGGGCATCCGGCAGGGCTTGCGCGGTTTCCCATAGACGCGGCGGAATTGATGGGCCCGGAATTCACGAAGGGCGAAGAACCCCAGAGCGCGGCGATGAACGACATGAGAATCGCCGTGGACAACCCCAGAAAAGGCGCCGCCCC
>JBMTVS010000229.1:0-2850 GCA_049451655.1 Kiritimatiellia bacterium | reverse complement strand
CGGCACCATGTTCGGCAAGGGCGTACTGGAGGTCCTGCCCGATGGCTTTGGCTTCCTGCGCTCGCCGCTCTACAACTACCTCGCCTGCCCGGAGGACATCTACATCTCGCCCTCGCAAATTCGTCGTTACGCCCTGCGCGGTGGCGATTCTGTTGAAGGCGAAATCCGCTCGCCCAAGGAGAAGGAACGCTTCTTCGCCATGCAACGGGTGGACACCATCAACGGCGTCCCGCCGGACCAGGCCAAGACCAAGATTCCCTTCGGCGACCTGACCCCGCTCTTCCCGAACGAGCGGCTGGTGCTGGAAACCACCAGCAGCGAGATCTCCATGCGGGTGATGGACATCCTGACCCCCATCGGCAAGGGCCAGCGCGGCCTGATCGTGGCCCCGCCGCGCACCGGCAAGACCGTGCTCATGCAAAAGATCGCCAACAGCATTTCCACCAACGCACCGGAGTGCGAACTGATCGTGTTGCTCATCGATGAGCGCCCCGAGGAAGTCACCGACATGCAGCGCAACACAAAGGCCCAGGTCTTGAGCTCGACCTTCGACGAGCCCCCGGAGCGCCACGTGCAGGTTGCCGAGATCGTAAGCGAAATGGCCAAGCGCAAGGTCGAGTCCGGCAAGGACGTGGTCATCCTGCTCGACAGTATCACCCGCCTTGCCCGCGCCTACAACACGGTCCAACCTCATAGCGGTAAGATTCTATCTGGCGGTGTCGATGCCAACGCCTTGCACAAGCCCAAACGCTTCTTCGGCGCGGCCCGCAACATCGAGGGCGGCGGCAGCTTGACCATTCTCGCCACCGCGCTGGTTGATACCGGTAGCCGCATGGACGAAGTCATCTTCGAGGAGTTCAAAGGCACCGGCAACATGGAGATCGCCCTCGATCGCAACCTGGTCGACAAGCGCATCTTTCCTGCCATCAATGTCGAGAAGTCCGGCACTCGCAAGGAGGAGAATCTTCTGCACCCGGATGAGCTCAGCAAAATTTGGATCCTGCGCAAGGCACTCAATGGCGTGCCCGCGGTGGAGGCGATGGAGTTGATGATCAGCCGCCTCAAAAAAACCAAGACCAACATTGAATTCCTAATGGCCCTGCAGGGCTAGCGGAGAGGCAGAGCGTCGCGTCATGCCGCATACCCGGTTCAACCTCAAGGAAGCCGCGGATTACTTGCACGTGTCCGAGGGCGACCTGTCGTTGCTGGTCAAGCGTAGCGAAGTGCCTCACCAGATGGTGGCCAATCGCCCCGTATTCGTGCGGGGTGAGCTTGATGTCTGGGCTTCGCAGCGGTTGCTTGGTTTCGCCCAACGGAACCTCGAGGACTACCACCGCCGCAGCTCGGCCAAGATGCACGACCTGTCGCGGCACAGTGCGATTGTCAGTGAGTTGCTGAAGCCCGCGTGGATTGAGCCTGAGTTGAACGCCCGCACCAAGTCGTCGGTCTTGCGTGATATGATCGATCGCGCCGATGCCACCGGTCTGCTGAATGACCGTGCCGGCCTCTTGCACAGCATGATCGAGCGCGAGAAGTTATGCTCCACGGCCTTGTCCGGGGGAGTGGCCATCCTGCATGGTCAGCATCATGAACCGTATCAGTCCGAGGATTCCTTTCTCGTGCTCGGACGTACCGTCCAACCGATTCCCTTCGGTGCGCCGGACGGGAAGAGCACCGATATCTTCTTTTTGATGTGCTGCCAGGACAACCGCATCCACCTGCATGTGCTAGCGCGCATCTGCATGCTGTGTCATCAGACGCCGCTACTTGGAAATTTGCGTGAATGCGCGACGGCGGACGACATGCATGCCGCTATCCTCACCCAGGAACTTGAGACCATCCGCGGCCTGTGAACCCGCGCGTCAAACAGACCGTCATCGCTCTCGCCAGCGGCAGCGGGTATTTCGCCCTGCGGCGGCGGTCCACCCGTTCCGCTTTTCGCATCGTAACCTATCATGGTGTCGATGAGCGTCATCACCCGGTCGTCAATTTCGATGCCCTACAAACGAATCCGGATATTTTCCGCAAGCAGCTGGAAAAACTGGCCCGGGCGTTCCGGGTGATGGAATTGGGCGAAGCCGTACGAAGTTTTCTCGAGGACGGCCGTTGGCCGACGCGCGGGCTCGCCATCACCTTCGACGACGGCTATCGCAACAACCTGGAAATCGCCGCGCCCATACTTCACGCGCTTGGCCTGCCCGCCACGTTTTTCGTCACCGCCGGCTTCATCGAGGGTCGGGTCAAGCCCTGGTGGTATGCCTTGCGCGAGCGTATCGCCCGCGCTGAAGGATTGAGCGAGCCAGAAAAAGTATTCGAAGCGGTCAAGCTCGAGGCGGAACTGCGTCCGCTTTCGGAAGCCACCCGCAACCGTGCGCTGATCGACCTCGAGGCGCGTTATCCATCGCATCCGGATGACGGAATCGTTTACCCCATCATGACCACCGAAGATTGCCGGACCTTGCTCGCGCAAGGCTTCGATGTACAATGCCATGGCGACACCCACGCCTCGTTCTCCGGCGAGGAGCCGGAACGGGTCAGCGAGGAAATTGCCCGCTCCGCCAATTTTATCCGCGCACTCGACCATCAACCCGCATTGCTCGCCTATCCCTACGGCCACGAACCGGTCGACTGCGCCGCAGTCAACGCCATCATGAAGCAGTCCGGCATCACCGCCGCGGTCACCACCCGCGAAGGCCTCAACACCCCCGCCGCCGACCCCTTCTCACTCCACCGCTATGACCTCCACGGCAACTACACCCCCGAAGCTGCTTTAGCTCGACTCTCCCGGTGATTACGTTTCAAAATCCAATATCGCAAATCGTAAATCCAAAATCCCAACATGGTCTTTAG
>JBMTVS010000228.1:0-2851 GCA_049451655.1 Kiritimatiellia bacterium | reverse complement strand
AGGGGTCCAGCACATTTGAACGTTGATTTTAAACGTACATGTTCGGCAACTTTTTTAACTCATTTTCCAACGACATCGGGATCGATCTGGGCACCGCGAATACGCTGGTGTATGCCCGGGACCGCGGGATTGTCCTGCGTGAGCCGTCGGTGGTGGCCATCCAGTCCGGCACCAGCAAGGTGCTGGCGGTGGGCGAGGAGGCCAAGCGCATGCTGGGCCGCACCCCCGGCAGCATCGTGGCCATCCGCCCCCTGAAGGCGGGCGTCATCGCGGACTTCGAGATCACCGAAGCCATGCTCCGTTATTTCATTCGCAAGGTTCAACATCGCCGCAAACTGGTCCGCCCCCGAGTCATCGTGGCCGTGCCGAGCGGCATTACGGAGGTAGAAAAGCGCGCCGTCAAGGATTCCGCCATTCATGCCGGGGCGCGGGAAGTGTTTTTAATTGAAGAACCGATGGCCGCGGCCATCGGGGTCGGACTGCCGGTGCAGGAACCGGCCGGCAACATGATCGTCGACATCGGGGGCGGCACCACGGAAGTGGCGCTCATCTCCCTGGCCGGCATCGTGTTCAGCCGGAGCGTCCGGGTTGGCGGGGATGAAATGGACGATGCCATCGTCCAGTACTTGAAACGGGTCTACAATTTGATGATCGGGGAACGAACGGCGGAGGAAATCAAAATCTCCCTCGGGTCGGCCTATCCTCTGGAAGAGGAAATGACCATGGAGGTCAAGGGCCGCGACCTGGTGGCCGGTTTGCCGAAGACGCTCACGTTGACTTCCGAGGAAGTCCGGGAGGCGTTGTCGGAACCGGTGTCGGCCATTGTTGAGGCCGTCAGGATCACCTTGGAAAGGTGCCCGCCCGAATTGGCTGCCGATCTGGTGGATCGAGGCATGGTGTTGGCGGGCGGCGGTTCGCTGCTGCGCGGATTGGACAAGCTGGTGGCCGAACAAACCGGATTGCCGGTGCATGTGGCGGATGATCCGCTCAGCGCGGTGGCCGAAGGCACTGGCGTGGTGCTCTATGAGCTGAATTTCCTCCGCAAGGTTTCCCGCACGGATCGTACCTACTGATCGATTCGCACGCCTCGTCGCCCATGATGGCGACCCTGTTTCAAGCCGTTTTCATCCCGCCCGGATTCCGACCCGTAACAACTTTGTCGGGATGTCTAGTCATTGCAAAATCGTTGGATGATACGCTGGCTTTTGCTGGCGGTGCTGGTCGTGCTTCTGCTTAATTTGCCGGAAAGCATGAGCGGCGCCTTGAAGTCGGTCTTCCGTGAAACGGCGCGGCCGTTGCAACGGGCGGGCGAAGGTGTGCTCGAGGCCGGGCGCGAATACGTCCAGGCCATCCGCCGCATTCCGGGGTTGCGCCGGGCGAATGAAGACCTGCTCATGGAGATGGCCCGCCTCGAAGCCGAGCGCGCCTACTGGCAGCAAATCGCCAGCGAGAACGAGGACCTCCGACGTCTGCTGGCCTTGCGCCCCGTGCCGCACCAGAACTGGATTCCCGCCCGGGTGATGGCCCGCTCCCACGATGGCTGGTGGCAGACCATCCGCCTGAGCAAGGGCTCGGACGACGGCATCGCGGTGAACATGCCGGTGCTGTCGCGCGATGGCCTGGTCGGGAAAACCGTGGCGGTTTCACGCAACACCGCCGATGTGCTCCTGCTTTCGGATCCCGCTTTCAAGGTCTCCAGTCGCCTCGCGCGCGCCGGTTCCTTCGGCGTGGTCAACGGGCGCGGACCCTCGTGGGAGGGGCGGGTGTATTGCCGCATGGAATTCATCCACCGCAACCAGGAGATTCGCGAGGGCGACGAAGTCGTGACCTCGGGACTGGGCGGAATTTTTCCGGAGAACCTGCCCATCGGTACCGTCGATCGCGTTTACATGGACGACTCGGGCCTGTACCAGCTCGCGGAGATCGTCACCCGGGCCGACTTGAGCAGTTTGCGCTATGTATTCGTGATGCGGACGGGGGAAACGCCCGGCGCGAAAAGCGCGAGCGCGGGGGATGAGGAGGCGTCGCCGTGAGCATGGTCAGCATGCTATTTCTGCTGCTTGCCGGCACGGTGCTACAGAGCATGATACCAACCCTGCCTTGGTTGAGCTATGCGACCACCCCGGTGCTGGCCTCGCTGGTGGTTTATTACGCGCTGTACCGGGGCGGGGTCATGATTTTTGTTTTCGCGGCGCTGGCCGGGCTGTTTCAGGACAGTATGTCCCTGATCCCGCTGGGCTACTCTACCTTCTGTTTTGTCGCGGGGGCGCTGGTCATCGAGCGTTACCGCGACTTGATGATCCTGCACGCCGGTTTGACCCACGCCATGCTGGCGGCGGCCTTCAACGCGCTGGTGACCAGTGCGTTGATGATTTTGATGCTCAACGACGGCAGCATCGCCTGGCAACCCTTCTGGCTGAGCTGGAAGATTCCCGGCGCTATTTTGCTTGGACTTATCGCGGGACCGCTGGTGATTGCCGCGGCCCATTCCCTTGAAGAACGACTTGGACTTGTCCACGGAGACTACGACCGCTATGGCGCGCAACGCTCCTTCTACGGTATGGAATGACGAGCTGTTAAGGCTCCGGCTCCTGCTGGTGGTGTTCCTGGGCGCTTTGCTGTTCCTGGGGGCGCACCTGTGGCGTATTCAGGTGAAGTCGGCCGGGCGTTACGAGGTCGACCTCGCCCGCCAGAGCGTGCGCCGCATTCACATTCCCGGCAACCGCGGTGCGCTGCTCGACCGCAACGGCGTGGTGCTGGCGGAGAATCGGCCCAGCCGCGACCTCGCGCTTTTTCTCGAGGAGTTGCGGAAGCCCGGACCATGGAAAAATACCATCGATCATGTCGAGGG
>JBMTVS010000227.1:0-2852 GCA_049451655.1 Kiritimatiellia bacterium | reverse complement strand
GGCTGCCTAGCGACGCTCGACCGCGGCCTTTTCGAAATGGCACGCGCCGGGGGTGGTGTTTTCCTGCTTGCATAGTCCCACCGATTTTGGTGGTTGGGAACTTGTAATAGGGTGCTTTTCTGCTATTTTCTTCTGTTTTCCGAAGGGTGAATTTCTGTTTTCTGGGAGACGATTTAGATGGCTACCCGTATTGAAAAAGACTCGCTGGGCGAATTGGAAGTGCCGATGGATGCCTATTATGGCGTGCATACCTGCCGCAGTATCCGCAACTTCAACGTTGCCGGCGAAACCGTGCCGCTGGAAATCATCCACGGCATGGCGAAGTTGAAATGGGCCTGCGCGAAAGCGAACCACGTGCTCGGCCTGCTTCCGCAGAACAAGCTCGACGCCATCGCCACCGCCTGCCAGCGCATCCTGGGCGGCGAATTCACCGATCAGTTCCCGGTCGATTGCTTCCAGGCCGGCTCCGGCACCTCGTCGAACATGAACGCAAACGAGGTGATTGCGAATATCGCGAATGAAATCATGGGCGGCAAGCGCGGCGACCGCAACCTCGTCCACCCGAACGACGACGTCAATAAAGGACAGTCGACCAACAACATTTTTCCCTCCAGCATCCGCGTCGCCGCCATCGATTTGACCGCCGCGCTCATCCCCGCCCTTCAGCATCTCATCGCCGAGCTGCAGAAGAAGGGCGACGAGTTTGCCGACGTCATCCGCAGCGGCCGCACCCACCTGCAGGATGCCGTGCCGGAAACCCTCGGCCAGGCCTTCCACGCCTGGGCTCACGCGCTGGTGAAAGATATCCGCCGCATCGAAGCCGCCCGCGAGCGCCTGCTGGAAATCGGCGCCGGCGGCAACGCCATTGGCACCGGCGTGAACACCAAAAAAGCCTTCCGCCCGGAAATCGCCAAGGCGATGCGTGAAATTACTGGCATGGATTACCGCCACGCCGAAAACGGTATCGAGATTACCCAGTTCCTGACCGACATGGCGGACATGTCCTCCGCGCTCCGCCTGACCGCGATGGACATCGCCAAGCTGTGCAACGACTTGCGCCTGCTGGTTTCCGGACCGAACACCGGCCTCGCCGAAGTCCAGCTTCCCGCCGTCGAACCCGGTTCCTCCATTATGCCCGGCAAAATCAACCCCAGCATCTGCGAAGCCGCAAACATGGCTTGCATTCAGGTCATGGGTCACGACCACGCCGTCCAACTCGCGGCCAATGCCGGCCAGCTCGAGCTGAACACCCACATGCCGGTGACCGGACTGAACCTGGTGAAGGCATTCCGTATCCTGCAGCGCACCGCCACCATGCTTGCCGATAAATGCATCGCCGGCATCCTCGCCAACCGCGAACGTTGCTACTACTACTTCGAGAACAGCGGCGGCCTGGGCACGGTGCTGAATCCGGTGCTCGGCTACGACAAGGTCGCCGCGCTGGTGAAGGAAGCCATCAAGACCGGTAAAACCGCCCGCCAAATCGTCATCGAAAAAGACATCATGACCGGCGACGACTTCGACAAACTCGTGCAAAACTGCACCGGCCCGAACCTGGACTGATTGATTTTTTTGAACAAAGAGGAAACACGCATGCAAACTCAATCCCCCTTTAAATCAACCGTCGGCCGGAAGGTGATTATGGCGGTGTCGGGAATATTCCTGATGCTGTTTTTGATTGTTCACCTCGCCGGTAACTTAACCCTGTTCGTTCCAGACGGGGGTGAGATGTTTAATCAGTATGCACACAAGCTGGAGAGCCTGGGTGTGTTGCTTTACATCGCCGAGGCCGGTTTGCTGGCCATCTTCCTGTTCCACGTATTCACCGCCTTCCAGGTCTACGCGGAGAAACGTCGCGCCCGGCCGGATACCTATGCGGTGAAAGCGTCGAAGGGTGGTCCGAGCAAGAACACTATTGCCTCGCGATCGATGATCTATACCGGCATCGTGCTGTTAATCTTCATCCCCGCCCACATTTGGATGTTCAAGTTCAATGCGGGCAATGAATTCGCCTATGTCGAGGCCGGCGAAAAGGAGATGAAAAACTTGTACGCAGTGGTGGTGGACGCGTTTCAAAATCCAGCCATCGCCTTCGGTTACACCGCGGTGATGCTGTTTCTCGGGTTTCATCTTCGCCATGGCTTCTGGAGTGCCTTGCAGTCGCTTGGAGCCATGTGCCCGAAAGGTTCTCCGCTGATATACACGGCCGGTCTGATCTTCGCCATCCTGCTCGCCGGTGGATTTCTTGTCCTGCCGTTGTACTTTTATTTCTGCGGCGCGGGAGGTTCCTGCGCTTGGACCGGAGGAACACCATGATTGCCCAAGCATCCAAACTCGACGCGAAAATTCCCGGCGGCCCGATCGCCGACAAGTGGACCGCCCACAAGTCCAGTATCAAGCTGGTCAGCCCGGCGAATAAACGCAAGTACACCGTCATCGTGGTCGGCACCGGACTCGCGGGCGGTGCGGCGGCGGCCTCGATGGCCGAACTCGGCTATAACGTGCTGAGCTTCTGCATTCAGGATTCGCCCCGTCGCGCCCATAGCGTGGCCGCGCAAGGCGGTATCAACGCGGCGAAGAATTACCAGAACGATGGCGACAGCGTGTATCGTCTCTTTTACGACACAGTGAAAGGCGGCGACTTCCGCGCCCGCGAAGCGAACGTGCATCGCCTGGCCGAATTGAGCGTGAACATCATCGACCAGTGCGTCGCGCAGGGTGTGCCCTTTGCCCGTGAATACGGCGGCACCCTGGCCAACCGATCCTTCGGCGGCGCCCAGGTGTCCCGCACCTTCTACGCGCGCGGCCAGACCGGTCAACAACTCCTCCTCGGCGCCTACGGACAACTCATG
>JBMTVS010000226.1:0-2874 GCA_049451655.1 Kiritimatiellia bacterium | reverse complement strand
TGATCCATAATATACCCGCGTCGTTCCGGCGTGTTCTTCCCCATGTAAAAGGCGAGCACGTCGTTCACGGCGTGGGTATTGTCGACCTCCACCGGCGAGAGGCGCATCTTGGGACCGATGAATTGTTTAAACTCGTGGGGCGAGATTTCGCCGAGTCCTTTGAAGCGGGTGACCTCGGCGGCTTTGCCGATCTTGGCCATGGCGGCGTCGCGCTCTTTCTCGGAATAGCAGTAAATGGTTTCCTTCTTGTTGCGCACGCGGAAGAGCGGCGTTTCAAGAATAAAGAGATGTTCGCGCAACACCAGCGGCTCGAAGAAGCGCAGGAAAAAGGTGATCATCAGGTTGCGTATGTGCAGCCCGTCGACGTCGGCATCGGTGGCGAGAATGATGCGCTGGTAGCGCAGCGAATCGACCGAATCCTCGACATTCAAACTGCGCATCAAATTGTAGAGTTCGTCGTTCTTGTAGATGGCCTCGCGCTTGAGGTCGCACACGTTGAGCGGCTTGCCTTTCAGGGTGTAAATGGCCTGGGTCGACACATCGCGGCAGCTCACGATGGAGCCGGCGGCGGATTGACCCTCGGTGATAAAAATCATCGAGTCATGGCCCTTATTACGTTTGAGGTCGTAGTGCACCTTGCAGTCCTTGAGCTGGGGAATGCGTAACGAAATCGCCTTCGCCCGCTCGCGCGCCATCTTCTTCACGCTCTGCAGTTCCTTGCGCAGCCGCTCGGTGTCCTGCACCTTGAGCAGCAACTTTTCCGCTACCTCGGGGTTGCGGTGCAGCAACTCGAGCACGGCGTCCTTGACCTGCACGACCAGCTCGCTGCGGATTTCCGAGTTGCCGAGTTTGTTCTTGGTCTGCGACTCGAAAATCGGGTCCTTCAAGCGGATGGCAATCGCCCCGACCATGCCTTCGCGCACATCGTCGCCGTCGTATTTCTTCTTGGAGAACTCGTTTACCGCCTTAAGCATGCCTTCGCGGAAGGCGCTGAGGTGAGTGCCGCCGTCGCTGGTAAACTGACCGTTGACGAAGGAGAAATGCGTCTCGCTAAAACGCTGGCAATGCGTAAACGAAAGCTCGAGCATCTTGCTCTTGAAGTGCAGCGGCTCGTAGATCGCTTCGTCCTCGGTCTCCTCGCGCACCAAGTCCAGCAGACCGGCCTGCGAGACGAAAGCCTGTCCGTTGTAATAAAGCGTGAGCCCGGCGTTCAGGTAGGTGTAAAGGCGAAGGCGTCGCGAAACGTGTTCGTCCTTGAAGCGGTAGTTCCCGAAAATTTCATCGTCCGGCATGAAGTTCACGAAGGTGCCATCCGGCTCGTTGGCCGCCTTGCCCTTGTTCTCCGCGACCAGCTTCCCTTTCTCAAATACCGCCTCGGCGTACTGGCCCTCGCGGTAACTGCGCACGGTGAACGAAATGGAAAGCGCATTCACCGCCTTGGTGCCAACGCCGTTCAGGCCGACACTGAACTGGAAGACATCGTCGTTATATTTTGCGCCGGTGTTGATGGTCGAAACGCAATCGACCAACTTGCCGTGAGGAATGCCTCGCCCGTAATCGCGCACGGAAACCACGCCATCCTCGATGGTGATTTCAACCTTCTTGCCATGGCCCATGATGTATTCATCGATGGCGTTATCGATGACTTCCTTGAGGAGCACGTAAACCCCGTCCTCGTAATGGGCGCCATCGCCGGTGCGGCCGATATACATGCCACTGCGCAGCCGGATGTGCTCCAGCGAGGAGAGTGTCTTGATTTTGCTTTCGTCGTAAACGACCGCTTCGTTCTTTTTAGCCATGATGGGTGAGGTTTCCTTGAAAAACATGGACGGCAGGTCCGAGCAGGGTGACGTTGGCGGCGCCGTCGGCGGTGAGCTGGTAGTCGACCTCGAGTAGGTCGCCGCTGGCGGGAATGACCTTCACGGGCGGCGTCACCCGGCCGAGCTTACCCGCCACCAGCGCGCACGCCACCATACCGGTGCCGCAGGCGAGGGTTTCCGCCTCGACCCCGCGTTCGTAGGTGCGGACATGCAGGCGACTCTGTTCGTCGAGCCGGATAAAATTGGCGTTAGTGCCCTTGGGCGCAAACTTCTCGTGATAGCGAATAGCCGCGCCGAGGGTCTGGACATCGGTGGCGGCGAGATCATCCATCTCGATGACCACGTGGGGTACGCCGGTGTTTACGTGCATGAACGGGTAGGTCTTGCCCGCCAGCTCTAGCGTGTCGCCGGTGATCCAGGTGTGTGGATCGGTCATGACCAGCTTGACCTGGTCGCCGCTGACCTCCGCTTGCACGATGCCGGCGAGGGTGTCGATGCGCATCTTAGCGGGGGCGGCCCCGATTTCGGACGCGAGGCGGGCGATGCAGCGCGCGCCGTTGCCGCACATGTCGACTTCGCCGCCGTCGGGATTAAAAAACCGCATGCGGAAGTCGGCAATTTCGGAAGGTTGAATCAGCAACACGCCTTCCGCGCCCACGCCGGTGCGGCGGGCCATGATGGCGGCCAGCCAGGCGCTATCGTCGCAAGGAAAGGTCAGCGCGCGGTCATCCACCACGATAAAATCGTTTGCCGCGCCATGCATTTTCCAGAAAGGGATGGTTTTCGTTGTCATAAAGAGGGCGAAAGTATTCCAACGATGGGGCGAGCGTTCAACAGGAAAAAGGCGTTGTCTTCGGATGCGGGGAGGTTTTAACTAAAAGGAGCCATGAATGAGCCCGCTCCATCATTAAAAGCGACCTATACCTGGTCCGATTATCAAACCTGGCCGCGGGAGGAACGGTGGGAAATTATCGCATTATCATGAGCTACCGTCCTCGAAAAAATAAATTCTCGCGCGGACAGTGGGAGGCGCAGCGGGACCGTTTCAGTATTG
>JBMTVS010000225.1:0-2884 GCA_049451655.1 Kiritimatiellia bacterium | reverse complement strand
CAAGACATGCAGCATCGGCCCCGTATCGAGGCCGGCTTCCATTTGCATGATGGTGACGCCCGTTTCGGCATCGCCGGCATCAATCGCACGTTGAATCGGTGCGGCACCGCGCCAGCGTGGCAACAGCGATGCATGAATGTTGAGGCAGCCATAACGCGGCTGATCGAGCACGGCTTGCGGCAGGATCAATCCATAGGCGACCACGACCATGACATCGGCGTGGTAGCTGGCAAGCTGCGCCTGTGCCTCGGGGTCGCGCAGACTCTTCGGCTGTTCAACGGGTATGCCATGTTCCATGGCGAGTTGCTTCACTGGGCTGGCGCGCAACTGTTGGCCGCGACCGGCCGGTCGATCGGGTTGGGTGTACACCGCAACAATCACATGCGGCGAATCGATCAAGGCCTGTAAGGCCGTGGCTGCGAATTCAGGGGTTCCAGCAAACACCACCCGCAATGGCGTCTGCACTGCGGGTTGGGTACTGCTCACAAGGTTTCTCGGGCGTGCTTCTCGAGCTTTTTGATGATGCGGGTTTGTTTGAGCTTGGAGAGGTAGTCCACAAACAACTTACCGTCGAGATGGTCGATTTCGTGTTGGATGCAGACCGCGAGTAGGCCATCCGCATCGAACTCAATGGTTTCGCCTTGTTCGTTCAGGGCGCGCACGCGAATGTGCTCGGCGCGCTGCACCTTGTCATAAATACCGGGCACCGACAGGCAGCCTTCTTCCATTTCCTCTTCGCCGTCTTTGGCGATGACTTCAGGATTAATCAGGGCAAGCGGTTCATCCTGATTTTCGGAGACATCCACGACGATCACGCGACGCAAATCGTTGACTTGGGTCGCCGCCAAGCCGATGCCGGGTGCGGCGTACATGGTCTCGAACATGTTGGCGACAAAAGTGCGCAGGTCGTCATCCACCGCGGCCACCGGTTGGGCGCGGCGACGCAGGCGAGGGTCGGGGTGATGCAAAATCGGCAACAGAGCCATAAGCGTTTGATCGTTCTCGGTTTTCTCAAAAAGCCATCGCGTCCGCGACAGCGGGGTCTATTATAGGCGTCATGGGTAGCGAAGTTCGCGTTCAAGACGATCCGCAACGCCTCCGCGCGTGGTTGTTGTTGGTGCGCGCGCCCGGTGTTGGGCCGGCACGCATCCGCGAAATCCTCGCCCACTTCCCTGATCTTCAGGATTTCTTGAGTGCAGGGCCGAAAGCGCAAAAGGCCTCGGGCTTGCTCAAACAGGACGCCTTGGATTTCCTCGCGCAAAGCGACGACGCCATTCTGGCGGATGATTTTGCGTGGTTGGACCGTGCCGATGCGCGCCTGTTCACCCTGGCCGATTCCGACTATCCGCCGCTGTTGCGACAGATCGCCGACCCGCCGCCGGTTTTGTATGCGCTCGGCGATGCGGCGGCCTTGGCTGTGCCGCAGGTGGCGATCGTGGGCAGTCGCAACCCCTCGCGGCCGGGGCGTGAGTTGGCCGAACAGTTTGCCGCGGGTCTCAGTCAGGTCGGGTTTGCCATCACCAGCGGCCTCGCCGCCGGAATCGATGGGGCAGCGCACGAAGGCGCTTTGAATGCCGGCGGGCGCACCTTGGCCGTACTGGGTACGGGCGTGGACCGCGTGTATCCGGCGAATCATCGTGATCTCGCGCGGCGCATCGTCGCCGAGGGTGGTGCGCTGATTTCGGAATTTCCTCTCGGCACCGGCCCCAATCCAAGCCATTTCCCCCGCCGGAACCGGATTTTGAGTGGGCTTGCGCTGGGGACGCTGGTGGTCGAGGCAGCACTGCGCAGCGGCTCTTTAATTACGGCGCGCCAGGCGCTAGAACAGGGGCGCGAGGTGTTTGCGATTCCCGGATCGATTCACAATCCGTTGGCGCGCGGCTGCCACCGTTTGATTCGCGATGGCGCCAAGTTGGTCGAGAGCGTCGATGACGTGCTCGAGGATTTGGAAGGCTTGGTTGGCTATTTGCGCGCGCAGCTGGATGAATCCGTTGGTTCGGCAGCTGCGGAAGACGCCACACCTGCCGCCAGTACGGATGAGGCCGCTTTACTCGAAGCGCTCGGTGCCGATCCCGCCAGCATTGACCAATTGGTCGAGCGCAGTGGTTTGACGGCCGACCGGGTTTCCTCCATGCTCCTCGCCCTGGAACTGCAAGGACGCGTTCTGATGCTCCCCGGCGGGCGAGCACAGGTCAGCAGTCGCTGATCACTCCATTCCAAGGACTTTTGCATGCTTGATGTGCTGGTCTATCTGTTCGAGAACTACATTCACGAAGAGGTGGACGAAAACACCGACGAAGAGGCGCTGCGCGTAACCCTGCGCGAGGCGGGTTTTCCCGATGCCAAGGTCGACAAGGCCTTCGACTGGCTGGAAACCCTCTCTGCCATGCATGAGAACTGGGAAAACCTCGAGCCGCCGGCCTCGTTCCGTCTCTATGTCCCTGCTGAAATTGAGCGCCTGGATGCAGCGGCACGCGGTTTGCTGCTGTTTTTGGAGCAGAGCGGGGTGCTCGATCCGGTTTCGCGTGAGCTGGTCATTGATCGCCTGATGGCGCTCGATGTCGACAAGATCGACACAGATCACATCAAATGGGTGGTTCTTCTCGTCCTTTCCGGGCGCCCGGGCCATGAGGATGCGTTCGATTGGATGGAGGTTTTCGTCTACGACGGCAGCCCCGGTCGGCTGCATTGAGCCGCCTTTTCGCCCCTCTCCGTGCGCGCCGTGCTTGCGTTGGCGCCGCTTTTCCTGACAATCGCGCGCCGTGAGCAAGAATCTCGTCATCGTCGAATCCCCGGCCAAGGCCCGCACCATTGAGAAGTTTCTCGGTGAGGACTTCAGCGTCGTTTCCAGCATGGGCCACATCCGCGACCTGACCAAGGGTGG
>JBMTVS010000224.1:0-2885 GCA_049451655.1 Kiritimatiellia bacterium | reverse complement strand
GGGCCAGGAGCTTAACTCCAACGAGGTCGACGTCATCGCCCTGCGCCGCCGCGTCGGCATGGTCTTCCAGAAGTCCAACCCCTTCCCCAAGTCCATCTACGAAAACGTGATTTACGGCCTCCGCATCGCGGGCGTGAATAACAAATCCGTTCTCGATGACACCGTAGAACGTTGCCTGCGTAAGGCCGCTCTCTGGGACGAGGTAAAAGACCGCCTCAACGACTCCGCCCTCCAACTATCCGGCGGACAGATGCAGCGCTTGTGTATTGCCCGCTGCATCGCGGTTAATCCGGATGTCATCCTCATGGACGAACCCTGCTCCGCACTCGACCCCATGGCCACCATGCGTATCGAGGATTTGATGGTGGAACTGAAGGAGGATTACACCATTGTCATCGTTACCCACAACATGCAACAGGCCGCCCGTGTCTCCGACTTGACGGCATTCTTTTACGTGGGAAAACTGATCGAGATGGATAACACTCAGAAATTGTTTACCAATCCGACCAACAAACAGACGGAAGACTACATCACCGGTCGTTTCGGTTGATGACCCGGAGGAAAAGCCATGCCTGTACATTTGATGCGTGAAACCGAGCGGCTAAAAAAGATTGTGCTGTCCCTCGCCGCCGAGGTCGAAAGTAACCTCCGCAATGCCGTGCGAGCGGTCATCGAGCGCGACCAGGCGCTCGCTTACCGTGCCATTGAAAGTGACCACAACATCGATATTCACGAGGTTGAGGTTGAGGAGGAATGCCTCAAAATTCTTGCCCTGCATCAACCGGTCGCGCATGACCTGCGCTACATCGTGGCCATGCTGAAAATCAACCGCGATCTTGAGCGTATTGGCGACTTGGCGGTCAGCATTGCCGAGCGGGCCATTCAGATGATTTCAAAACCAAAACCTTACTCCACTTTTGACCTCGAGCGCATGTGCGAGATGTGCCAGACCATGGTCAAGAGCAGTCTCGATTCGATGATCAACCGTGACGTTGAAGCCGCCCGTAAAGTGTGGTTATCCGGCGATGATCAAATCGATGGCATGATGGCCAGTGCTTTCGACAAAGTGGAAGCAGAAATCAAGGAACATCCGGAAAATACCGAAGCTTTGATGAACATCCTGTCGGTCTCCCGCTCGCTGGAGCGCATCTCCGATCACGCCACCAACATCGCCAAAGACACGATCTACATGGTCGAAGGCGAAATCGTCCGCCACCGCAAGCGGAAGTTCCTGGCCCAGATGCAGAGTAGCAATTAAAGCGAGCAGACGGGAAGATTTGCAAAACTTGATTGGAACAAGCCAAGTGGCTCACAAAACCCACCGTGAAACTTTGTTTTAATACGGTGAGTGGTTGGTCGTGATCACCGCAAGATGTTATCACGGCTTTTTAAGTATCACCAAAATATCCGCGCCAAGCTTTTCCACCTGGTTCACCTTGAATTCAGGTACCTCGGCCAACTTCCATCCCTTGCCCGCCACTGCGGGACGCCCACTACCGCCTAAAACCATGGGCGCATAGAACATCCAAATCTCATCCACCACCTGTTCTCGAAGTAACGCCTCCGCCAAAACGCCGCCGCCCTCGCATAGCACCTGCATACAATCCCGTTTCGCCAGATCGTGTAGAATGCTCTCCATCCCCTGTCCCGCCGGGTAAATCAGCGTTCGATCCGCAAACTCATCCGTGAATATTTTTGCATGCGCAGGCAGTGTGCGCTTGCCTTGTATCACCACGCGGTAAGGCTTGCGCCCGCGCGCTGGACGCGGCAATAGCGACGGATCGTCCGCCCGTACCGTTTCCGCGCCCACCATGATGGCATCAGCGTTACGCCGTAATTCTTGCACTTTACCGCGGGCTGCAGATCCGGTGATCCATTTCGATTGCCCCTGATAATCCGCGATGCGGCCGTCGAGGCTGCAGGCAAGTTTGAGTATCAGATGGGGTCGCTTCCTCAGCAAACGGCTGGCAAAAGGCCGAATCATGGCCGCGCAGGGTTCCCTTTCGACATTCCGAACCACTTCGATGCCGGCCTTGCGCAACATCCTGTCTGCGCGCCCGGCATGCGAAGGATTGGGGTCGACACAACCATAAACCACCCGCGCGATGCCCGCCGCGATGATCGCCTCCGTGCAGGGCGGAGTTCGCCCGTGCGTGCAGCATGGTTCCAGCGTTACATACAGGGTAGCTCCGCGCGCGCGCTTACCGGCCGCCCGCAACGCTACCACTTCGGCGTGCGGACCGCCCGCCCTGGCGTGAAATCCGGTCGCGATAACCTTCCCGCGCTTGACCACCACCGCACCCACCGGTGGATTGGGACGTGTCCGCCCGACGCCTTTCGCGGCCTCGCGCAAGGCGAGTTCCATGAAGGCGGCATCATCCGGCTTCATGCGTCTTCCTGTTCGAGACCGAGCAGGCCATCGACAAACTCTTCAGGATCAAAGTGAGCCAGGTCATCTTGTCCCTCGCCGAGACCCACGTAGCGCACCGGCACACCCAACTCGCGACGCACGGCAAAAATAAAACCTGCCTTGGCCGAGCCGTCGAGCTTCGAGACGATCACCCCGGTTAGCGGCACCCGCTCATGAAAACTGCGGGCCTGATTTATGGCGTTCTGACCCATCGACGCATCGAGGACGATCCATACCTGGTGCGGGGCGCCTGGCAAACGCTTGCCGACCGCCCTCACCACCTTCTCCAGCTCATCCATGAGCGGCATCTTCGTGTGCATGCGACCGGCGGTGTCAATCACCACGACATCGGCGTTTCGGGCCAATGCCGCATCGAGCGTATCGAAAGCCACTGCCGCCGCATCCGCGCCCATCGCCCCGGTGACCACGCCGCAACCGATCTTGTCGCCCCACAACTTCAGCTGGCTGGAACCGG
>JBMTVS010000223.1:0-2957 GCA_049451655.1 Kiritimatiellia bacterium | reverse complement strand
ATCATGCTTGAAGCCTGTGATGTTGTTACCATTCGAGCGCTCCGCCTCGCGCGAGTGCCACATGCTTTCCGGATCCTTGAACAGACCCGCGCCCCAAGCCGCCCAGGTCATGTCGTAATTAAACTCGCCCATGTCCTTGGTCCAGGCCGCCCAGTCCTTGCGGTCGATTTTCAAGGTGATGCCAACGTCCTTCAAATCCTCGCCGTAGATGGCGAGAAATTTATCAGAGGACGGATCGCGGGTGAGAAAGGTGATAATAAACGTCTTGCCGTCCTTCTCGATCAATCCGGTTTCCGGATTCGCCACCCAACCTGCCTCGGCCAAGAGTTCGCGCGCTTTGTCCTTGTCAAAACCGAACTCCGGATTCGGGCACGTGCTGGCTTCGTCATACAAATCCTCGTAGTAAGATTTGTGCAAGAAATACTGATTGTACATGATGGTGGTGTTCATCTTTTCGCGGTTGAGCAGATAAGCCAGCGCCTTGCGCACCCGCATATCGTCGTACGGCTCGCGGCGCATGTTCATGGCGAAGCCCTGAAAGCCAATTGGATTCTGGTTGTAGATTTTCTGCTTCACGATCCAGTTCTTGTCGTAAGCCGGACCGGTGGTCTCATTGACCCAGATGCGTGCCATGTAGACGGGAAACACATCGATCATCCCGCGTTTGAAGCTCTCAAAGGCGTTTTCGGTGTCGGAGAAGAAACGGTAGACCAGCATGTCGAAATTCGCGGTGTGTTGGTTGCGCGGCAAGTCGCGCGCCCACCAGTCTTCGCGCCGCTCCATTTTCACAAATTGGCCTTCCTTGACCTCGCCTAAACGGTAGGCGCCGGACACCACCGGAAATTCAAAGTGCTCGCGGTTGAAGTCCTTCCCCTCGAGGGCATGCTTGGGCAGGATGGTCAATCCGCCAGCAATGCCGAGGTTCCGCCAATGCACCTCGCGCGCGGTGAATCGCACGGTGCGCTCATCCAGTACTTCCGGCTTTTCGAACCCCTCCAGGCCGACCTTGTGAGGTCCGGTTAGGTTTTTCGGATCGAGGATGGTTTCGTAGGTGAAGACGACATCGGCCGCGGTCACCGGTTCGCCATCGCTCCACTTAGCCCGCTCATCTAGGGTGAAGGTGAAAACCTTCTTGTCATCCGAGATGGTCCAGGCGGAGGCCAGCGCGGGAACATATTCCGCGGTGATGCCGTCGATGGACAACAGGGTTTCGAACATGTTGCCGAACAACTCGCCGCTGAGCACGTTGTTGTCGAGGTAGTAGTTGAAGCTCTGCGGATACTGGTGCGCATAGACATTAACCTCGCCACCCGGCGTCGCGAAGGGACTCGCCAGCGGGCTTGGTTCATCATTCCAGTCCGGACCGGGAAAGGTTTCCTCCGCGCCCGCCAACAAAGGCAACATTGCCAGTAAAACAAAAAATCGCTTCATCGCCCGCTCCTTGTCCTAATCATCGTGTTCTTTGATTTCAACTTGCACCAACAGACCTCCGGTGAGCTGGTACAGTTCAATAACATCGTGGTTTTTCATGCGGATGCAACCATGCGAAGACGGCCGCACCCCCACATGCTGCTCCTGATTCGTGCCGTGAATGTAAATCATGCGGGCGTAAGAGTCCAAGGTTCCACCCCGGTTTCGTCCCGGCTCACATCCGGACAGGCGTAAAATCCGCGAAAGAATCCGGTCTTCGCCATCCTCTTGCTGCCAAGCGCTGTCTGGCATGACCTCGCCGGTAAAAGCTCGCGACACCAGCACGCTCCCTGCGACGAGATCGTCGCCATACCGCTCGATCACCTCGTGCCGGCCGCGCGGCGTCATCAGCGAATCCATGGCCTCCCCTGCCCCGTAGCGGCTGGTAGAAACCGGATAGGTGCGCGGCGTGGATTCACCCGGGAGCTCTACAAACATCATTTGCCGCGCGAGCGACACGGTAATCCGGGCGACCCCACCCGCCGACGAACTCACGCCTCGCCCCGGATGATATCCGACCAGAAGTGCACCGCCTCATCATGCGCATGCTCGAACCTGGACCGCATCTTGAAGTAGATGAATGCATCATGAAAACAGGCCCGGCGCATGAAGCGCTCGGCCTTGCCCTTGTTCAAATTCAGAAAGTAAGGCTGCACCGCCATGAGCTGACTGATGTGAATGCCTATGGATTTGGGAATTTGCACCCGTGTGGCCAGCGAAACCAGATGGTCGCGCACCGCCGATTCGGCCGCATGGTAGCGCGGCATGCCCGCTTCGATGCGGGCGTTGATGGCCCGCTCATGCACGAGTCCGAAAAGCAATGCAAACAGCAACTCCGGCGTCGCCCTCACCCCGTGCGAGCGCCAGGTGTCGAGCTGCCGCGTGACCCGGTCGAGCCAGTTCCGGTCATGTTCGTTTCCGCGCATGGCGCCGTCTACTTCCGGCAACATATGTACCAGCAAACCGTAATCATGCAGCTGCCGCAGCACTTCGCGTGAATGTCCACAGAAGAAAAGTTTCTGCACCTCCTCGAACATGCGGGCAGGCGAAGCTTTGGTGATAAGTTCAGCGAGCTTGAAAATAGCGTCGCGGGTGGCGGGCTCGACGTCGAAGCCAAGCATGCTGGCAAAGCGCACCGCGCGGATCATGCGCACCGGATCCTCGGTCATGCGCTGTTCAGGATCGCCGATAGTGCGGATAGTCTTTTCGAGCACATCGTCCAGCCCGCCGACGTAGTCGATGATGCTGAAATCCTCGATGTTGTAGAACAAGGCGTTGATGGTGAAATCGCGCCGCCAAGCATCAGAGGCGGGGTTGCCGTAGATATTATCGCGCAGGACCAGGCCGTCGTCCGACTTCTGATGAAAGCGGGATTTCTCCTGCCGTTCCTCCACGTTGGCGCGGAAGGTGGAAACCTCGATGACCTCGTCACGGACGTGCACATGCGCCAACCGGAAGCGTCGCCCCACCAGCCGGCAGTAGCGAAA
>JBMTVS010000222.1:0-2959 GCA_049451655.1 Kiritimatiellia bacterium | reverse complement strand
GGCAGCAAAAGCGGTCGAATGTGTTCATAAAGTTCGCGTATCCGGTCATCATGCGCGAGCAGGATGTTCTCGATTTGCGCCAGGCGCGCTTCCAATTCAGCGCGCGATAAAAGCTGTTCTCGCATCTTCATAAAAGCTCTTACGACGAACACACTCATCTTGACGGCCTTGGGGCTGTTCAGAATGTTGGCGGCCATGACAGCCCCGTGCTCGGTGAAGACCCAGGGCAATGTGCGACGGCCTCCACGACCCGGCTTTTTTGATATCGCATTTTGCGATATCAAAGATGTAACCTCTTCAGCAGTAAGCACAAACGCAAAGTCATCCGGAAATCGACTGCGATTTCTCTTAACCGCTTCATTGAAGCGATGGGTTGATATTCCATACAGCTTGGCAAGGTCGGAATCCAGCATGACTCGCTGCCCGCGTACACTGTGAATTTTCTGTTCTACTAAAGCGTAATTCTTGTCGCTCATCACCACTGACCTCCGCTCAGAACTCTTATCGACTTTTCATATACGTCTTCGGGTTTGATCGAGGCGAGACTTTTCCGGGCTTCTTCGGAGTCGCGGGCGATGTCGCGGGAGCGGTGATGGCTCTTTTGCATGATTACGCAGTGCTCGCCGAGTGGACCGGTGCGGGCGGGGTCGGTGATGCCGTAGAGGGCGATGAGCGGGCGTCCGAGGGCGGCGGCAAGATGCATGCCGCCGCTGTCGTTGGCCACCACGAGCTGGCAGCGGGCCATCAACTCCGCCCACTCCGCAATGCTGGTCTGGCCACAGAGGTTGCGGCAGGGCCCGCCCACGGCGGCTGTTATGTGCGAGCCGAGTTCGCGGTCGTCCGGACCGCCGAATACATCAAGGGCGAAGCCATCGGCGACGAGGCGTTGGGCGAGCGCAATGAAATGCTCCGGCGGCCAGCGTTTCGCGGGACCGCGGGCAGCACCGGGGATGAGGCCGATGACGGGCTGCGCGGGCGCGGGAAATTTCGTCGCTTCCATGTCCGGCACTTTGAGGCGGGGCGCGGGGATTTCATCCGGCAGCTCATCCGGCGAAAAGAGTTGAAGGTATTCCCAAGCCTGATGAATGTGGCGCTCATCGCGCAGCGGGGCGCGCCGGTCGTTGATGAGAGGCGAACGCAGGCCGCCGCCGAAACCGATGCGTCGCCGGATGCCACCGCGCGTCGCAGTCCAGGCGGAGCGAAAGGAGTTAGGCAAAATCCACGCCGCGTCAAATCCACCGCTTCGAAGTTCGCCGAAAACTGGATGGAAAAAGTCCGGGCGACCCTGGTAGCGAATGATCTGATTGGGCGCTTCATGCATCGCCCACAAGTCGGCGAGGGCGCCGCGGGCGAGAACGGCAAGATGGCGATTGGGGTACTTGTGACGGTAAAGTTGAAGTGCCGGCATGGCCATGATGGCGTCGCCGATCCAATTCACGCTGACCACCAGCTCGCGCGGGGCCGCGCCGGAGTTAGCGGAAGCAGATGCGGTTGATCCACTCATTAAAAGCCTCCGCGCCGCTGAGCATTTCGATTTCCACCCGCAGGTAATACACCGGCAAGTCGCGCCGCTCGAGGCGCGGGAAGCGCACCGCATCCTTCTCGGTGGTGATGACCATCTCCGCGCCGCGCTGAATGCTGCGGTTGATGGCGTCGAGGATTTCCTGCTGGGTGTAGCGGTGATGGTCGGCGTAGCGCTTGTGGTACATAACCATCGCGCCGAGCCGGATGAGTTCGTCCTCGAATCCTTTTGGGCGGGCAATACCGGAGATGGCCGCGACCTTGCGGCCTTTCAGAAAGTCGAGCTCCTGCATCTCGTCCGAGTAGACGTTTTTCAGGAAGCGCGCGCAGTGGCGGCACTCGACGATTTCCGCCTCGCGGTTGTACTGACGCAGGGTTTGTTTGAGGTCGTTGGCGCCGTCACCATTGGACTTGGTGATGAAGATAAACCCGGCACGCTTGATGTTGCGGGCGGGCTCGCGAAGGATGCCGCGGGGGAGCATGCGCCAGTTGCCGAAGGGATTGGTGCGGTCGACCAGCACGATATCGAGGCGGTGGCGAAGCTTCATGTACTGAAAGCCGTCGTCGAGGATCAGCGTGTCGCAGCCGAACTTGTTGATCGCCCATGCACCGGCTTTAACGCGGTCCTTGTCCACGACTACGACGACGTCCTTTAGGTTGCTGGCCAACATGTAGGGTTCGTCGCCGCTGAGTGCGGAGTCGAGGAGCAGGCGTTCGCCGTCCGACACCACGCGTGGCGGGGTTGAGCTTTCGCGGAAGGTGAGTTTGTTGACCAGCCGTTCGAGGAAGGGCGCCTCGTCCTTTTTGTAGCCTCGGCTGAGGATGGCGACCTTGCGTCCGCTCTTCTGCAAGGTGCGGGCGAAGATTTCCACCACCGGGGTCTTGCCGGTGCCACCGACGGTGAGGTTGCCGATGCTGATGACCTGGCAGCCGAGGGTATGCGGGCGCAGGATGCTGGTGCGGTAAAGAAACAGTCGCAACATGACCAGGCTCGCAAAAATCATGGAGAGCGAGCGCAGGAAGATGCGCATGGGCAAATGGCGCTTTCCCTGCTGGCGCTCCTCGATGATCGAGAGTATATAGGCTTCCAGCCGCTCTAATCGTTCACGCATGGATATTTAACGGACCTTCGAAAAAACCAACATGTTGCCACCATCTCGCGCCCAGCGTCAATCTATCCGCCATATTCCCGACGACTGGCTTCACCCTATCAACCTGAAATCGCTATTTCCCGGTAACGCGCCGGTGGAGATCGATCTCGGTTGCGGCAAGGGGCGTTTCCTGCTGGCGCGCGCCGCCTCGCATCCGGAGACGCGTTTTCTGGGCATCGACCGCATGCTGAAGCGCATCCGCAAGATTGATAACCGCGCCCGGCGCATGGGGCTCGAGAACATTCGCTTGATGCGTATCGAAGGTTACTACGCGGTGAGTTACCTGT
>JBMTVS010000221.1:0-3058 GCA_049451655.1 Kiritimatiellia bacterium | reverse complement strand
TGGTGATCAAAGGTTTGCGGCACGAGCGCAATCTCGGTCAGACCGCGGCCATGTTAAATGGATTGCGTCAGGCGAGCGGCGAGGTGTTGGTGACCATGGACGGTGACTTGCAAAATAATCCGGCAGATATCCCCACCTTGGTCGAGGCGCTGGAGCGCGAAGGGGTGGACGTGGTATGCGGCTTCCGGGCCAAGCGTCGGGATTCGTGGTCGAAGCGGGCGGCCTCGCGGCTTGGCAACGCGATTCGCAACCGGGTAACCCGGGATGGTCTGATTGATACCGGTTGTAGCCTCAAGGCTTTTCGCCGGGCCTGCCGCGACGACCTCCCGCCGCTGGACGGGGCGCATCGTTTCATGGGTGCCTATTTCAAGCTGCACGGCCGTTCCATGAAGCAAATTCCGGTCGACCACCGGCCGCGTCGTCACGGCGTCTCCAAATACACCAACCTCAAGCGACTTCCCCGGACGGCCTTCGACTTGTTGGGTTTTATCTGGTACCGGCGACGGTATTTACATCCCTGAGGCGGTTGCAACAGCGGCCGTCCCGTAATCTTGCAGTTATGTTAGCCGAACCTTATAGTTTTACCATGACTATGGCCACGGACATACCCCGCTGGGAGGCGGATCAACAGAAGGCTAGAATGGTCGCGGATTTGTTTGCGGCGCGCGCGCATGCGCATTTCGGTTCGCGCCTGAAGCGCCTTACCTTGTTTGGATCAACCGTGCGCGGGGAGTGGATGCCGGATTCGGATGTGGATATTTTAATCACGCTCGACCGGGTTTCCGGCGACGATCGCGACTGGATCGTGAGCCGCTCGTTTTCCATCGGCGTTCTCGATCACGAGGTGCTGATTCAGCCCGTGATTCTCGCCGAAGCCGAATTTCAGCATTTGCTGGACCGGGAACGTCAGTTCGCGCTGGAAGTGGTGAGAACCGGAGTGAATTTGTGAGGGCACAATCGCATTTAAGCAGGATTAGATTGGCGTGTACGAGTAGGTGTACGAGTACGGTTGGGTTAGGTCAGGAGCCTTCACCTCTTACTCGTACACCCGAATCTCTTCCGGGATCAGTCGAGCGAAACGCAAACGAATCATCGGTAAGCGACAGTTTTAAATTAGCATCAGGAACACTATGAACATACTCATCACCGGCGGAGCCGGCTACATCGGCTCGGTCATGACGCCACGTCTTTTGGCCGAGGGTCATCAGGTCACCGTCGTCGACAATTTTATGTACGGGCAGGACGCGCTGCTGGATTGTTGTCATAACCCGAACTTCGAGGTCGTGCGGGCGGATGTGCGGCGGGCGGATGTGCTCAAGCCGCTGGTGGCCAAGGCGGATGTCATCATTCCGCTGGCCTGCCTGGTCGGGGCGCCGGCTTGCTCGCAAAAACCGGATGAGGCGCGCTCCATCAACCTGGATGCGATCAAGATGCTGGCCGATATGAGCAGCAAGGATCAAATGCTGCTTTCGCCCACCACCAACAGTGGTTACGGGGTGGGGGAAGCCGGCATTCATTGCACGGAGGAATCCGCGCTGCGCCCGGTCTCGCTTTACGGCAAGCTCAAGGTCGAGCTTGAGGAGTACCTGCTCGGCACCGGCCACGCCGCCTCATTGCGCCTGGCCACGGTATGCGGCATTAGTCCGCGCATGCGGCTGGACCTGCTGGTGAACGATTTCACCTACCGCGCGGTTACCGACCGTTTCATCGTTCTCTTCGAGGCCCACTTCAAGCGTAACTACATTCATGTGCAGGACATCGCCTCCGCCTTCATACACGTCATGAACAAATTCGACACCATGAAGAACGAGCCCTACAACGTCGGCCTCAGCGACGCGAACCTTTCGAAGATGGAGCTCTGCCAGGAGATCAAGAAGCAGGTGCCGGAATTCACCATCATGGAATCGGAAATCGGCAAGGACCCCGACCAGCGCAATTACATCGTCAGCAACGAGAAAATCGAGAAGACCGGCTTCAAACCCAAGGTCTCCCTCGACATGGCCATCGCCGAACTGATCAAGGGCTACCAGATCGTGCGGCGGTATGATTACACGAACCTTTAAGCACCATGAGTATGTTTAACAGAATTCTCGTCACCGGTAGCACCGGTTTCCTCGGCCACCACGTCATGCCGCGCATTCAGGAAGCGTTTCCGGAAGCGGAGGTGATCGGGTTGGGCCGAAAGGATTATGACCTGCTTGAGCCCGGTGCGCCGGCGGCGATGTTGAAAGATATTCAGCCCGACTGCGTGGTGCATATGGCGGCGAAGTCCGGCGGGATCATCACCAACAAGAAACGGCCGGCCGATTTCTTCTACGACAACCTCGTGATGAACACCCACACGCTCCACGAGTCGTGGAAGGCCGGGGTGAAGAAGTTCATCACCTTCATGGGCGGCTGTTCTTATCCATCCGACGCCACCTCGCCGATTGGGGAGGATCAGATGTGGAAGGGCTACCCGCAAATCGAAAGCGCGGGCTATTCGGTGGCCAAGAAAATGCTCATCACCCAGTCCTGGGCGTACCGGGTGCAGCATGACTTTAATTCCATCGTCTTAATTCCCGGCAACGTCTACGGCGAGTGGGACAACTTCAACCTCGAGGAAGCCCACGTCATCCCCGCGCTGATCCGGAAATATATGGAGGCGCAGGAACGTGGCGATCCGACCATGACCGCCTTCGGTACCGGTCGACCCACCCGCGATTTTGTCTACGCCGGCGACGTCGCCGCCACCATCCCCTGGTTTATGCAGCATTACGACAGCAGCGAGCCCATCAACATCTCCGCCGGCCGTCGCATCTCCATCCGCGAACTCGCCGAAACGGTTAAGAAAGTCACCGGCTTCGAAGGCGAGATCGTCTGGGATACCTCCAAACCCGATGGCCAGATCGACAAGATTTTTGACGTGAAAAAACTCAACGCGCTTGGCCTTTCCTGCGAAACCACCCTGGAAGAAGGGCTGCGGCGGACGGCGGAGTGGTTTGTCGAGGCGCGGGCGGGCGGGACGGTTCGCCTGTGAAACTACAATCTGTAGATCGTATCCAGCATGCGACGCAGC
>JBMTVS010000220.1:0-3119 GCA_049451655.1 Kiritimatiellia bacterium | reverse complement strand
CGTTTGATCTGCTCGAGCATGATCTGTTCGACTTCGTCCATCGCGTCGGCGCGCGTGCCGGCGTACAGCCCGAAGAATCCCGGCTCGAGACCGCTGAGCGAGAAGGCGCCGACGAAATAGACGAGGCCGCGTTTTTCGCGAATCTCGATGGCGAGTTCGGAGGAAAGTCCGCTGAGGGCGCGCTGCAGGACGTTGAGTGCATCGTGGCGCGGGTCGGTGAAATCGACGCCGGGATAGCCGAGCAGCAAGATGGCCTGTTCGAAGGGGCCGGTGGTGTCTTCATGTACCGGAAGGGTGGGGGTGGCGCGATCCCAGGCGGTGGTCCGCGAGGATTGGCCGGCGAGATCGCCGAGGTGGCGTTCGGCGAGTTCCTTTGCTTCGTCGGCGGTGATGTCGCCGAAGATGGAAATAGTGAGGTTGTCGGCGGCGAGGTGGTTGCGGAAGTAGGTTTCGATGTCCTCGCGGGAGAGTGAGCTCACGCTTTCCTCGGTGCCGAGGGTGTTCATGCGGTAGGGATGATTCGGGAACAGCAGCTCGCGCAACTTTTCCTGGGCGAGGTACATGGGTTGTTCACGCTGCTGGCGGAGACCGGCGATCTGGCGGGGCTTTTGCTTGGCGAGTTCATCTTCGGGGAAGGTTGGATTACGCAATACATCCGCGACCATGCTCATCAGTAATTCGCGGTCCTCAACGAGGCCGTGGGCATTGACGCCGAAACTGTTGCGGCCGGCATAGCCGGAAAGCGAGGCGCCACGTGACTCGATAAGTTCAGCAATTTCCGAAGCGCTGCGCGTGGTCGTGCCGCGATTGAGCAAGTCCGCAGTGAGCTGGGTGATACCGTTGTTGGCGACCTCTTCGGAAAGCAATCCGCCACCCATGGCGACACTGATGTAGAGAAAAGGCAGACGGCGGTCTTCGCGCACGATGAGGGATACTCCGTTGGCGAGTTCGGTTCGGGAGATGGGGAATTCAACCGAAACCGCCTCGGCGGCGGTAGCGTTGGTGGCCGTTTCCGGCGAGAGCAGAGCGATGGTTTCAAAGCCCTCGAGAATGTATTTGCGAAAAACTTCATGCAGGCGCTGATTATCGACCTGTTCAATGAGTTCGAGGTAGCGCTCGGAGAATTTGGGGTTGCCGGCATAATACTCGCCGGAGCCGTAACTGCCGGCTTGACCGCTCATGGTTTGCAGCTCACCCAGTTCGTCGATCACTGCGTTGCGCTTGGCCTTGGCGATGTCCTCTTCAGGAAAGGGCTGGTCGCGGTAGCTTTCGAGCAAGGCGCGGATGGCGGCCATAACTTCGCCTTCCTTGTCGGGATCGAAGGAGGCGTAGATGCCGAACAGTCCGCCTTGCGCCGGGGTATGCGACCAGGCGTTGATCGAGTGGACAAGGCCCTGTTTCTCTTGAATCTCCCCGGTCAAAATCGAGCTGCGTCCGTCACCAAGGATATCGGCCAGGACATCGAGGGCAGCGGCGTCGGGGTGGTCGAGGCTAACCGAATGGTAGGTCCAGTGCATACGGCTGACCTGATAGGGGCCGGTCTGGCGGGCGAAGCGCGGCGCGAGCTGGGCGGGTTCATCGGGTAGCATCACGGGGGCGCGGGCGCGGCGATGAAAATCCTTGAAGGTGTCCTTCAGGTAAGTTGTCACTTCGGTGGTATTGATGTCGCCGACGATGACAAAAGTCATGTTGTCGGGAACGTAGTGCTGACGGAAAAACGCCTCAAGGTGATCGCGGGTCATGGTGCGGAAGATTTCCTCGTGACCAATCACCGGAACGCGGTAGGGATGCACACGGTAGGCGGTTTCGTAGAGCAGTTTGCCGTGCACGCGAGGCGGACTGTCGTAGCCCATGGCGAATTCGCGGAGGATGACTTCCTTTTCGCGTTCCCATTCGTCCTCGGGGAGGCTGGCGTTCATCACGGCATCGGAAAGAACGTCCACGCCGACTTTCCAATTGCGCGAGGGTAGATCGGCGAAGAAAACGGTGCGATCGTGGGCGGTGTAGGCGTTGATGGATCCGCCGGCTTCGTCGATTTCGCGGGTGATGTCGGCGGGGCCGCGGGTGGGGGTGCCCTTGAAGATCATGTGCTCCATGTAGTGGGAGAGTCCGGCGCCGAGGTTCTCCTGCTCATGGATAGCGCCGGTGCCGATCCAGATTTGGATGGCGACAACGGGGGCGCTGTGGTCGGGTTTGGCGATGACCACCATGCCGTTGTCCAGCACCTCGCGGTGCAGCCCCTCGTTCATGGCCCGGAGGTGGTCGATGGTGGCGGCGGGGGTGTTGTTCACGAAGGGGAGGAGGAGAAGGAGAACGATGCCGGCGAGGCTTTGGTCAGGAAGATGTCGATGCCTTCTCCAGCCGGTTGGACGCGGCTTTGCGGGTGGGACGGAATGGTTTGCAAAATGCGGTTTCAAAGTCATAGCCTCCCGTGAAATCTTCCTGCCGGTCTTCGTCGGTTTTACCGAGCACACCTTTTTCCACCATGATGAAGACGATTTCGCCAAAATCCTCGCAACGTTCAATGCCCCAGCGGTTCAGCACGGTCTTGGTGATGGGTCCGAATTCCTGCAGGGCGTATTTACGGATACCGTCCAGCAATTCGCCGCCGGTGACATGACGGGCCGCCCCGTCGGCCGGCTTTTCCAGCATCTTGATGGTGAAGTCGAGCGCCTCGCGCATGAAAAAGTAAACGTTGCTATCGAATTTGGGATTCTCCAGCGCAAGGTGTTCCACCGTTTCATGAAAATTGCTCTTCTTCATGTGCAGGACTATACGCGGGTAGGCAGTGGAGGTCAATGGAGCGGGCGCGCTTCGCGCAACGTTCAACGCCCAACACTCAACATCCAACGTTCAAGTTTTATTTGGCTACCCGCGGAAGATCCTCACCGCGAGACCGATGAGGAAGATGAGGAGGATGCCGGCGAGGAGGAGGCGTTCTTCGCGGGTGAAGAGGAGATGACGTTTGAGCCAGTCTTTCATGGGCGGAGGACTCCGCGCCAGCGGTAGGCGGGGTTGGCGGCATTAGCGTTCTCGCAAGAGTCAGCGCTAAACCTGGTGTTTTACTGGAGTTACTCGTCTACATTGGCATTCAATGGCAGTAAGGTGAGGCGGCTTTT
>JBMTVS010000219.1:0-3236 GCA_049451655.1 Kiritimatiellia bacterium | reverse complement strand
CCTTAAGACCCGTATCGACGCTGCTCTATAACCTCGCGATAAACCGCGGAAAAAGCATCCGCAACCGCTTCGCGACGGAAATGTTCATGAACGCGACGACGGTTGTACGCGCCCATGGATCGACGTTTTTCCGGATGACGTAACAGGTCAACCATGGCCCGGGCCAGTGCATCACTGTCACCAATATTGGCTATGACACCGCCCTGGTCTTGATGAACGAGTTCATTATTTCCGCCGCAATCGGTCGCTACTACCGGTAGTCCGGCCGCCATATATTCAAGAATGGTGTTCGATAATCCCTCGTTACGTGACGGGGTCAGCACACCGATCGCGCAGGATGCCAGAAGCGATGGTACGTCCGTAGTATCACCGAGAAAAACCAGGCGGCAGGTCAGGTTATGCCTGCGAGTCATAGCTTCCAGATCCGGCCGCTGAACACCATCGCCAGCAATCACGAAACAGGCCTCGGGATGCTGTTTAAGCACAAGTTCAGCCGCGTAGATAAAAGTCGCTACATCTTTCTCCGGGTCGAGTCGGGCCACCATCACCACCCGCTCACCGGAAGGCAATTCCGCCGCCCGGGGAAACGGCAACCCGGCCAACTGATCCAACTCCTCCACGTCCACAATGTTCGGCAGCACCCGGAATTTTTCGCCTGGTATACCCTGACGGGTAAAAGCCTTGGCAATGGCTTGTGCGTTGGCGACCACCCGGACGGCCCTCTGGTCCGCTCGCCGCATCAAGGCAAGCTTGTAGCGCGGATAAATTTCTCCCAAGTCCCGGCGACTGGTTATCAACGGGACGCCTGCACGCGCAGCGGCGAATTGACCGAAAATGGCGGCATCGGCATCCCAAGTGTGCAACGCATCAAACTTCTCCCGTCGAAGTTGGCTGGCAAGCCGTGCTAACGCCAGTAACGTTGATGGACGAGCCATGCCACGAATACCGATTTCACGAACCGGTCCGCAAACTTCCTCGACCGCTGGCAGGAAATAACCCTCGCGCCGGAAGACCACCACCCGGTGTACCTCGCCACGACGAGCCAGCTCCATAGCTACGCGCGCGCACTGTCCCTCCGTGCCGCCACGGATCAAGTTCCAGACTAGATGAAGAATTTTCACGAAGACTATGTAATGCTTTAAGTTATTTTTGACACGTTCAAAACCGCTTGACCTGCTATGTCCCCAATCTACGCTTCGTCCATGGCTGCATTTTTGTTCTGGTTCGCCCTCGTCGCGACTTTCTATATCTACCTCGGCTACCCCCTCCTTATCGCCCTACTAGCGCGTTTACGCCCTTCCCCGGAGAGGGACATACAATTGTTCGACCCGGTCGGGGACACACAATCTTTATCCATCACTGTCATGATATCCAGCTATCAGGAACCCGACGCACTGGAAAAGAAATTGCGTAACGTATTGGCCTGCAATAATTCACACCAGATTAAGCAGATACTGGTTGGCCTGGACGGAGCGGAAAACGCGGATGGTCTCTCCGCCATCGACCCCCGCATTATCTATGTCCCTTTCCCGGCGCGGCGCGGAAAGCCATCGGTGCTGAACGACCTGATGCCCATGGCGACCGGCGACATTCTGCTCATGATGGATGTCCGCCAGCGGCTGGATGATGCGGCGCTACCTGCGCTTCTGCGCAATTTTGCCGACCCGGCGATCGGCGTGGTATCCGGTGAACTGGTCTTCGAGCGCGAGGCGGGCGACAGTTCCGATGCATCCAGCATCGATGCCTATTGGAAGCTCGAAAAGTGGCTGCGCGTTCGCGAGGGTCGTTTCGGCTCCGTACCCGGCGCCACGGGGGCGCTGTACGCCATTCGTCGCGAACTGGCCCAACCAATCCCGCCGCATTCTTCGCTCGATGATGTCATCATTCCCATGCAAGCCATCGCCGCCGGCGGGCGCTGCATCTTTGAGCCGACTGCGAAAATCTACGACCGCCCCGCGCAGGATGCCAACCGCGAGGCTATCCGCAAACGCCGCACCCTAGCCGGATGCGCCCAGCTGCTCCGCCTCTTCCCCCGCTGGTCGCTGCCCGGCGGTCATCCTATATGGTGGCAGTTCTTCTCCCATAAAATTGCCCGCCTGTTTTCCCCCTTCATGCTCATGCTCGCCGCCGCGTCCAACCTGCTGCTGCTTAACCACCCCATCTACCTCGCGCTCGCGCTGCTTCAAGCGCTCGCTTACGGACTCGCCACCCTCAGCCTTCTGCTCCCCCGTTCCCCCAAGCCACTCCGCATCCTCGGCGTCTTCCTAAAAATGCAAGGTACCCTCCTCCAAGCCTGGCGCGACGCCTTAACCCGACCGAACCTGGCGCTTTGGGATAAGGCTTAAGGATCTGAAACCAAAGCCACCCGATGTCTCGAACGACTTGAAATTGACCAGTCCAAGTGTTTGCGGGCAATATACAACCAATGACCGTGGTTCCGGACAGCATTATGGCGACGATGAATACGCACCAGGTGGAGTACATCCTGCTGGGTGGCATGAACTTCCTGCTCCGGCATCAGCCAGTGCTGACCTACGACGTTGACGTATGGATTCAAGACACGCCTGAAAATCGTACGCGTTGCGAGCAAGCCTTGATCGCGATGGAGGCCGAGTGGGGAAAAACCGACACCGACTGGGGACCGGTCAGTCGTTTCCAGCCGGGCTGGCTTGAACTACAAGGCGTTTTTGCATGCGCCACAAAGTATGGTGCACTAGACATTTTTCGTACGGTAAAAGGTTTGGATTCGTGGGAATGCTGTCGATCCCGGGCAGAAATTTGCTCTACCGCCAGCGGCACAGCGTTCCAAAGTCTATGCGATGCTGATATGTTGGCTTGCCAATACGCACTTGAGGAATCTCTTCGCAAAATGGATCGCGTCCGTTATTTGGAGGGATTAAACCATGACGGATGACGATCTCTGTGCTCTTGAAACGGAGAAGCGCGAGCGAAACATCAGTGCTTTGGACCGCTGGAGGTTCATCCAGGATGCCATCGCATTCGCCGATGCCCAGCAACAACGAAGCCGCAATCATCCTTTGTCGTGCATGGAGCATGAGCGCGTTCTGCTCGAGAGTCTGCGCGGCCACCAGGACTGAGCATTCTTTGGACGCCGTGCTTTACGTACAGCCCGGCCAAATCCTGTCTTGCCGGTAAAACTGTCATACGCTAGCGCTGCATAAGGAAATACTGACATGAAACGCCACATCATACAGTTTATGCTCACCGTTTTACTC
>JBMTVS010000218.1:0-3283 GCA_049451655.1 Kiritimatiellia bacterium | reverse complement strand
AAAAATATCCAACCTGGCTGCCTGGAACAAGGACTCATTCAAGAAATGTCGCCACATAGATTGGCTCTTTCCTGCAAACCGAAGTAACCATCATGATTTACGGGGTGGCCCTTTCCCCAAAGCGCCTGGAATTATGCCGCATCAAACCTTTCTCCGCATCCCCAGAATCACCTGCCGCATCGCCTCCGGATCACGGGCCGCGGTAAGCATATCCTCAAAACCGGGTTTCTGGTAGAGCTGGGCGATGGCGGAAAGAATGCGGAGATGAAGGTTGCGGGCCTGCCGCGATCCGATAATGACAAAGGTGAATTGCACCGGAGTATCACCCTGCCCCGGAAACGATGTGCCGTCGCGACTTCGCGCCACCAGCATGGCCACCGGTTGATCGCCCTCCAGAATCACATGCGGTATAGCCAGACCCGGCGCCACCACGGTTGTGCTCTCCTCCTCCCTCGCCATCAACAAGGCGGCCACCTCCTCCGGTGACAGACCGACCAAGGGCGACAACTTTTCGCCGGCCTTCGCGAATAAAGAGCTGGCATCAACCCGCCCCTCGACATCGAGTACCGGACACCCGGCAATTAACTCCTCAAAAATATCGCGGCCTTCCGGACCGGCACGGTGACGAATTCCAACAACCACATCACCCTTGCGCAACTCGTCCATCACCATGGCCGGATAGCGCTGACCGTCGCGTTCTACAGTAAGCGGCATGACCTGCAAAAGGTTCACCACGCCGTCGAACGAATCAACGACCAGTGAACGTGTCATGGAAAAGGAGACCGGCTCAACGGCCTTGGTGGTTATCCATTCATTCCAGGCGCTGAGACCCATCGGCAAGTTCTCGCTGACCGGCAATCCACCCGGCGGCGTGGCAATGGCGGGTGCCGGAGCGGGCCACATCCATGATTGTGGCACGCCAAACATGTTGCGGGCCTGGGTGGAGGCAATGCGGTTGACCTCCTGGTTGGTGGTCATGGCGAGGAAGACGCGTGCCTGCGCCGCACCTGCCACATCAAAGAAATCCTCGTTTAATATGTTGCCTTGCAAGGCATGAAGGCCTTCCATATTCGCGGTCTGCACGAGGTTGCGGTTATTATCGAGTAAACACACCGGCTCGGATTTCGCGAGCTCGCGCCCGAGCGACCTGGCCAGCGGCGTGGCACCGGCAATCAAAATCATCTTGCGGCCGTCATCCGCCCGCACCAGTGCATCGCGTCGCCGCAGCCAGCGCGCCCCGGCTTTGAGAAAGACCGGCTCAAGGGCGGTGGTGAAAAAGGCCATGAAGATCAGCGTTGAGAAGATCGATTGGGTAATCAGACCCATCTGAAAACCGATCTCGGCAATGATGATGGCCACGGCGCCCTGACCATTCATGCCCGCACCAATGACCAATCCCTCGCGCCAGCCGCGCCGCGTGGGGGCATAAAACAGCCAGGTACCTAAGACTTTGGTAACCAAAGCAATGCCGACCAACATGAAGAGGAACGCGGCATCCGTCCAAAGCACGGAAATATCCACCTTGAAACCCGCACTGACAAAGAACACCGGGGCCAGAAAACCAATGGAGACGTCGTGCACCATACCGGAAACTTCGTGCGATACCTTTCGCTTGAGCACCTCCTCGCGTATGAAAAGACCGGCGATAAAGGCACCGATGATGGAGTGCAGCCCGGCCAACTCCGCCAGCTCGGCGAAGAAAAGACCGATCATGATGACCAGGGTAAAATTTGTGGTGCGTTCGGTAAATTTGAGTTTACGAAACAGCTCGCCAATCAGCGGAAATACCCGCAGGCCGATCAAAATCGCCACCCCGAAAAAGAGCGCCGCCTTGATTAACACGACCAGCACCTGCATGAGATCCGGCGAGGCCGATTCTGCAAAACCGATGATGCCGGCAAACACCACCAGCGCGAGGGTGTCGCACACCAGCGCCGCCGCCAGCAAAACATTCGCCACCCGGGTGCCCAGCAGCTTGAGCTCGATCAAGGCGCGCGACTTCGTGGCCAGCGAGGTGATACCCATAGCCAGGCCGATGAATAGACCAGCCTCCAGGCTCTTTCCGTAAAAATGCGAGACGGCCCAATAGCCGGCGATCATGGGGATCATGAAACCACCCAAGGCGGCGAGTAAACCGGACCAAGAAGCCTTCATCAAGTCGCGGTGGTCCACCTCGATGCCGATGTAGAGCATCATCAAGAACACCCCGATTTCCGCCAGCAGATGGAGCCCCGCGCTGTCCTGCACCCAGCCGAGCAGCATCGGCCCGAAGATGATACCCGCCACCATTTCGCCCATCATGGAGGGGTAGCCCAGGCGACTCACCACAGCCCCGCCGACCGCGGCCAGCAGCAGCACCAGCAATAAATTGATCAGGCTTAGTTCCATGATGTTTTGTTCGCAAACCGGATGGCATTTGTGCTAATGCTCACGGTCATGCGATTTACTGTGATAGTAGCGTATCTGATCTTCGCGGCGGCGACCAGCTTTGCCGTATCGAATCGTCGCACCCCGGTGGTGGAGGCGGTGGAACGGGCGTCCCCCTCGGTGGTTAACATTGGCACCGAACGTATGGTACGCCGGGTCTATGCCGACCCCCGCATGCGTTTCCGCGATGACATGCTGAATATGTTCCTGCGCGATTTCTTTGGCTCGCCTCCGCCTCCGCCCGAATATCAGATGAAACATTCGCTCGGTTCGGGGGTTATCGTCAGCCCCGATGGCTATATTCTGACCAACTACCATGTGATCGAACGCGCCTCCCGCATCCGGGTTATGCTTTCCGACGAAACCATCTACGAGGCGCGGGTTATTACCGGCGACCCCATCAATGACCTCGCCCTGGTGAAAATCGAGGTCGACGAACCCTTGCCCGCCCTACCCTTTGCCGGGGACGACGACTTGTTTCTCGGCGAGACAGTTATCGCCATGGGAAATCCGTTTGGTCTCGCCCACACCGTGACCGTGGGCGTGCTGTCCGGTAAGAATCGTGAAGCCCGCTATAATGGCGAAGTGCTCTATCGCGATATCTTGCAAACCGACGCCGCGGTCAACCCCGGCAATTCCGGCGGACCGCTCATCAACGTCGATGGCGCGCTTATCGGCATCAATATCGCGGTTTATCAGGATGCCCGCCAAAGCGCGCAGAACATCGGCTTTGCTGTTCCCATCCGGCGCGCCCGCGCGTTACTCACCGACTGGCTTACTCCGCGCCTTATCCACAATCGATGGCCCGGCTTTGATCTGGGCGAACGCGAGGGGCGTATCGAAATCGACAAGATCG
>JBMTVS010000217.1:0-3241 GCA_049451655.1 Kiritimatiellia bacterium | reverse complement strand
CCCATCCTCGAGCACATTCACTCGTCGATTGGTTCCGGCGGGAAGGTGTTCAACACTCAACCTTTCCAATACTACAACGCTGCTTGGGGATTTTCGATCATCATGCGAACGGAGTCCTCGAGCGTGATGCGACCTTCGGATACATCTTTCTCGAAGCGCTGGTGCCATAGCCCGAGCGCGGGGCGGGCGTGCTGGAACTCCCAATAGATGATCGGCACCATGGGTCCGCCATGCTCGCGGTAGCCGGTTTCGTCGAAGGCGCGGGCGGTAGCCATGCGGTCGTAGGGTACGCGTACAATCTCGGCCGACCAGCCATCAGCGGACCACTCCAGCAATGCATAAGATGCCCTATGGTCGCCATCAAAAGGCATGCCCACCGCGCCGGAATTTACAAACAAACGTTCGCCAATTCTGCGAATAAACGGAATGTGGGTATGCCCCACACAAAACACGCCGGCATGGGGGTGGGCATGATCGATAATCACCTCGTCAGTCATGCTGGCATAAATGCCCACCCGGTTTCCTTTGCGCGATGCGTGGGTTAGAACAATGGTGGATCCATCGGGGGCCGCGACTTCAAGCTCGCTCGGCCAGGCGGCGATTTCTTCCAAGTCGTCGCGCACCAACGCCTCCGTCCAAACCGTGTGCGACATGACCTTGCGCTCCCACTCCGGCAAATGATCGATACCCGACGCGACCCGCAGGACGTAATCCTCATGGTTGCCGCGTATGACTTTCCAACCATGATCACGTACCCGCGATCGAATGGCTTGCAGACACGCATGCGGCTGTGGACCTCGATTGATGGTGTCGCCACCGACTAATACCTGATCCGGTGCGGAGCTCTCAACATGAAGCATGACGGCTTCAAGGGCGGCCAAATTGGCGTGAATATCACTGACTAAAGCAATTCGCATCCCGCTACAACGTCGTGTTGCTAGTGTGGTTTTCCCGCCACCAGGCCGCGGCGCGGTCATTGTTCCAGGCAGGTCCGGGTATGACCTCCCACATGCGACGGATCATTTCCTCAACCGGGGGCACAAATTCATTTTGCGCGGGCTGCAGGCATTCGATTAATTGCAACACGACAATATGCGGCACTTTGCGCGCATATAATTTTTCAGTGATACGATCGGTATCTATAACGCTTTCCTCGTAAAGCCAGATGCCGGTCATCATCCCAACGGCCAATGCCGCCCACTGGTAGATGTCAGCGCGACCGGGTGAGTCGGCCTCGGTGGGCTTTTCGTAACCGTGCAACTCAAGGGTGACCCAATCTTCGTTTGAAGCCCGTCGACCCACCCAGATGTGGCGCGGATCAACTGAAACACCTTCTATACCGTGCCGATGTGCGTCATTAACGGCATGAGCTACTTGAGCCAGCAAATACATGGCGCGTGCCGGCACAATTTCGCCGTGCTCCTTGACCATCGCATCGAGCCGCATACCGGGAGGCATTTCCATGACGGCGTAGAAAAAATTATATTGGGCAAAGCCGCAGTCGATTAAGTAGGCGATGTGGGGCGAGGACAGCTGACGTGATTTCTCGGCACGACGCATCCAGGCGCGGCTTATTTTCTGCCAATCCTGCCGCCCGTCCGGAAAACGATCCGGACTAATGATATGCAGGTGAACGGGTCGACGGGTCAGCGGTTCGGTACTGCGCCAGACCTCGACGCCGCGCTGATGATCTTCACGGTCCAGCAGCGGGTAGCCTAGCGGGACCAACTTCTCGCGGGTGCGACTTACCTGGCGCATGGCATAAAGTATCATCACCGCTACGAGGAGACTGTTCAGGTAGGCAGGATGAAACCAGGTGCGAATCTCCAGTGGGTCGAACCTGGAAAATAATGCCATCCGGTCATGGGTTACCCAGAGCGCCGAACCACCCAGCGCCAACAAACCCAAGAGCACGATAATACGGGACGAACGATTTAGGGACCGGCGCACATTCACCAGCCGTTGCGGCCAGAGAATCATGTTGGGCTGTAATGTCGGCAGGGCCCGCATGGAGGATTAATGCGCCTCCAGCCAGGTGTGGCCGATACCGGTCTCAACCTCGACGGGCACCTCCAGGGGCAGCGCCTGCTTCATGGCATCGACCACCATCGGCATCACAATATCCTTCTCGCTCATCAAAAGATTAAAGACCAACTCATCATGCACTTGCAAGACCATGACGGTGCGGAGTCCGGCGGTACGCAGCCCGGCTTGAATTCTGGCCATGGCGATTTTGATCATGTCGGCCGCCGTGCCCTGGATCGGCGTGTTAATGGCGGTCCGCTCGGCGGCGTTACGGATAGTGTTGTTGGCGGAATTGATGTCGCGAATCCAGCGGCGGCGGCCGCTCAGGGTTTCGACATAACCTTTATCGCGGCAGGTGGCGATGGTGCGGTCCATGTAGTCCTTCACCCCGGGGTACTGCTCGAAATAGTGTTGGATGATCGATGCCGCCTCGGCCCGCGGAATGGTCAACCGTTGGGCGAGACCAAAAGCGGAGATGCCGTAAATGATGCCGAAGTTCACCATCTTCGCTTTGCGACGCATGTCGGAGGTAACGTCCTCGAGCGCGACCTGATATACGCGGGCAGCGGTGGCGGTGTGAATATCCAGTCCGCGGGCAAAGGCATCGCGCAGGGAGGGATCGCCACTGACTTCCGCCATGACCCGCAACTCGATTTGCGAGTAATCGGCGGCGAGCAAGCGGTGCTCGTCATCCGGCGCGATGAACGCGGCTCTAATTTGTTGGCCCATCGCGGAGCGGATGGGAATGTTTTGCAGGTTCGGGTTTGACGAAGCCAGGCGACCGGTAACCGCGCCGGTCTGCGAGAAGGTGGTATGAATGCGCCCGGTGCCAGCGAAGACCGACTGGGGCAGGGCATCGACATAGGTCGATTTCAGCTTCGATGCTTCCCGGTATTCGAGAATCAAGCGGGCAATCTCATGTTCCCCGGCCAATTCACTAAGCACTTTCTCGTCCGTGGCGTATTGCCCGGTGCGTGTTTTCTTCGCCTTATCGACGAGGGACAACTTGTCAAAAAGGATTTCCCCGAGCTGCCGGGGCGAGTTGAGATTAAAGGAGGTTCCCGCGAGCTCGAAGATGCGTTTTTCCAGCTCGAGCATGGACGCGCCGAGCTGCGCGGAGGCGGTCTGCAGGGCGGATTCATCAAGCGCGATGCCCTCGCGCTCCATGGCGACCAACGCAGGCAACAGCGGCATTTCGATGTCGTGGAAGACCTGG
>JBMTVS010000216.1:0-3303 GCA_049451655.1 Kiritimatiellia bacterium | reverse complement strand
GACGTAACCCCCAGCACCCTTCCGCCCGCCGTGACCACGCGGCCGCCCGCGAGCTTCGTGCCGGCGTGAAACACCACCGCATCCTTTACCTGCTCGAGCCCGGTAATCTCGTCGCCGGTCTTTGGCGTGCCGGGGTAGTTCGCCGCCGCGACCACCACGCAGACCGACGGGTTCTTTTTCCACTTCACCATCGACGCGTCGAGGCGGCCTTCGGCGGTGGCGGTCAGTGCGGGGAGGATGTCGCCGTCCCAGCGCATGAGGATGGATTGGCATTCGGGGTCGCCGAAGCGGGTGTTGAACTCGAGCACGCGGAGGCCTTTTTTCGTGAGCATGAGGCCGGCGTAGAGCACGCCGCGGAAGGTGATGCCGCGCTGGCGGAGGGCGGCCACGGTGTTTTCGAACACGGTGGCGCGGATTTCCGGCCATAAATCCTCCGTCACGACCGGTGCGGGCGAATACGCCCCCATGCCGCCGGTGTTGGGTCCGGTGTCGCCTTCACCGATGCGCTTGTGATCCTGCGAGGAGGCGAGCAGGACGATGTTTTCGCCATCGACCAGCGCGAGGATGGACGCTTCCTCGCCGTCGAGAAATTCTTCAATCAGCACCTGGCTGCCCGCCGCGCCGAACACGTTGTCGACCAGTGCCTCATCGATGGCGGATTCCGCCTGCTCGATGGTTTGGCAAACCGTGACGCCCTTGCCCGCCGCCAGCCCATCTGCCTTGATCACGATCGGCGCGCCTTGCTCGCGAACATAGTTTTTCGCTTCGTCCGCATTGGTAAACGCGGAAGAAGCCGCGGTCGGCACCCCCGCCTCGCGCATGATTTCCTTCGCGAAAATCTTGCTGCCTTCCATCTGCGCGGCGGCCTGGTTCGGGCCAAAAACTTTCAGGCCAAGCGCCTCCAGCCGATCGGTCAATCCCGCGCACAGAGGCGCTTCGGGTCCAATCACGGTCAGGTCAGGTTGGTGTTCGCTTGCCCACGCCGCAATACCATCCAGATCCGTGGCGGCGAGATCAAGGTTTGATGCGACCGACGCGGTGCCGGCGTTGCCCGGCGCGCAGAAGACTTCCGGACACGAAGAATCCGCCGCGATCTTCCAAGCCAGCGCATGCTCCCGGCCACCGGAGCCGATAATGAGGATTCGTGATTTCAACATTCAACATACAACATTCAACATCCATCTGATCGTTGAATGTTGAACTTTCCCGCAATGGGGATGGATTAAAATTTAAGTAAAGCCGGATTCCCTTGCACCAATCCAAAATCCGCAATCAAAAATCCAAAATCGAATTGGGGTGAGTGACGGGACTCGAACCCGCGACATCTAGGACCACAACCTAGCGCTCTAACCAACTGAGCTACACCCACCGTGAGAACAGGGACGAATAGATAATCCAACCGCCCCCGCAAATCAATTTCAAAAACAAAAAAGGGCATCCGCGAGGATGCCCTTTTCGAAAGCAACGCGGAAATTGTTAAGCGCGCTTGCGGCGATGCACCAAACCGCGAGCCCCAACCAGACCGAGCAAGAGCATGGACATGGTTGCGGGTTCGGGGACGACGGTGGCAGCTTCGGCAAAGGTAGTCGCCACCCGCAGATTATCGATAGTGATTGATTGGTCGGGGGTAGCAGCTGATTGACGGAAGTTGAAGGCATCGAGCGTAATCCCGGTAACCGCAGTTGTAGATGTGATCTTGATGTCATCTTCACTGGAAGGGTCCACCCACAGACTTGATAAGCCCGTCGTAAAGTCGTACTCGCCAACAAGGCGATAGACGGTTGCATAACTCAAATCACTTCCCCACAACGCCTCAGCCGTGGAGGCCGTTGTCGCGGCACCAGGCTTCCATCCGGTAGCGGAGAAGGCTCCAATATCTGTCCTCAATGTGAATGTACTACCGGAAAAATGAGCAAAATACTCGAAATCTGTTCCGGTGTAAATTCCCGGATCGGCCACGCTAATATCGAACCCAAAGTAAAGAGCACCCGTCGTGAAACTACTACCCAATCCACTTTCGATGTCTTCGGAAAGCGCGTCCGAAAGGGTGATGGCCCCGGAAACAACAGGTATTTCTCCAGAAGTTCCACTGATAGTGGTCCAGATGCCGCCCACAGCAGGGGTGTTGCCAACAAGTGGATCATCAGCGTAATCAAAATCGTCACTGACTAAAATATCTGCCCGAGCCACTCCCGCCATCAACCCCACGCTCATGATCATCGCGATTGTCTTTTTCATCGTCCTGTCTCCTTGCGTTCTTTTCTCATAAATCTGCAGTACTGTTTAAAAGTAATCCCAACCTACAAAAAGCGTCAACCTTTAGATGGTTAGGATTTCGTATTATTTGGGTTGGCTTCGGTTGGGTCAAGGCACGCTACTTATCGTGCAACTTGTTTATTTAGAGGGTGATAGGACAAAAGGAGGCACCCAGGGGCCTGGGGCTCGGATATGCGGTCCGAAAAATTTTTCTTTTTTTATCACTGGCGGCGTTCCGGCCTTTCACCCTCCGTTCATCATCGTGGGCATCCGCAAGCGGAGCCCCTACGAGCGCTGTTCGCTGACAGGTGAGTCGAGCATAAATAAAGCAGCGCGAAGCGTGCGGCGGGTGCCAACCCTTGCCTAACACATCCCGGGGCCGCATTTTCCCCTGCGCTCCGCGCCGAATCCGCGTATAGTGTCCCGATGAGCATTGATGGTACAAAACGGGTGGCGATCGGTTTGAGCGGCGGGGTGGATTCCTCGGTGGCGGCGGCTTTACTGGTGGAACAGGGCTGGGAAGTCATCGGCTTTACCCTGCACATGTTCAAGGAAGGCTCCCGCTGCTGCTCGATCGAGGACGTGAACCGGGCCCGCGGCATCTGCGAGCATCTCGGCATCCGCCACTACGTCATCAACGTCATGGACCGCTTCATGCACGAGGTGGTCGGACCGTTCACCGATGCCTACGCCTCCGGCCGCACCCCGAACCCCTGCATCTACTGCAACCGCCTCTTCAAGTTCGGCGTCGTGCTCGAACGCGCCCGCCAGCTCGGCTGCAGCCACATGGCGACCGGCCACTACGTGCGCATCGACCGCGACAACCAGGGCCGCTTCTTCCTCCGCCGCGGCCGCGACCCGAACAAAGACCAGTCCTACTTCCTGCACCGCCTCAGCCAGGACCAGCTCGCCCACGCGCTGTTTCCGCTGGGCGACCTGACCAAACCGGAAGTGCGGGCCATGGCCAAGGCGAAGCAGCTCCCCGTCGACGGCGCCCGCGAAACCGCCGACCTCTGCTTCATCACCGGCAAAGGCCCCGCCCCACTG
>JBMTVS010000215.1:0-3331 GCA_049451655.1 Kiritimatiellia bacterium | reverse complement strand
GTGGTTGCCTTCGTGAAGGATGCGGTCACCGCGCGGCACGTCGTCGATTACGTGACGGAAGTATAAAAGCTCCCGTACCGGGTTCAGGGCTCAACAATGCCTAGCCCGCGCCGCACCCGCTCACTCCGTTTCGTCCGTTTTGTCCGTGGCTTTCACCCTCCGCCGCTGCCACCACCCAAGCCCGAAGAAAAGCGCCGGGCCGAGCGCGTAGCTGAGGTCGGCGGGTAGGCCGGTCCAGGCCTCCAACAGCCCCGGCCGCAAAATCACCAGCGCGGCCAGCGCGAGCAGCGGGGCTTCGTACCAGCGATTCTTACGGATGTAGAACCCCTGGGTCAACGCGGCGAAGGCGAACATGGCGATGACTCCGGTGACAAAGACCATCGCGGCATGCCACCACGAGGTAACGCCAAGCAGGAGCAGGTCGGTATTGAAGATGAACATAAAGGGAAGAATCGCGGTGCGGATGTCGTACTTGAATCCCTGAATGCCGGTGCGGATGGGATCCGCCTTGGAAATCGCGGCGGCGGCATAAGCGGAAAGTCCCACCGGCGGCGTGTCATCGGAGAGAATACCGAAGTAGAAGACGAATAGATGCGCCGCAATCAGCGGAATGGTGTAGCCCGCGTCTTCGCCTAGCATCAAAATCGCCGGCGCGGTGAGCGAGGCCATGACGATGTAGTTGGCGGTGGTGGGCAGTCCCATCCCGAGCAATAAACTGATCACCGCCGTAATAAACAGCATCGGCCAGATTCGGCCACCCGAAAGCACGCCAATGAGATCGGTGATGGCCGCGCCCAGACCGAGCGTGACAATCCCGACGATTATTCCCGCCGTTGCAACCGCCACGCCAATACCCATCATGTTGCGCGCCCCGCTGACCAAACTTTCGCGGAGTTCTCTCGCTGCCTCGCCTATACTATTTCGCCACGCGGCGTGTCCGCGCACGGCCCGGTAGATATGACGACCCACCATCAGCGCCGCCAGTGCCATAATCGCATAGAAGGCTGAAAGCTGAGCAGATCGGCGCAGTATGATGAGCTGGTAGATGAGGAAAAAGAGCGGAATCATGAAGTGCAATCCGGTCGGAAACACCTCGCGGAAGCGCGGCAGCTCACTCCGCGGAATGCCCTGCAAGCCCATTTTGCCCGCTTCGAGATGGGTGATGTAAATCAGGGCGAGATAGGAAATCACCGCCGGGACAAAGGCCGCCTTGACCACCTCGAGGTAGGTGACATTGCAATATTCCGCGATGATGAATGCCGCCGCCCCCATGATCGGCGGCATGAGTTGCCCGTTGGTGCTGGCCGCGACTTCGATGGCTCCCGCCTTGATGGCTGGAAAGCCGGTGCGCTTCATGAGTGGGATGGTGAAGGTTCCGGTGGTAACGGTATTCGCAATGCTGGAACCGTTCACCATGCCGGTGAGTCCGCTAGCCAACACCGACGCCTTGGCCGGTCCGCCGCGATAACCACCGAGCAGGCTGAAGGCGAGGTCCATGAAGTATTTCCCGCCGCCCGCCTTCTCCAGCATGGCCCCGAAGAGCACGAACAAAAATACCACCGACGCCGCGACATCGAGCGGCACGCCGTAGATGCCCTCGGTGGTGAGGGTGAGCTTGGTTACCAGTTTGCTGAGCGAGACGTTTTTCGACGCGATGAGGTCGGGCATCGATTCGCTGGTGAAGCTGTAAAGGATGAATACTGAGGCGATGAGCGGAAGCGCCAGTCCCAAAGCCCGTCGCGCCGCCTCGAGCAGCAATACGATAAGCGTGATGCCGAAGACGAGGTCGCGGGTGACCGGCTTGCCCAATCGCGCGGCGATGCCTTCATAGTCGAGCGCAAGATAAAGCGCGGCCACCACGCCGGCGATACCGAGCAGGGCATCGAAGAGCGAGGGCCGGTCGGCCCGGTACAGAAAGCGCAACCAACCGCCGCCCACGCGCTCGAGCCGCATGGCGGTGCGCTTTTTACGGACGGCGGGAAAACATAGATAAACCAGCGCCAGCGCGAAGGCTAAATGAATGGCTCGCACCACCTCCGAGTTGAGCAGCAGAAACTTGGGCAAGGCGACTTGAAAGAGCGACCAGCAGACCGCGATGAAGACGATGCACGCCCCCGCAAATCCTTCACCGGTGCGCGAGCCGTGTTCTAGGGCGAGAAAGTCGTCGGTGGCGGCGGGGTTACTGTCCGGCGATCGACGGCTCATCGCGGCAAGCCTTTCCTAGAGCAAGCCGGCTTCGCGATAGGCGCGCTCGGCGCCCGGGTGCAGCGGGGCGGTGAGCCCCTGTAGCAGGTCCGCGCGTTCGAGTCGCTGAAGCGCGGGGTGCAATTCCTTAAAAGTGTCGAAGTTGTCGATGAGCTCGCGGGTGACCACGTAGACGAGTTGTTCGTCGACCTCCTCCGAGGTGATGAGGGTGGTGACCACGCCGATGGAGGTGACCTGCGCCTCGTTCGCGGCCATCGGATACAAATCGACCGGAATGTCGGCGACGCGGTAGTAGCTGCGAGCCTCGACCAGTTCCTCCACGCCGGTCACCGGCACGAACCGCACCTTGCGGCGGCCCGAGGTGGCCTCGCTGATGGCGCCGTTGGGATGGCCGACGGTGTAGAAAAAGGCGTCGATGCGGTCGTCCTGCAACATGCGCGGGGCCTCGGCGGCCTTGAGCGATTCGGCGTCGAGGTCGTTTTCCCAGTTGAGCCCGGCGGCGGTCAGCACGTCGATGGCATTGGCGCGGTTGCCGGAGCCGGGGTTGCCGATGTTGACCCGCTTGCCGCGCAAATCGGCAAGCGATGAGATTCCACTATCCTCCGCAGCGATGAGGGTGATGATTTCCGGATGCAGGCCACACACGGCGCGGATCGAAGTTTGCGGGTTTCCGCTCCAGTCGCCTTCGCCCTGCCAGGCCTGCGACTGCAAGTCGGACTGGGCAATGCCGAACTCGAGGTCGCCGCTGACCACGGCGTTGATGTTGTAGACCGAGCCGCCGGTCGATTCCACCGACATGCGGATGTTATGCTCGCGTCGCTTCTCGTTCACCATGCGGGCGATGGCCCCGCCGGTGGGATAATACACCCCGGTCACCCCGCCGGTGCCGATGGTGGCGAAGGTACGGGCCGAAGCTTCAGCGGAAATCAGCAGGATGGCGGAAGCGACCAGCGCGATGAAGAAGGAAGAAAGACGTTGCTTGGTTTTCATGATGGTATCAGGGCTTAACGGACCAACTTGGAGGTGTCAAGCAAGACCCCCGCGTATGATGTGCATGTTGAGGCGCTTGGGGAGGGTTTTCCGTGGTTTAGGTTTTCATGCATAAAGAGATTTGTGTGTACGAGTA
>JBMTVS010000214.1:0-3367 GCA_049451655.1 Kiritimatiellia bacterium | reverse complement strand
GGCGGGTCGTCTACGATGCCGCGTGGGTTTCCAGCGCGTGCTTGTCGAATTCCTCTGCCACCGGTGCAGGGTAGTGGCCGGTGAAACATCCGGTGCAGTAGTTCTCGGGCTTGGCCACAGCGTCCTTTAAGCCCTCGATACTCAGGTAGCCGAGCGAATCCGCGCCGATGAACGCGCGTATCTCCTCCAGCTCGTTGCCGGAGGCGACCAGTTCGGAGCGGGAGGGGAAGTCGATGCCGAAATAGCAGGGGTTGCGGGTGGGCGGGCAGGAGATACGGAGGTGCACTTCGCTGGCGCCGGCCTCGCGCAAGACCTGCACGCGACGACGGGAGGTGGTACCGCGTATGAGCGAGTCGTCGACCACTACGATGCGCTTCCCCTTGACCACGCCCGGCACCACCGCGAGTTTCATATCGGCACTGGTGCTTCGCTCGCCGGCGGTGGGCATGATAAAGGTGCGCCCAATATAGTGATTGCGGATAAATCCGTAGTCGAGCGGGATGCCGCTTTCCTGCGAGTAGCCGAGGGCGGCCACGTTGCCACTGTCGGGAATCGGAATCACGATATCGGCCTCCACCGGAGCCTCGCGGGCAAGGTTGCGGCCGAGGCGGGTGCGAACATCGTGGACGCTTTGACCAAATACCGAGCTGTCGGGACGGGCGAAGTAGACGTGCTCGAAGATGCATTGGCCCAGGGAGGATTTGACCGGTTCAGCAAACGTACTGCTGCGCAGGCCGCGATGGTCCACGGTGACGAGTTCGCCGGGTTGAACATCGCGGATGTATTCGGCGCCGATTTGCTCGATGGCACAGGTTTCGCTGGCGAAAATGTAGCCGGAGCCGAGTTTGCCGATGGAGAGCGGGCGGAAGCCATACGGATCGCGCGCGGCCATGACGGCATCCTTGGTCATGAGCAGAAAGGCAAAAGCGCCCTGCAGCTCGGCGAGTACGCGCTCAACCCGGCGGGGGCGGGTGCGAAACATGGGGTCGGCGATCAGGTGGAGTAGAATCTCGCTATCGGTGCTGGTTTGGAAGATGGCCCCGGCTTCCTGGTAGTTGCGTCGAAGCTGAGCGGCGTTGGTGAGGTTGCCGTTGTGTGCGATGCCCCATATACCGTCGAGGCATTCCACCACCAGCGGTTGAATGTTCTGCGGACGAGGAGAGCCGGTGGTGGAGTAACGTACGTGCCCTATACCAAGATGACCGTCCAGTTCATGGAATTCGCGGCGGCTATTCAATTCCGATACAAGACCGGGAACCTTGACCGACCTGACCTTGTTGCCATCGCTGACGGCAACGCCCGCGCCCTCCTGGCCGCGATGTTGCAGCGCGAAAAGACCGTTAAATATGACGCGCGAGGGGTCGTTGACCCCGAAAACGCCGAAAATACCGCAATAATGCTTTGGCTTGGAAATCATGAGTGGAAGAATAACCGAATCCAAACACAAATTCATCCTCGAAAATCAGTTGGTGTAAAAAAGTCATATTTGCCCTGTTTATGGTTGCTTGCGAGGGCGGGGATCGCTACTTTCCACCCTTTCCGTCGGCCTGTTTGTCGGCGGGATGGAGGGACGTGCCTTGTATTCGCACCGTGTGCGGAGGGTCGCGTCCGGTAACTGGAGAATAGAAACGTGTCATTAACAACCAACCCTGACAGCACCTCCAAGATGGCGGCGCTGTACGAATCCACCCTCAAAAACATCAGCGAAGGAACGATCGTGCCTGGCAAGATCGTTGCGATTCGCGAAAACGAAGTCCTGGTCGATATCGGCTACAAGTCCGAAGGCATCATTGCCGCCTCGGAATTCAAGGACCTCGATACCCTCGTGCCAGGCGATCAAGTCGAAGTCTTCCTCGAGAATCTGGAAGATGATACCGGCATGGTCATCCTCAGTAAGCGCCGCGCCGAGCAGCAGCGCAACTGGGATCGCGTGCTGGCCAACTACGTTGAAGGCAGCATCATCATGGGCGTCATCAAAGGCCGCGTCAAAGGCGGTATGATTGTGGACGTCGGCGTGGATGCCTTCCTGCCCGGCTCGCAAGTGGACGCGCTGACCGGCCGTGGCGCCGGCGATGAAATCATCGACCGCGAGCTCGAATTCAAGATCATCAAAATCAACCGCGAACGCCGCAACATCGTGGTCTCGCGCCGCGAGCTGGTGGAAGAACGCCGCCGCGAACAGAAGAAGGAATTGCTCTCCGAGATCAAGATTGGCGAGTCCCGCCGCGGCGTGGTGAAGAACATCACCGACTTCGGCGCGTTCGTGGACTTGAGCGGCATGGACGGCTTGCTGCACATCACCGACATGAGCTGGGGCCGCGTGAACCATCCTTCCGAGGTGGTGAAGGTGGGTCAGGAAATCGAGGTGATGATCCTCGACGTCGATCGCGAAAAGGACCGTATCTCGCTCGGCTTGAAGCAGAGCATGCCCAATCCTTGGGACGACATCGAACGCAAGTACCCGGTCGGTACCCGTATTCATGGCAAGGTGGTCAACCTCGTGCCTTACGGTGCCTTCATCGAAATCGAAGAAGGCGTGGAGGGCATGGTGCACGTGTCGGAAATCTCCTGGACCAAGCGCGTGGCCAAGGCGGCCGATGCGTTGAGCCTGGGTCAGGAAGTCGATGCGGTCATCCTGAACATCAACAAGGACGAGCAGAAGATCTCGCTCGGCATCCGTCAGACCGAAGCCAATCCGTGGCAGCGCGCGCAGGAGCGGTATCCGATCGGCGCCCGCATCAGCGGCACGGTGCGCAACTTCACCTCCTACGGCGCGTTCGTGGAGCTGGAGCCGGGCATCGACGGTATGATTCACGTTTCGGACATGTCCTGGACCCGCAAGATCAATCATCCTTCGGAAATGCTCAAGAAGGGCGACGAGGTCGAAGCAGTGGTGCTCGAGGTCGATGCCGCGCAACAGCGCATCAGCCTGGGCCTGAAGCAGGCTCAGAACGACCCTTGGGCCAGCATTGCCAGCCGTTACACCATCGGTCAGAAGGTGTCCGGCAAGGTTTCCAAGCTCGCCTCGTTCGGCGCGTTCGTGGAGATCGAGGAAGGTATCGACGGTTTGGTTCACATCAGCCAAATCAGCGAGGAGCGCGTTCAGAAGGTGCGCGATGCGCTGAAGCCCGGTCAGGAAGTCGAAGCCCGCGTGATCAAGGTCGATACGGTTGAACGCCGCATCGGTTTGAGCATCAAGGCAGCTCAGGTTTCCGACGAGGAGTTCACAGTCGACGAATCCATGCTCGAAGGCTTGCGCCCGGGCGAGGATCTGGTCGACCTCGCGGGTGCTTTCGACGAGGCGATGGGTTCTTCCGCCGCCGAATCGGAAGAGTGGCATCCCGAGAAGAAGTAAGTATTCTTTGCG
>JBMTVS010000213.1:0-3468 GCA_049451655.1 Kiritimatiellia bacterium | reverse complement strand
TCACCTTCCCCTTCAACATCACCCTCGGCATCCCTCTCTATTGGATGGCCATCCGCTGGATGTGGGGGCTGGGCTGAGGAGCATCCTACTGAGGTGCGACAGACAGCGTCTGGAAGTAGCTGCTGCGGCCATCGAGCGGCACGCGCGTTTCGTGGGTTACCTGCGTTCCGTAGCGATTTGTCACCGAGTTAACAGCCGGCCCCGCCTGCCATCCTGCAGTAACAGCCGCTAAGTTCGTGCGCTGCAAAGGCCGCGCAATCACGCCGAAGTCGTTTGTTTTGGTCATCCATCGGACCACGAACTCACGGCCCTCGATGCCGGCCGTCACCGGCGCCGGATTCCGCGAAAACGGATCAGTGTCGAACAGCGCCTCGGCCGCATTCCGCAAGCCGTCGCCATCGGGGTCGGCATCCGGCGACCAAAAGCTCTGCAGCGAAAACTGCTGCCGCGCCTCGCGAGCGAATTTCAAATCCACCCACTCGCTGAATTTCGGATTTCCTCCGGGAAAGAGGTTGTAGGAAGGCCAGCCGTTGTTGGTGCTAATTGTGCTGATCAGGTTGTCAACGGTGTCCCGCAGTGTCCCTCCGAAGGTATCGTTGTTGGTTGTCGGGCGCGTGTTGAGCGCGAAAGCGAAGGAAAACCCGTCATTGCGTTGTATAAGGTAGGCCACGCTGCCGGCCATGGTCCCGTTGTGCCCCCACTCGAAGCCTGTAGTAAGACGGAATGTTCCAAGACCGTAGTCTGCGTTCGGCCCGGATCCCGTCCGCATCTGGGTCATGCTGTTGCTGGAGAGGATATCGGCGTAGACCGCATCGCTGTTGATGCGCCGGAGAAAAAGCAGCAGGTCGATCGGCTTGGCAATCCATCCACCGTGCGCGTCCATGCGTCGCGGATTGATGACAGCATAAGGATCTGCTCCCTGGGCATCGTAGTATTTGACCTCGCCGGCTTTGCGTTGAGCCAGACCGACGCCCCCGAGTTCCATCTCCGTGACGCCGCACGGCGCCAGGATTTTGTCCTTCACGTATTGCTCGTAAGTCTGGCTACTAAGCCGCTCGATAACCCGTCCCGCGATGCAGTAGCCGATATTGAGATAGTCGAAGACCGTTCCGGGTGAGAAAAAGGGCTCCGTGTTGTCGATAAAGTCGGAAATGAGCTGCGTGTGCGTGTCGCCGTAGGCGTTGTTCCAAATGTAATTCAAATCAGCGAGCTGGTTGGTGTTGCCGGGAGGCGGGTTACCTCCCGTCCATCCGGCGGTGTGGTTGAGAAGCATGCGCAGAGTGATCGAACTCTCCCAAGTGCTGTAGCTATTCGTCCCATAGGTGTTGCCGAGCAGCGAAAAAGCACCACCAAAGACAGTCTGATTCAAAACGGAAAATCCCTGACCGTCATCGTCATCGAGCTTGAGGATGGCGGCTGCCGTGAACGGCTTCGAAACGCTCGCGATACGGAAACGGTGGTGCGGGTGTACGCTTTCCCCAGCCTCCACATCGGCTTGGCCGAAACCGCGTGCGTAAACGAGGCGGCCTTGGTTCGCGATGGCCAGCGATAGACCGTTGACCTGGTTGCTCTGCATGTAGGAACGAATTGCATTGTCGATGAGCGCGAGATTGGTCGGTTGCATGCCGCCGTTGGCGTGGAAAATCTGATGGAAACGCGGACCGCTGGAATCCGGAGTCACGCCGACGATCACCGGACGAAAGCCGGTGTAATAGGCGTTGAGCGTTTCCGCCTGATGATTCGCGGCAGAAAGACCGTGGTAGCTGTAAGACCACGGCGCGACGGCGGGCTTGCGCCACAGCCCGGTATAAAAGTTCGTCCCGTCCACAAACGACCCGCTCGCGGCCACTAACTCAAAACCACCCGCACTCGCCGCGTTGAAGTCCTGCTGGTATTGCGCGGACGTCCGGTGCTCGGCATTGGACCACGTGTAGCCAGCCGGGAGATCTTTGCGCCATATGCCGTTGAAATAATTTGTCCCGCCCACCGTGTATTCCCAGAGAAAAGACTGTTTGTAGCCCTGAATGGCCAGCGCCGCCTCCGCGGTGAAGTAATCCGTCGAACTCAAGCCGGCTCGCGTCTGAACATTGGTGTCAGCAGCGTATTCCCAAATGCCGCTGAAAAAATTTGTCCCGCCCACACCAAATCCGCTGAGAAAAACCGGCTGAAGATTTTGCGCGGCGTAGTTCGTGCGAAGATTCTCAAACTGGGCCGTGGACATTTGGTGGTGCGCCACCCACGCCATGCTGTCGGATTTCTTTTCCCACACCGCGGCGAATTTCGCCGCGCCGGCCTCCTCGTAGCCGCACACCGAGACAAGGCGAAAATTGTAAGGCGCGGCCGTCCAGATGCTGAATTCCGATTGGAACTCCGCCGAACTCAACCCGTGGCGCGCCACCCAATCGACTGCGGACGCCGGCAAAGCCAATACCGCAAGCCAGGCGCAGACTAGCAGTCCAAACCAAGTCGAGGTGTTCATCGGCGAGGAGCGGCAACCCGCCACCCGCGTGTTAAATACGCGCAGAGTTAGCCTTCGGTCAAGCGAACCCCCCGCCATGCGCCACGCCGTACCCGAATCCAATCCCGGCCTGGTCGAACTCCTCTCCCTCGGCATCACCTTCCCCTTCAACATCACCCTCGGCATCCCGCTCTACTGGATGGCCATTCGCTGGCTGTGGGGCATGGCCTGACCAATTGGACCGCATCTTGCGCCGGAATCCTTTCTGTACCAAAAAGGAAACATGAAGACCACAGTTGATATTCCAGAAAGTGAGCTGAAAGACGCCATGCATTTCACCGGGGCCAAGACGAAGCGTGCCGCCGTGCTTGAGGCCCTGACCGATTTCAACCGCCGCCGCCGCATGGCCACCTTGGTCCGCCACTCTTGTTCCTTCGCAGACTTCCCCTCTCGGAGCCTGCTACGGAAAGCCGATTCGCGACGCGACAAGATGATCGGCGCACGATGACGCGCACTTTGATTTTCTGATGGTTCTTTGAACCGCAAATAGGCCGACCCGCGCCTCTGTTCGCACTGCAATCCGTGAGCCGCAACAAGAAGACTCGTGCTCGCGTGCACGCCTGAAGTTTTACAATTTGTAAGTTTCCGGGATACCTTTCATCAACGAACACCATCAGCGTCAAAAATTTGAAAACCCATTGAGCGGACATCGAGCGCCGGACCCGCGAAGGCGAGAGTTTTCTCGTTCTGAATCGCGGCCGCCCTTCGGCACGCGTCCTAACCGCCGGACCGCGCGAGGTTTTGCATTGGGACAACCACCTGAAGACTGCCGTCAAATCCGCCGGACGCTTTGCCAAGGCCCCCAACGGACTAGAGGAAGCACGCTACAGCTTTACCCTGCCCATGAGCTTTTCGCGCTGATCCCGAAAAGGTCGCGAAACACCGTCAAAGTGCTTCATGGGTGATGCGACCACCGCAAATGGTCAGCGCAATCGCGGTCTTGCCAAAGT
>JBMTVS010000212.1:0-3497 GCA_049451655.1 Kiritimatiellia bacterium | reverse complement strand
AAACCGAACAACACACCCGCCGGTTCGTTCTTGAAGCGCTCCAGCATGGCGTGACGTGGCAGTCCCTCGTGCTGGGCAAAGACCGCATAGCCCGCGTCATTAAACCGCGACAACGTCCGCGCGTGTAGATCACGCATGAACTTTGCGTTGGTGCAAAGCACAAATGCCCGTCCGCGCGAGTGATCAATGTAATGATGCAGTGCTTTTTCACTGGCATCCAGATAGGCCGCGGTATTTCCCGGATCCGGCATCCCACGAGGAATATGCAAGGTCATCTGCCGCGCGTAGTCGTAAGGCGAACCCACTGCCTCGGCCCGGGCCTCCTCCGCGCCGATGCGCTTGGTGAAATAATCCAGCTTTTCGTTCACGGCCAAGGTTGCACTGGTCATGATGATGGCTCGGTCGTCCTTAAAGAGCTGTTCGCGCAAATGCGGCCCTACTTCGATGGGCGCCGAATACATCACCGTCTGCTTGCGCCGCGATCCTTCACGCTGCAACCAATAGACCTGGTCTTGCAGCGATTGCTTCAGAAACATGTCGAGCATCATGCGGATTTCTCCGCCGCGCCGCCGCGCCGCACTCAACTCGGCGCGCTTCTCCAAATCTTCCAGATCATCATGAATCCGTCGAAGCTCATTGATCAGGATATCCATCGCCTCGCCTAAGGTGGTATCGAGCTCCAAAGGGTGCGGTACCACGCGCGCGCTATTTTGCTCGAAACGTGCCCAGGCATCGACTTGCTCGAAAAGCTTCACAGACTCCTGCCGTACCTGCGCAACCTGATGCGTTGCCTTTCCCTCGCGCAACGCCACGAGCAGCCCGCGGGTACTGTCCGCCGAGCAAAGGCGCCGTAGCCAGTACTCGATGGCCGCCTGGGAGAGTCGGATGCCCAGATGCTGGCTCGCCACGCCTTCAAGTTGATGCGCCTCGTCGAGAATGGCGATGCGGTAATCCGGCAGGAGCGATGCCCCCTGCCCGCGCAAGGCGAGGTCGGCGAAAAACAGCGAATGGTTCACCACCACCACATGCGCATTGCGAATCTCACGCCGGGCTTGCATGAAATAACACTGCGCATACTCGGGACAACGCTGCCAGAGGCAGTTGCCCGACTCTACCTGCACGGAAGACCAAACCTCTGGCGCGGGCTGGAAGGGCATGGACTGCAGCGAGCCATCCCCGGCATCACCGTCCGCCCAGCCCCGGATCTGCTCAACCTGTAACATGTCATCCGGACGAAACAAATCGCGCTCCATCCCGCGTGCCCTTGCGAGGCGACGGAGACAAAGGTAATTGGATCGGCCCTTGGCCAGCACCGCTCTAAACGGCTTGCCGATCAGTTTCTGAATAAGAGGCAAATCCTTTTTGACGAGCTGTTCCTGCAAGCTGATGGTGTAGGTCGAGACTACGATCTGGACATTTAATTGAAGCGCCGCCTTGATCGCCGGCACGAGGTAGGCAAGCGACTTACCGACGCCGGTGCCTGCCTCGACCGCCAGATGTTTTCCGCTCTCAATCGCCTCCGCCACCAGATCCGCCATGCGCGCCTGTTGCGGACGCGGCTCATAATCGAATGAAGCTACGTGGGAAAACGGTCCGTCCGCGGCGAAAAATTTTGCCACATCCTCGCGGATTTCCGGGCGCACTTCCTCCTTGTTCGCCTCCTCCTCTTCACGGAAGGGCGCGATCATGATGGAAAAAACAATGACAGGTTGGCAGGCATGCGGAATACTTGGAACGTTATGAATACACCAACCGCGCCCGCAAAAACACGTAATTTGTTTCGCAGCCCCCGCGCCGCCGGATTCACCTTGATCGAGGTGCTGGTGGTGCTGGCCATCATTTCCATTCTCGCCGGTATCGTCACCATCAATGTGGTACGCCGCCCCGGCGAAGCCAAGGTCGCCGCCGCGAAAACCCAGCTTCGCGCCCTCAAGTCCGCCGTGAACCTTTACCGGACCGACCACGGTTTCATTCCAACCATGCAACAGGGTCTCCCGGCCCTCATCCAAGCCCCCACCACCCCGCCGCTCCCGGAAAAATATCCGGCCGACGGCTACCTCGACACGCAGGTCATGCCGCGCGACCCGTGGAAGAACGACTTCATCTACCTCGTGCCCGGGCGGCGCGGCGAGTCGTTTGAAATCATCAGCTACGGCAGCGATGGCCAACCCGGTGGCGAGGACGATGCCGCGGATTTATCCAGTTCAGAGCTGTAGTAGGTTGCGGTGATTTTTCCGTTCTTCACGAGCGTTGATTGTAGAGCTGGAACGGTTGAGTCTTCGAAACCTTCCAGCCGGGTTCCCATTGAAGAGACACAACCGTGGGCCGGGTCCGGTGGATTTACGTTGATTGAAGTTATCGTCGCGGCGGCGGTCACGACCATGACAGTGACGGCGGTGACCTCATCGGTGCTGGCATCGCAACGTCTGGCCGGAGCGTCGGAATTTTATCCGCGCGCGATAGCTCAGGCGAACCAGCTTCAGGCGGAACAGTTCGGCCTCATCGTGGAACCTGATTCATCAGGCGACGCCACCGTCGAAGACAATACAGCGGATTGGCTGGTCTATCGCCTGGAGGATCGCGACCGCGGTATAACGGTCGCCTTCCGCAAATAACCGCGCGCTAACCCTGCTGTTGATACCAGGCAATCGTTCGCGCCAAACCCTCCTCGAAGGTTATACGCGGCTCCCATCCGATGTGCTCTTTTGCGAGGCGGGGATCCGCCTGGCTGTCACGAACATCGCCGGCACGGGCCGGATCGTGCACGGGCTGGATGTCTTTACCGAGAATGCCGGCAATGGTTAGCGCAAGCTCCTTGATGGAGATACGATTCCCCCACGCCACATTGAAGAACTTGCCGGCAGCGCTATCAGGAGCGGTGCAACAGGCAAGGTTGGCGCTGATGATGTCTTCGACGAAGGTAAAATCGCGGGTTTGCCCGCCATCGCCATGAATTACCGGGGCGCGGTCCTCGATACAGGCTTTGATGAAAAGTGGAATCACCGCCGCGTAGTCCGACTTCGGATTCTGGCGCGGGCCGAAGACGTTGAAGTAGCGCAGCGCGTAGGTCTTAAAGCCGTAGAGCGAGTAGAACATCCGGCAGTAATGTTCGCCCGCCAGCTTGTGCAATGCATAAGGCGAAAGCGGCATGGGGGTCATGTCCTCGCGCTTGGGCAACACCGGGGTATCGCCGTAAACGGAGGATGAAGAGGAAAACACCAAACGGTCCACACCGGCATCACGCGCGGCCAACAACAGGTTCAAAGTGCCGTCGATGTTCACCGCATTCGCGGACCAGGGATCCTCTACCGAGCGAATCACCGAAGGCAAAGCGCCGAAGTGCAAGATGTATCGCACACCCTGCACCGCTGCGCCCACTGCATCGCGATCGCACAAGTCCGCTTCGATAAGCTCAATTTTGTCTTCAATCCCTGAAAGGTTCTCCCGGCGACCGGTTAGGAAATTGTCGAGGATGCGAACCTGTTCGCCCTTTTGGA
>JBMTVS010000211.1:0-3517 GCA_049451655.1 Kiritimatiellia bacterium | reverse complement strand
TCAAGGCCATGATCGCCGGCACCATCGCCGCCCTCATGACCGCCTGCATCGCCGGCATGCTGGCCTGATCGAGCCTGTGTGCCGAATAATTATTGAACAAAAAAATTATACACAACGAAAGCTGTTTTCATTATCTTTTCCGGGTTGAGGCATTATAGACAGGGGAATTTGTTTTGTTTCATTCGGGAAAGCAGAAAGCGCGACGAACAACGTTGTTCGTCATGCTATTTTTGTGCCTTGGCCTCTGGCTAACCACTCGCGCCATCGACCTCAATCTGGACGCACGCGAAGATTGCGAGGACCTTGAATTGTTCCGCGCCGCTTTCGGAACGGTTCAGGGAGAATCCGCCTACCGGGCTGACGCCGACCTGAACACCGACGGTATCATCGACGGACGGGATCTTTCTCTATTCATCCGCACCTTCCCCGCCCATCTCGGCTGCAACCCGCTGCTCGACCCGGACCGTTTCGTGCCGCTGGATGCCTACGGCGAACCCATCGAAGGTCTCTACGTTCAGATCCTGCCCAACAACACCCTCGCCCCGCTGGAATACCGTCCCATGGGACGCCACCCGCTCGGCCGCACCCAGGGGATGAATATTCGTCTCCCGCAAGGGGCGTCCATCGTGGAGCTCGACGGCGCGAATCATCTTTCCTTCACGCGTGCCACCGCACGATTCGGGGAAGGCTCGCCGATTCAGCTCGTCCAGGACCTCATCAAGAATAGCGGCGGCGCCTCGACGTTGCCCTTGGATCACGACCAGGTAAAAATCTCCCACCTTGCCACTGCCTTTGGCATCTCCACCAACGAAGGCCTCCGCGCCAGGCTGCATCAACGTCAGCTTGTCCGGATCTATGAGGGCACCCTCACCGATACCGGCATCGAAGACGCGGACGCTTTCGCAGAACTATCCGGCATCCCGGTCACTCCGCGACGCGGCAACCGCACCGGCAACATAGACCTCTCCAACCCATCGCTTATCCGCCTACCCTTGTCCGGAACCTTGAAAATCCCCGACGGCACCAGCAACCCGCCCACCCTAACCGTCAATCCCGCCAAGCCGGTCGTACTCGAGGTAAAAGCCTCCGGCGAAGTTACCCTCCAAGGACGCGTCGGCCTGGATTTTCCGGACGGACCGAAGTTGCAGACCGAGTTCCGGTTCGATGACCCAGACTACCAGTTCCAATTCACCGCCGCCGGGCTTCAGTTCTCCACCATCTCCAACATAGCCGCCCTGCTGCCCGACCCGGCGAGCATTTGCCTTACCGGCATCAACACCAACATCCTCGAAACCAACCAACTCATCAACGTGCAGGATTGCCTGACCTCCTTCAGCCGGGTCTATCACCTCTTCAGCGCTGCTGTGGCCGCCTCCTCCACCGGCACCAACGCGCCCGCCATCCTGCCGGTTTCCCGGGAAAATACCGCCACCGCCCTGCTCGATGCCTGGGGTTACAGTATGCAGGTCGGATTCGCCACCGTGCTCGGCCTCGATAACGTGCTTGATTTGGTTGCCCAACAACAAGCCTCCGCGGTATCTGCTCCGGATGTTACAGCCCTGGCCGCCCACCATCTCGCTTTGGTGCGCGCCTTTCGCGGAGCCGAATACAATGGTCAAAACACCGCTGAAATCGCCGCCGCCATCGCCGAAGCCGAGGCCGCCGCCATCCAGCAGGGCCTCAATAGCGATTACGGCGCCACCCTGGCCGGTTCGCATGAAGCCATTCAGCTGTTGCTGTCTGCCGAATCGATACGCCAGGCGTCCGGCACCCTTCCCGCCAATACAAACTTTACCCACAGCATCGCACGCATCATCAATCGCTCCGCGGAACACTACCTCGGCGAAATGGGCGTGGTCACGAACGTGTTCATCCCCGACGACAATCCCGTCATCCGTGACATCAACCGATTTGTGGCCTTCGAGCATCTGCTCAATCTGCTGGAGATCCAAGCCAACGCTGCCTTGCTCGGGGTGGATGAAGAACTCGAAGCGCCTTTTGTTGAAGCATCCAGCCAGCTCGCCCTGCAATTTTACCGGGGCATCACCAACGACCTCGGGCAAGCCGCCCAACGTAACAACTACCTCGAGTATCAATATGCCTTCAGCGACCTGCTCGAACTGATCGCGTCGAAGGCCATGGCGGTATTCCCGAACCGACCCGAACTCAACGTCATCCCGGATACCGGTGAACTCCAGCCTTTTATGGACCGCATGACGACGTTGCTGGAAATTGAATTGGCCCGACCATTCGGCGAACGTAGTTTCGATAATGTCGTCAACGAGATTAACGGCCTGCTCAACGTGCTCGATGAAATGCCCGACACCGTGACCGTGGCCGCCGGACCTTTCGTGCGGGCCTACAACCGCATGTCGGTCGCCATCACAAAAGGCTTGGGCACGCTTCCGTTTATCAGTCAATCTCCTGATATCGCGCGGCTACTCGAGGCCGGAATCCGTCAGCATCAACTTGCCGACCAGTTCCCCGGCGATAGCGAACTCGCCGCGCCCGGCCTCACCACCAATATACTGCTAGCCGCGGTCACCCGCCTCATCGACCTCGGCGTCCCCGCGCGCGACTGGACCACCATGCAAGCCGCGATTGACGACCTGCTGGCGGAGGCAGATCGCCTCGGGGAATCAGACCGGCTCGCCCTGAAATACTTCTACCTGCAACAGGCCGCCCGCCTCATCGAAGCCAGCCACGACATCACCCAAGCGCTATGGAACGAGGAAAACAACCGCCGCATCGCCGACCCCACGCTTGCCGCGTTCGACATGCTGCTTCCCGGGGACATTCATATTGACCGCCTGCGTGGCGCGCTCGCCTACAACCGCGAAACCGGCTATTTCGGCGGTTCGTTCGGCGGCAGCCTCCGGTTGCCCAAGTACAACCTCGCGCTCACCATCAACAATGCCGCGCTGCGCAGTGGCGGGGCCTTTGACATCAACGCCTACGGCCAGCTTCAGATTCCCTTCGACGACCCCTACGCCACCTTCCGGGTGCTCCCGCGCAAGCCGTTGCATGTCCAATACGACCCGCTCACCGGCCTGGGCATCTCCGGCAGCGGACGCATTCAAATGGCCAACGGCCTCGCCTTTGAGGGTTTTCTCACCCTCGAGGATCCCGTCTACGCCTTCGGCATCTCCGCCGAGGGCATGAAGTTCGCCCTCGCCAAATCGCTTTCCGCCTCCCTCCCCGTGGTGAATCTCACCGCGCTGCAACAGATTGGCGATGAAGCGCAACGTGATCTCATGCTGTATTTCCGCGATATGGCCGCCGCCTTCGAACCGCTGGTCACCGTCGCCACCAACCTGCCTTCCGTGAACACCAACCAGTACGGAACCCCACCCGCATGGACCGAAGCGCCCACCATGGTCTTGCGCTTCGCCGATTTTGCCGCCTTCGCCAACGGGCTCTCCACGAACGTCGCCGCCTTCATCAATAATCCTTACTCCAACATCGTCGTCGCGCTGACCAACAGCCTCGATACCATGATTCAAGACCTGAATACCAT
>JBMTVS010000210.1:0-3566 GCA_049451655.1 Kiritimatiellia bacterium | reverse complement strand
ATCGCATGCGGCGAGATTGGGGCGAGAGGCGGGCATGAAACGCGCGAACCTTTTCAACATCATCCGGCCGCGAGAGCCGGATGATCGCCGTCGACCCGTCCCGCAAAATCAGCCGCCCGTGATCCGGCGCGTCCTGATAGGAGGGCGGGAGGTAGAGTGGGCGGATGGGCTTCATTGGATTATTATGCCAAGACTCCAAATCTGGGTAAATGTTGATAAGCAATCCTTGAACATTATGATTGTTGAATGAAATCAGAAGCCTTCGAACAAAAGAGCAAGAGGCCTCGCGGGGCGACGGCGGTGTGAGCATTCATATGGATCATTATCAGTTGCTCGGCGTTGACCGCGATTGCTCGCTGGAAGATATCCGGCAGGCCTACCGTTCACTGGCCAAACAGTTTCATCCCGATGTAAGCAACGATGCGGAGCGCATGCGGGATATCAACGAGGCCTATGCCATATTAAAGGAACCGGAGCGGCGGCAGGCTTATGATGAGGAACTCGGCATCGGCAAATCATCCACGATCGGCAGCACGCGGCCTCCGATCATCAAAGAGGATTCGTTGGTGTCCATGCAGGAACTTTTTCGCGGGACGCATTTGAAGATCACCGTGCGCGATCCGGCGAATCCGGCCGGGCCGGAGGTGTATGATGTCGTCGTTCCACCGGATACCGCGCCGGGCGCGAAGTTTACCATCAAGCGTAATCCGCCGTTTGAACGCGGCTCGTTGCAGGTGCGCATCAAGCTGCGTCCCGATTTCCGCTTTCGCGCCCGGGGGTCGGATTTGCGTTGTGATTTAAACATCCGGAGCGACAAGGCGGAACGCGGCGGTACGGAGATGTTGCGCGGACCACAAGGCGGCATGATCACTGTAAAGATTCCGCCCCGCGTCGCCCGCAACGAAATCATTCGCGTCCCCGGCCAGGGCTTGCCCAAACCGCGCGGCGGCCGCGGCGACCTGCTCGTCCGCATCCAATACCGCGTCGAAACCCGCACCTCGCGCGGAGCGAAGCCGGGAACTGGCGCGCGAAGGCAGTTACGAGGTTAGCCCACGGTTGGAGCCCCGGGCGGGGACATAGATGCAGTGTTCTTCGCAATACCTGACGCGAATTAAACTGTGATGTCGAAAATCAAAAGAGACAGGGCAGTTTCACCAATGATAATGCAAACGTTGGGATTTCCTTAGTGCTTCGCCGCCTCGGGAATCTGACCCACGACCCCTTCAACAAACCAGTTGAGGGTCAGCATATCGGCATCGGACATTTTCTCACCCTCTGCTACCCGCACATTCCCGCTCTGGTCCTTAACCGGACCATAAAAGACATCCCAATCGCCGGATATGATCCGTGCTTTCGCGGCCTCGGCTTCTGCCCTTACGTTTTGTGGAACCATGTCACCGTACGGGGCTACATCTACAACGCCGTTTCTCATCGTTCCCCAGTATGACTCTGGCTTCCATGTTCCGTTGTGAAACTGCTCGGCAATCTGCCTGTAGTAAGGGCCCCAGTTCCACACCGCAGCGGTGAGGTGTGCCTTGGGCGCCATCGCGGACATGTCCGTGTTATATCCGATGCTGAAAGCTCCCCGCGCCTCGGCGGCTTGTTGCGGATACGGAGTGTCCTGATGTTGGGCAATCACATCGGCACCCATGTCGAGCAGGCGGTCCGCTGCCGCAAACTCTTTGGCCGGGTCATACCAGGTATCGGTCCAGATCACATGCACTTTTGCCTCAGGATTCACGGAACGCACGCCGAGGGCGAACGCATTGATTCCGCGGATAACCTCGGGAATTGGAAATGCCGCCACAAAACCAAGGATATTCGATCTGGTCATATGCCCGGCTACAATTCCCGACACATAACGAGGCTGGTACATGTGCCCGAAATAGGTGCCCATGTTTTGGGATGTTTTGGAGCCTGAGCAATGCATGAAAACGAGGTCGGGATTTTCCTCTGCCACCTTGGCGGTCGCATCCATATAGCCATAGCTCGTGGTAAAGATCAGATTGTAGCCTTGCTGGACAAATTCATTTAGTACCTGCTCCACGTCGGCATCCTCCGGCACGGATGCCCGGAAGGCGGTTTCCACGTAAGGCAAATCCATCATGGCTTTTCTAGCGTCATCATGGGCCCGCGTCCATCCGGCATCATTTACAGGGCTCACGTAAACAAATGCCGCCCTAACCTGTTTGCCTTCAGCCAGTGTTGACGGCACGGCCATCAACATAGTGCTCAACGCCCAACTCAAAACCTGCGCCATACGTGATATTTTTTTCATAAAGAAATCCAGTTTTGGAAAAGTTGAATTTAACGTAAAACTATTCTCGCTCGCTCAAATACCCGGCTTGCGCTTGCTCTCGTCTAATTCTTCACGCAGTTGCATTTTCTCTCCTTCGAGTATTAAAGATCTCGTACTCGGAAAATACCCCAGCCTTTACCGTGGCGCTAGTGCCGAATTAGGCGAGTACAAGCAGCAAGCAATGCTCATGTTTTTGTAGAATATTTTGCTGTCGGCGAAGAGCTGAGGTTGAATCTCCCGACCAGCCTGTTGTTATCCGATCCTAAATATCGCCGTATAGTACTCCAATCGCCCAGCCCATTCGTTCGAGATGATCTCGGTAGGTTCCCGGATTGGCGCTAGCTCCGAGAAGTTGAAGTTCTTCGGCAACTTGAGGATAACTTCACGCGAAGCGGATAAAGCTTTTCGCAGCAATTTCTCCCCATCAGGAGCAAAGTGCTTCAGCGAAAACTGCTCAAACCGACCGTAACTTGGGCCACCCCAAGGCGGATCCAGATACACAGCTGCCCCGGTAGATTGCAGAAAATCCATGGCATCGCCTTGATGAAAACGTATACGGTCTTCCACTGAAAAAAGGCGCGCATTATGCCGTGCCATCTCAAGCCGCCCCGGATCTATTTCAATAGCCTCAACAAACTTTCCGGTTCGCGCAAACGCAATCGTAGCACCACCAACACCACAGAAAGCATCGACGACACGGTCGGCTTCGATCCTGTTCGCCAGTTGTAAAGCAACTTCTTGCACATCCATCGAGTAGAGACCTTCGACATCAATCTTCATTCGACGCTCGGGCAAAGACAACTTGTCCCAATATTTCTGGTAGCTTTCACCTAGCGGACAAATATTTGATTCTTCCGGGGTAGCGTTACTCATGATTTTCGATGGGGTTAACGTCTCGCTGGAGTGCACCCCCTATTCGGGTCTGCACTGGAGGCGCATGTCAGACCGCCTCTTCCAGTCTTCCGGATACTAGTTTGTGCAAGGTACTGGAAATATGGGTTTGATAGGGCATGCCTTCCCTGGTTGCCCTCATTTGAATTTGTTCCAGTTCACGCGACGAGATGCGAATATTGATGCGTTTGTCTTCTTGGAGACTTTTTCGAGCAGCTTCCTCAAGCGCCTTCTTTTCGACCTGAAGGTTCGGGATCCGATTGAATTCACCGCGCTCGAAGTCTTCGAGTATCTGACATTCTTCTTTGTCGAGTAATCGTGCCATTTTCATGTCCGCTATCCTTCGCTGACTTTGCGACTTGTCATTATGAACTTC
>JBMTVS010000209.1:0-3568 GCA_049451655.1 Kiritimatiellia bacterium | reverse complement strand
AACCCCGTTTTTAACGGGCCGATTTTGTTTTCCTCGTGTTTTGAGTTTCGCCATACTGACGCTTCAGCTTTTTGGGAAGAAATCAATGCCGTCAAAATTTATTACGCTTTTCGCCGTTTTTTTGTGGTCAGCCCTATCCCTGCCCGCCCGCGAGCCGGTGTTGTCGCCGACTTTGCGTGCCTTGCCGGGCATCAACCCCACCCCTGCGCTCCAGTATTTCGCCCCGGGTGCCCGTCGCGTCGAGGTGTGCGGCATCTGGAGCGACTGGTCGCAACGCCATCGCATGACCAGCCGCGGCCAGAACTGGGTCCTCGACGTGAGCAAGTTAAAGCTGGAGTCCGGCCGGCACGAATACAAATTCATCATCGACGGCGAGTGGGAACCCGGCGAAAACCGCACCTTCTTCATAGATGATAACCATCTGCTGGTGCGTCCGCCCGATGTCGTTGTTAAAGCGCTGCATGAGTCGGTGGATGAAATCCTGGTCTACCTGAAAAAACCGATTTCCCGTTCCGACAAAATCCAGGTCAAATTCGAATCCGGCCTCCCGGTTCGCGAGCTTCAAGTCGCCACCGGTGCGGAGAGCGGACGCGAAACCGGCTACATCATCAGCGCCGGCACCCTCACCTTCATTTTCGACCCAGCCGTCTACGGCCTGCGCCTGAAACCGGAGGACACCGTAGCCGTGGCCGGTAACTTTAACTACTGGACCGGCAACGGTGGCCAGCAGGGCGTCTGGAGCATGCACGACCGCGACAATGACGGCATTAGGGAGTTATCGGTGACCCTCGACGGCCTGCGCAAGCCCGCCAACGAGTCCGACTTTCTCTTCAAGTTCGTTGTGAACAACAGTCAGTGGCTGCCTCCGCCACCGGATGCCATCAACGCCATCGCCGACGCCAGCGGCAACCGCAACCTGCGCATCGACCCGCGCGCGACCGGCAGTTCGGTACTCAAAGTCGTCACTGCCGAACCCATACCCTTCGACCAGCTACAAATCATGGAAATCACCGGACTCGCCGACCGCAAGGTCTGGCAGCAAGTCACCCCCGGCGCCGCCCTGAACAAGCTCGTCTCCGACAAGCCGCTCGGCGCCGTGCTGAACCGCGAGCAAAACGCCACCACCTACCGCATCTTCGCCCCCCGCGCCTCCCGCGTCGACCTGTGCCTTTTCGACACGCCGAACTTCGAGGTGAACGAGCCGGAATTCAAACGCCTCACCCCCGCCGAGCGCTATCCGATGTGGCGCGATCCCGACGATGGCGTCTGGGAAATCACCCTGCTCGGCCTCGACATTGGCAAGTATTACTCCTTCAATATCGACGGCCCCCAGGGTCGCGGCGAAGGGTTTAACCCCGACGCCTTCATCTCCGACCCCTACAGCTTTGCCTCCGCGCGCGCCGAATTCAACACCATCGTGATGGACATGGACGCCACGAACGAATGGTTCGGCGGCTGGACCGATGACGAATTCGTCACCCCGGAATTTCAGGACATGATTATGTATGAGGCCCACGTCCGGAACCTCACCATCCACCCATCTTCCGGCGTGCCCGCCAACTTGCGCGGCGATTACGCCGGCCTGCTCGCCAGCGTCGGCACCGGCACCGGCCTCGATCACCTCAAGGACATGGGCGTGAACATGATCGAGTTCCTCCCCATCCACGAATTCAACAACGGCGAGGACGAATACAACTGGGGCTACACCACCGTTCACTACTTCGCCCCCGAGGCCTCCTTTGCCCGCGACCCGTTACGCGGATCGCAGGTCTACGAGTTCAAGAACCTGGTCAACGAACTCCATCGCATGGGCTTCGGTGTTATGATCGACGTGGTCTACAACCATGTCGGCTGGCCCAACCTGTGGGCCATGATCGACCGGAAATACTTCTTCCGCCTAACCCCAGACTACGACTACCTCAATTTCAGCGGCGTCGGCAACGACTTCAAATCCGAATCGCCCATGGCTCGTCGCCTCATCGTCGACAGCATCAAGCACTTCGTGCGTGAATACAAAATCGACGGCTTTCGCTGGGATCTCGCCGAGCTCATCGACATGGAGACGCTCATGGAGGCCAAAGCCGAAGCGGAAAAAATTAACCCGCGTGTCATCATGGTCTCCGAGCCCTGGAGCTTTCGCGGTAACCATAAGGATCAGATTCGTGGCACCGGCTGGGCCGCCTGGAACAACGACTTCCGCTACGCCGGCAAGGACTTCGCCCGTGGCCGCGCCGACCGCGACTGGATGAAAAAGGTCATCGCCGGCTCCACCGAAATCTGGACCGCCAGCCCGTTGCAGAGCGTAAACTATGTCGAAAGCCACGACGACATGGCCCTCGCCGATGTGCTTTCCGCGCGACCCGACAAGGACGGTCGTCACCTCGACGAATTCGAGGCCAAGATGAACCGCCTCTCCGCCACCGTCATATTCACTTCGCTCGGCATTCCCATGATTCATGAAGGACAGGAGTTCATGCGCAGCAAGCATGGCATCAACAACACCTACAACCAGGGCGACCGTGTCAACGGCGTCAACTGGAAGGACCGCGAGCGTCCCATCGCCGCCGTCACCATGGGCTACTACCGCGACCTCATCCGCCTGCGCAGCAGCGAGGAAGGACGTGCCTTCCGGGTCAAGTCCACCCCGCCACCCGGCTACCTGCGCTGGATCGAACCGCCCGATCGCCGCCAGCTCGGCTTCCTCATCAACGCCCCGCGCATTCATCCCGGCAACAGCTTCGCCGTGCTCATGAACACCCACACCAGCCCCGGTGCTTTCGATTTTGAACTGCCCGCCGGCAACTGGAGGATCATCGGTGACGGCGACCGTATCAACATGGACGGACTGCCCAACTATCCCGCCATGCAAGGCCCCCGCCCCGTCTCCATAACCGTCCCCGAAGCCCGCGCACTCATCTTGATGGACGGGTTTTAATTTCCCGCCCTCATCACGATATCCGGAAACGCGACGAGAATCCCCAGCATAATCAACTGAATCGCCACGAAGGGCAGGACCCCGCGGTAGATTTGCGTGGTCTTTAGCTCGGGCGGGGCGACGCCGCGCAGATAGAAGAGCGCGAATCCGAAGGGCGGGGTGAGAAAGGAGGTTTGCAGATTAAGTCCGACCATCACCCCGAACCATACCAGGTCAATGCCCAACGCCCGCGCCGCCGGAATCAACAGCGGCAGGATGATGAACGCAATCTCGAAGAAATCGATGAAGAACCCGAGAATGAAAATCATCAGGTTCGCCACGATCAGAAACCCAATAATTCCGCCTGGCAAATTGGTCAGCACATCCTCGACCCAGATGTCCCCGTTGAGTCCGCGAAAGACCAGCGAGAAGGCCGCCGACCCGATCAACAACATCATCACCATCGAGGTCAGCCGCAACGTGCCATCGCAGGTCTCGCGCACATTCACCAGGGTCAACCGCCGGTTCAGCAACGCCAGAATCATCGCCCCCACCGCGCCTACCGCCCCCGCCTCGGTTGGCGTGGCCACTCCGAAAAAGATGCTACCCAGCACCAGCAAAATCAGCGCCAGCGGCGGCACCAGAACCTTGACC
>JBMTVS010000208.1:0-3572 GCA_049451655.1 Kiritimatiellia bacterium | reverse complement strand
CCCGCGCATGGTGCCCTCGGTGACCCCGATAACCGCATCGTGAATCGTGTATCCCGCCGCAAAGGCATTGATGCCCATTTGTCCCGGCATCACGTACACCGGTGGCACTGGCACCCCGGAGGCCAAGGCCATCTCCTCGACAACATTGAGCAGGCGTTTCTCGTGAAACTGGTTGCTGGAGGGATTCACTACGCGTCCGCCCAGCATTTCCGCGACTTTCACCCCGCCATGACGTAGTTGAGCAAGCTTGTAGGCTGTGCCACTCAAGACGATCAGCGAAACGATACCCCCGACGGTCAGGATTGCCTCCATGCTCCACATGGGATTGGAGCCAGTCGCCGCGTAAACGGAGCTATCGTCCGACGCCATTGCTTGCTGATAGAGAAATCCAATACCCGCATAGATGGTAGTCACGATGCCAAGAATGGCGCCGAAAAACATAAGCACCAGCCACCCGGTGCGTTTCCGGGCGTCTTCCTGACGGGCAAAGAAATCCATGACCTATCCGTGAAGACGCGATCAGGTAAAACTAACTTTGGGCGCTTCGCGCTCGGCCTCGTTTTCGATAGCCAACAATTGAGCTTCATTGAAGCCCAGCATCCCGGCGAAAATAACCGCCGGAAACACCTCGCGGGCATTGTTGTAGGTCATGATGGCATCGTTAAACGCTTGGCGGGCGAACGCTACGCGGTTTTCCGTGGTAGTCATTTCTTCCGACAACTGCATCATGTTCTGATTGGCCTTGAGATCCGGATAGGACTCGGAGAGCGCAAACAGACGACCAAGTGCGCCACCGAGCTGGCTTTCGGCACGACCGAGTTGCTGCATGGCAGTGGGATCGGCCGGATTCCCAGCGGCGGCGTTGGCAGCCGATACCGCCGTGTTGCGGGCATTGATGACCGCCTCCAGCGTCTCGCGCTCATGCTTCATGTAGCCCTTGGCCACTTCGACCAGATTAGGAATCAAGTCATAACGCCTTTTCAACTGCACATCGATCTGCGCAAAAGCGTTTTTGAACCGGTTACGAAGCTGAACCAGCTTGTTGTAAATGCTGATGATAACAACAACCAGCACGACGACCACGATGATAAAAATCCACATGCCTGACATAAGTAACCTCCTTTAATTGCTATGCATAATCGGAAATAATCGTTGGGATGACAAGTTGCGAGTGAAGACAGCCGTGTCGTCGAGCGTAGGTTGGAGAACCACAGAATAAGCAGAATACGCAGAAAATGAGCAATGGGCCGACATTCTTTGTAGGGATGGAATGGTCGCAGACCTTCCAGCCGGGTCCCCGTCGCCGCGTGTATTCGCATGCTTACACCGTCGCCGGCCTGACACAGCATGAAGAACTTGAAGCACAAGAAGCTTAAACCTACTATCGAGATAGTGAGGTAAACAATGAAGCTATTCGCGGGACGCATCGCAATCGATCATCAATTTTGTGGGGGCAGACCTTTTTTCAAAGGCACGCGCATCCCTGTTTACGTCGTCCTTGAGATGTTAATGAACCGGGAAAAAGAGGAAGATATCCTTGCCGCTTATCCCGATTTGAAACCAACCGATCTTACCGACGCCATCGAGTACGCAAAAAACATCGCGTCCATTCCACGACAAGCTATCTCGATGGCCTGATGCGCGCCATCGTCGACAACAACCTGCCGGTGACTATGGTTAGGCGCATCAGGGAAATGAACTCATCTATTTCCCTCCAGCATCTGTCTGAAATTGGCCTAGCTGATGCGGCGGATGATTTCTTGCGAAAGTATTTTGTCGGGGAGGAGATCGTCTGGATTTCGCGCGATGAAGATTTTTGGATAAACAGCCCTAATCATTGGTCAGTCGTTTGGATATCTCTACACAATCCCAAGTTACAATATCTGACCGATGTCATTGCTCCGACTTTAGTAAAGTTGCTGGCGGGAATTTGTCCGGCTGAGCGCGTGTTGATCTCCGAAGATGGCATGATCAAACTTTAGGATTTTAAATGACCCGCTCCCTTTACCTCCTCGACGGCATGGCGCTGATTTACCGGGCGCATTTTGCACTGATCAAGAGTCCGATTTTTACTTCATCGGGTGTCAATACCTCCGCGTTGTACGGCTTCATGAATACGGTGCTTGATTTGGTTGAGCAGCGGAAACCGGATTTTTTGGCCATCGCGTTGGATACACCCGAGCCCACCGAACGCCACCGTAAATTTCCCGCCTACAAGGCGCATCGCGATGAAATACCCGAGGATATCGCGGCCGCCCTGCCCCACATCGACCGCATCGCCGCCGCACTGCGCATTCCTTTGTTACGCTATCCCGGCCATGAAGCGGATGACGTCATCGGCACGCTCGCGGTTCAGCACGCATCACCCGGTCTCGAGGTGATGATGGTTACGCCGGACAAGGACTTTGCCCAACTCGTCCGCCCGCACATTTCCATGTTCAAGCCAGGCCGCCAGGGCAACGATGTCGAAATCCTCGGCCCGGCGGAAGTCATGACCAAATGGGAAGTCGCTGATCCCCTCCACGTCATCGATGTGCTCGGCCTCTGGGGCGATGCCTCCGACAACATCCCCGGCGTGCCGGGCTTCGGTGAAAAAACCGCAAAGAAGCTCATCGGGCAGTATGGTAGCATCGAAGGCATTTACGACCATCTCGATGAAATCAAAGGCAAGCAGCGCGAAAAGCTGGAGCAGTTCAAGGAGCAGGCCTTTCTTTCCCGCGACCTCGTCACCATCAACCTCGCCGTGCCGGTCAAGGAATCGCTGGAGGATCTTGCGCGTCGCGAGGCCGATCATGAGGCGCTGCAGCAACTGCTCATCGAATTTGAATTCAATAGCATCGGACGTCGCATCTACGGTCCAGATTTTAAGGCGGGTCGCGGATACTCGACGGCAGCCGCCAAACCGGCGGCTTCTTCACCGGCCCAAGGGGAACTCTTCGCCTCCACCGAACAGGCCGCGCCACCTCCAGTCAGCGTCCAGCCCCAACTGACCACCCTTGATGACGTTCCGCATCATTACACCCTGATCGACGATGACGAGGCAGCGCAACGACTCGCCGGTGAACTGGCTGCACAACCCCGCTTCTGCTTCGATCTCGAGACGGACCAGCTCGATCCAAAAATTGCGCGCATCGCCGGGCTGGCTTTCTGTTGGGAGAAGGGTACGGCGAACTATGTCCGGCTTCCGGTCGACGATGAGCTAAACCGTCGCCGCCTCGCCATCTTCAGTGAGGTGCTGGGTCGCGATGATATCGGCAAGACCGGCCAGAATCTGAAGTTCGACATCGCCGTGCTGGCCTGGAACGGCATCGAAGTGCGCGGACCATTATTCGACACCATGATCGCGCACGCCTTGCTCGAGCCGGAGCGTCGCCACGGCATGGACGCGCTCGCCGAGCAATACCTCGGCTACTCGCCGATTCCGATTACCCGCCTGATTGGCGAAAAGAAGTCATCCCAAATCACCATGTTCGAGGTCGAGCCGCGGCTCGCCGCGGATTACGCCGCCGAGGATGCGGATGTAACCTGGCAGTTGGCGGAGGTTTTCGCGCCGATGCTGAAGGAACAAGGAC
>JBMTVS010000207.1:0-3584 GCA_049451655.1 Kiritimatiellia bacterium | reverse complement strand
GGGAAAGGGCGGTGCCGCCCCCTACCCCCTCCGATCATCGCAACCTGACCGCCGCCGATACTCGCGCCGCCCTCCCGCCCACCCGTTACGCGACCCTTCAAATCCGTGAACGATCGTTCACTTTACACCCATGACACCAGCGCACTTTTTAGCACTAGGCTTTAGCACTGGCCCTCACCAGTTTTCAAGAAAACCATAATCACCCTGATTATATTGGTGATTATTGAAGTGGCACCCCCAACCGGATTCGAACCGGTGTTACCAGGATGAGAACCTGACGTCCTAGGCCTCTAGACGATGGGGGCGAATGAATCGCACTTCAAAATATTTCACAACCGCGGGCGTTTGACAAGATGCGCGGTTTGCCGACAAAAAAGGCATGCCGTTTTGACATGCCTTTCTGCGCGATGGTCTCGCTTGCTTAGGCCTGCTTGGCCTTGGCCACGCCTATCAGCTTGGTGAAGCCTTCGGGATCGTGAATGGCGATCTCGGAGAGCATCTTGCGGTTGAGGGTGACGCCAGCCTTGAGCAGTCCTTCGATGAAGCGGCTGTAGCTGATGTCGTGCGGCTTGACCGCGGCGGATAAACGTTGAATCCAGAGGCCGCGATAGTCGCGCTTTTTGAGCTTGCGGTGCTCGTAGCTCATCTTCATCGCCCGGTCCACCGACTCGGTGGCGGTACGATACAGACGGCTGCGGGCTCCGTAGAATCCGCTGGCTAACTCCAGGCGGCGTTTACGGCGGCGGCGGGATGCTGGTGCATTAGTGGCGCGTGACATGATCTATCTCCTAAATTAATCGAGCACGTTGCGGATGCTCTTCTCGAATGACGGCGGCACAATCGCCGGCTGGCGCAGGCTCCGCTTGCGGGAGCGCGATTTGTGGCCGAGCAAGTGACGGCGACCGATCTTGGCGCGCTTTACTTTACCCGTGGCCGTCTTCTTGAACCGTTTGGCCACCGCTTTTTTCGTTTTCATCTTGGGCATGATCGTTTCCTTCTCAAATCAGCATAAATTTCACCCGGGTGGGCGAAAAGGCGTAAAGTAATACGTGATGAGCGGGTTGTTGTCCACCATTTTTTAACGACTTTTTCAAGCCGCCGGCCTGCTTCACAAATCCCGCATTACGGGCCCGACGCCCGGGGATCTTTAATATCACCAGGGCGCGAATGGACGGGGCGCCCCCCCCTGCTACTTCTTCGCGCCGCCCGGCCGCGGAGTGACCAGCACGCTGATGAACCGCCCGACTTTTTGCGGCTCGCGGTCGGAGGTGGCGATATCCTGACAGTCTGTAACAACCCGCTTGACCACCTCGAAGCCGATATCCTGGTGCGCATTCTCGCGTCCGCGCAGCATCAACGAGACCTTGACCCGGTGGCCTTCCTCGAGGAAATCGCGCATGTGCCGCAACTTGGTCTGGTAGTCGTGCTCTTCCACGTTCGCGTGAAACTTGACTTCCTTGACCTTGGTGTTGCTCTGGTTCTTGCGCGCCTGCTTGTCCTTCTTGGACTGGTCGAACTTGAACTTGCCGTAATCCATGATGCGGCAAACCGGCGGCTGGGCCTGCGGGGAAACTTCGACCAGATCCAACCCGCGCTTGTTGGCGAGCTCCAGGGCCTCGCGCGTGGGAACTACACCCACCTGCGATCCATCCATGTCCACGCAGCGCACCTGCGGAACGCGGATTTGATGATTTATTCTCGTGAAACTAGGAATGATATACCTCCGTGTTAACGTTTACACCGACGCCGCGGCAGCGACCGGGGTTTGCCCCCGCGACGTTTCTTCCATACGAAGCTGCTCCATAAATTGTTCCAGGGTCATGACCCCGAGGTCGCCGTTGATCCGGCTGCGCACCGCGACCTTGCCCGCCTCCTGCTCGCGGCCACCGACCACCAGCATGTAGGGAATCTTCATCAACTGGGCATTGCGAATCTTCGCGCCGACCTTCTCGTTGCGCTTGTCGACCGTCACCCGGAAATCCGCCTCGAAAAGCGTATCGGCGATCTGCTGCGCATAGTCGTCCTGATCGTTGGTGAGGGTCAGCACGCGGACCTGCTCGGCGGCCAGCCAAACCGGAAACGCTCCGATGTAATGCTCGGTGAGAATCCCGAAGAAGCGCTCGATGCTGCCGAACAACGCCCGGTGAATCATGTAGGGGCGGTGCTCCTTGTTGTCGTCGCCGACATAGGTGAGATCGAACCGCTCGGGCAGGTTGAAGTCGAACTGGATGGTGGTCATCTGCCATTCGCGACCGATGGCATCCTTGACCTTCATGTCGATCTTCGGCCCGTAGAACGCTCCCCCACCCTCGTCGACTTCGTAGGGAATGTTTTCCATCTTCAGCGCCTTCTCGAGCGAGGCGGTGGCGTCATCCCACAACCGTTGCTCACCCACCGCCTTGGCCGGCCGGGTGGAGAGATACGCGGTGATGTCCTCGAAACCGAAGGTACGCCAGATGTTGATGGCAAAGCGTATCACCCGGATGATCTCCGATTCCATCTGCTGTTCGGTGCAGAACAAGTGGGCGTCGTCCTGGGTGAAACCGCGCACCCGCAACAGACCATGCAGCACACCCGCCTTCTCGTAGCGGTAAACCGTACCCAGCTCCGCCCAGCGCAGCGGGAGGTCGCGGTAGGAACGCTTTTGCGCCTTGTAGATCTCGATGTGGAACGGGCAATTCATCGGCTTGATGAAATACTCGTTCTCGTCGATCTGCATGGGGGCATACATGCTCTCGCGATAAAAGTCGAGGTGACCGGAGGTCTCCCACAACTGGCTTCGTCCGGTGTGCGGCGTATAAAGAAGGTCGTAGCCGCCGCGGAAGTGCTCCTTGCGCCAGTAATCCTCAATCAGGCAGCGGATGCGGGCACCCTTGGGGTGCCAGTGAATCAGGCCGGGTCCGACCTCCTCCTGAATGCTGAACAAGTCGAGTTCGCGCCCCAACTTGCGGTGATCGCGCAGCTTGGCTTCCTCGAGTTGTTTCAAATACAGATTGAGCTGCTTTTCGTTGGTGAAGGCGGTTCCGTAGACCCGCTGCAGCATGGGGTTTGTTTCCTTGCCGCGGTAGTAGGAACCGGCCACGGAAAGCAATTTGAAAGCGCGAATCTTGCCCGTGCTCTCCACGTGAGGACCACGACAAAGGTCGGTGAACTCACCGTTGCGGTAAAACGTGATCTTTTCGCCATCCGGAATATCGCCCAAGCGCTCGATCTTGAATTTTTGGCCGTTGCCGTTGATCAACGTCGCCGCATCATCGCGGCTCATTTCTTCGCAGGAGAAAGACTGATCTTCGGCGACAATCTTGGCCATTTCCGCCTCAATCGCAGGAAAATCGTCTGGAGTCAGACGGTGCGGCAGGTCGAAATCGTAGTAGAATCCCTCCTCGGTCGGGGGGCCGATGTCCAGTTGGACATCCTTGAACAAACGACAGACAGCGGTAGCCAGAACATGCGCGCAACTATGGCGCATTTTATACAAATCACTCGTTGGATCTAATTTCATTCAGCTTGTCTAAAGTTCTCCGTCGTTTATTTGCGGTAGACATTGCGTGATGATGCCGCCGTTTTCAAGTCTTTTGGCGACG
>JBMTVS010000206.1:0-3588 GCA_049451655.1 Kiritimatiellia bacterium | reverse complement strand
GTAGCGCCCCGCAAGCTTCCACGGAGAAGATGCGCGACATCGGCATCGAACTGCGCCCGGTCGACTTCTACCGCAACCAACCCACCGCGCCGCAACCTCTCCCCCGCCTCGCCTTCGATCGCGTCCTCTTTACCAGCAGCAGCACCGCGGAGGCCTATTTCGATCGCTATCCGGAGGAAATGACTGCCGCCCGCCAGTGGATCGCCGTTGGTCCGTCCACCCTCAAGACCTTGCAGCAAAAAGGTCTCACAGCGAAGTTGCTGATTCCGCACAGGCGGCACGCAGGGTAGCGCAATGCCCGGGCAGGCGCCCCGACGCTCTAATCCAAAACGTAATCCGCTTTCCAGTCAGCCCGGTCTTCCCAGGTTGGCTGCGCAGACTTGGCGAGCAGGCAGTCGCCCAACACCAGATAATCCATCTCCGTGCGCATAAAGCAGCGGTAGGCGTCCTCGGGCGTGCAAACAATAGGCTCACCCCGGACATTGAAGGAAGTGTTGATAATCACCCCGTAGCCGGTGAGCTCCTTGAACGCTTTGATCAGATCATAATAACGTGGATTGGTCTCGCGGGTTACGGTCTGCACGCGTGCGGAATAATCCACATGCGTAATCGCCGGGATATCCGAACGGACCTGATTGATGCGATCGCGAATGGGCAAGCTACCTGCCTCCTCGCGCCCTATGCAACGACCAGGCTGTACCTGCGCCACCAGCAACATGTAAGGCGATGCGCTATCGAGTTCGAAATACTCGCTCACATCCTCGCGAAGACACGAAGGGGCGAAGGGCCGGAAGGATTCGCGGTATTTAATTTTCAGGTTCATCACCGATTGCATCTTCGGCGAGCGCGCGTCGCCTATGATAGATCGACCACCCAGTGCTCGCGGTCCGAACTCCATGCGTCCCTGCACCAGACCAACTACGTTTTCCTCTGCCATCACCTTGGCAATGCGGGGAGCCCAATCCTTCTCGCTCAACTTCTCGTACACATACCCGCGACTGTTCAAGAACTCCTCGACCTCGTCGTCGAAATTAGGCCCCAGATACGAACCCTTCATCTGATCATGCACGTCATCCGCCTGGCGTGGATTCTTCAGGACATGATGCCAGACCGTCTGCGCAGCGCCCAACGCACCCCCGGCATCGCCAGCAGCGGGCTGAATCCAGACCTGCTCGAAGGGCCCCTCGCGCAGCAGACGACCATTGGAAACGCAATTCAAGGCAACACCACCCGCCATGCACAAATTCTTCTCACCGGTAATGGCGTGGAGATGCCGCGCCATCTTCAACACGATTTCCTCGGTCACCACTTGAATGGAAGCGGCCAGATCCATCTCGCGCTGGCTAATCTCCGACTCGCTCTTGCGAGCCGGTCCGCCAAAGAGTCCGGCGAACCGGTCATTGGTCATCACCAGCCCGCCCATGTAGTTGAAGTAATCCTGGTTCATCTTGAACGAACCATCCTCCTTCACCTGGATCAGGTTTTCATAAATCTGCTGCACGTAGGTAGGCTTGCCGTAAGGGGCCAGTCCCATCAGCTTGTATTCGCCGGAATTGACCCGGAAGCCGGTAAAGTAAGTAAACGCGGAGTACAATAATCCGAGCGAATGCGGGAAATGCAGGTCGTAGAGAATTTCCAGATCATGCCCGTTTCCGCGACCCAGCGTGGTCGTCGCCCATTCGCCCACGCCATCTATGGTAAGGATGGCGGCGCGTTGATAAGGTGAAGCATAAAACGCGCTGGCGGCGTGCGACTCGTGATGCTCAGGAAAATAAAGCGTTGGGTGTTTGGTAATCCCGCACAATTCCAGCGATTTCTCGATCTCCAGCGGTATCCACAATTTTTCCCGCATCCAGATAGGCATCGCCATCATGAACGACTGAAGCCCTTGGGGAGCGACGCTGAAATATGTTTTAAGGATGCGGACGAACTTGGTGATGGGCTTGTCGTAGAAAGCGACCGCGTCCAATTCGTCCGGCTTTACCCCCGCCTCGCGCAAACAGTAACGCACCGCATGGACAGGAAAACGTTCGTCATGTTTCTTGCGGCTGAAGCGCTCCTCCTGCGCGGCCGCAATGATTTCGCCATCGCGGATCAATGCGGCGGCGGAATCGTGATAAAAAGCACTGATCCCTAAAATATTCATCAGTGTTGCTTCCGGTATTGAGCCGGATCAGTTATGGGCTTACGCGGAATCCAAAACGAAGAGCGATCATCCGGAAAACGACGATCCATGGGATCAACACCCTTGAGCTTCAATAGCAGCCGTCCCGGGACGAAGCACAGGTAAAAGAAGGGCGTCAGTAACCCCCAATTCAGCGCGACCGCGATGCCCTTGCCCAACCATAGACCGAACCGCTCGAAGGCATGAAAAACCGGGGGGAGAAACCAGCCTCCCACCAGCACTAGCGCGGCCAGTGTCCAGATGATAAGTGGTCCGGTGAGATGATTAAAGAAGTGATAAATCAGCCAGCCCACCAAAGCCATGACCGGGGCTTGGATGCTGGCTTTGAGCTTGATGCTCATCGGCTTTTTAGCTTCCGGCACAGGTCCGAGGGCTCGCCAAGTATAGGTGTTGAGGGGCGCGTTGGTTGCTGACATTCCGAAAATGTATTCATCCGGCGTTGATATTTCAATCCACAAGCGTCGAGCGTCACCACCGTTCAACAACTGACTCTATTGCCTGGACGGGAAGATATGGTATCAATGAAGTATGAAAAACAACTTCAGATATTTTCTGTGTTTTCTGCTAATGGTTACCCATCTCGCCGCTGCCGACCGGTACGAGGAACTTTTTCCGGCAACTTTTCAGATCGGCGAAAATGAGCTCCAGCGCAAGGGCGTGAGTAAGCTGGTCGTTGGCTACATCTTCAACGTTTACGTCGCAGCCTTTTATCAACTGCCGGAGAGCGGACCGGCTCAGGCGCTGGCTGATCAACCCCGCCATCTGGAAATCGAGTACCTCCGCGATCTGGCGAAGGATGACTTCACCGGCGCCGCCGAGGACATGCTGGCCAAACAACACAGTCCCGCCGTCATCGCATCCATCCGTGATGGCATCAACGAGATCAACAAACTTTATCAGGATGTCCGCAAGGGCGACCGGTATGCGCTCAGCTACACCCCCGGCACCGGTACCGAGCTGATTTTCAACGGCCAGTCCAAAGGTATCATCCCCGGCACCGATTTCGCCCGCATCTACTTTTCAATCTGGCTGGGCGCGAAACATCCGTATCAAAGCTTTAGGGACAAGCTGGTGGGAGCGAAGTAAGGTTAGCGGGGGAGTTCGGGGGGGAAGGGGTTTTCGGGGTTCGGAGTTCGGTTGGGGAAGAAGAGTTTAGCATCATCTCCACCGCCTAACGGCGGCAGCCACATCAACCCGAAACCCCGAACACCGAACACCGAACACCACCTTCAACCATGAGCCTCAAACCTCAAGCCGCCCCCCTCTCACCCCCTCTCCACCGCCTAACGGCGGCAGCCACATCAACCCAATATCCCGAACCCCTTCTTCTTCAACCTAAAACCATCATTGCCCATCCCCACCCCCTGCGTTAGCTTTCTCCCACCGGAACCAAACGCTGATGC
>JBMTVS010000205.1:0-3596 GCA_049451655.1 Kiritimatiellia bacterium | reverse complement strand
CCCACTTGCGGGGGGCCTTGTCCTGCAGCCACTCCGGACCGGGGATGCCGATGCTGGCGAGGAGGCCATTGAGGAGACCACTTTGCGGGTTGAAAATCCAGATCCACAAAATACTCGCCGCCACCATCGGCACGATGCTGGGCAGGTAGAACAGGGTGCGCCAGACCGCGACGCCCTTGACTTTTTGCGTGAGCAGGATGGCCATGCCGAGCCCGACCGCCATGCCGAGCGGAATGCCGATCACCATGAAGACGGTGTTGTAGAGCGACTTCCAGAAGAGATCGTCCTTGGTGAACATGAAGAGGTAGTTGTCCAGCCCGGTGGTGACGGCGGGGTTGAGGATGTCGTACCGGGTGAAGCTGATGACGATGGAGAACAACATCGGTCCGCCGGTGAAGACGATGAACCCAACAATCCACGGCAGGGCGCAGATGACGCCTTCCTTCCATTGGGCGCGGAAGTAGGAGCCCTTGCTGCCTTCGATGACGGAGACGGAACCTTTTTCGCCGGTGAAGAACGAGGCGAGCTTGCTCTGCTTGCGGCGGGTCATGCTGGTGTCGCGGCGGTAAATCCAGACGATGGTGCCGACGATGATCGCGCCGTAGAGCCAGAAGAACCAGTTCCAGTTGGTGATGGGCGTTCCTTCGGGCGGGTAGAGCACCTCGTCGAGGCTGCGCTGGGTCATGGCGGTGTGGTAGTCGAGGGCCTCGACGGGGGTGCGCTCGTGGTTGATGGCGTCGTCCATGGCGTAGCGCTGGGCGTTCCAGAGTTTTTGACCGACCGGCGTGACGGGGCGGCAACGCGAGTATTCGAGCATGTCGTTGAAGACCGCCATCACGTCCTTGAATTTTTGTTCGAGGGCGGGATTGGCGGCGATGAACTCGTCATAGAGCCACTGATTGAATTCGCGGTTTGCGACCTGGCGCGGGATGTAGGGTCGACCCTGGGCGAGGTAGGTGTAGTTCTCCGAGCGGGTCATGATTTCGAGCGCACGCCGGCTGGAGAGGAAGCGGATGAGTTCCCAGGCCGCTTGTTTTTCCTGTGCGGTGGAGGGGATGGCGTAGGCCCAGCCACCGATCCAGCTCAGGGGTTGGCGTCCCTTGTCGATTTCGGGCTGGGGGAGGGGCGGGGGCGCGGCGCCGACGTTCAGGTCGCGACCGTAGCGGGCGAGGGAGGACATCACCCACACGCCGTCGATTTTCATGGCGACTTTGCCCATGATGAACGGGTCGAGAGCGTCGCGCTGGAAGGTGCTTTGGAAGGCGTCGACTTTCTGCGCGCCGCCGAGTTGGTCGTAAAGGCGGGTCACGTAGTCGAGGGCGTAGAGGATGTTCGTGTCGTTCAGCGTGATGGTCAGGCCGTCCTCGCTCATGAACTCGCCGCCGGCCATCCATCCGTACATATAAAGGAAGGTGTTGCCGTAGTTCGGGATGAAGCCGACGCGCTGGAGGTTGCCGTTCTCATCGCGCTCGGTCATGGCCAGGGCCATTTCCTCGAGTTCCTCCCAGGATCGGGGCGGGCGGGCCTCGCCGTTTTCGTCGACGAAGCCGTGGCGCACGAGGGCGTCCTTGTTATAGAGGAGCACGCGGTTGTCGGCCACGTTCGGGATGCCGTAGGGGTGGGCCTCGCCGGTGAGGGGGTTGCGGTAGACGATTTCGTCCCACGCTCCGGGGACATAGCTGTTGCTACGCACCGGCTCGATGGCGGCGAGCGGGAACGCGCCCTCGGCCCTGGGTGGCTCGGCAAGGGCGCCGGGCCAGGGAAGTTCGCTAGCGGGGCGACCGGCGGATTCCCATTGTTGCCAAGCGGTTTCGTCCTCGGTGATGAATTCATCCAGTGGCGCGAAGGCACCGCGCGAGGCCCATTCGCTGATGGCAAAGCGGTCGAAGAAAATCACATCCGGCGGGTCGCCACCGGCCAGGCTCAGCAGGAAGCGGGTGGGATCCTCCACCTGGTCGCGCGAGGCGTGTTGGCCGGCAAGGACGCGGTAGCGGGGCTGGGAGGGGTCGAGGCGGTGCCGTTCATTCGCCAAAAACTCGAATTCGCGGACGGCGTCCTCCATCGCATCGCGAATCGGTCCTTCTGGCGCCATATACCGGATCACGATCGCATCATCATCGATCATGCCCGGCTTTTCCGGCGCAAGCCACCACAGCAACGACAGCAAAACCGCCGACCAGCCCACAATTTTCAATCCACTGGTCATGTATTCATCATAGTGACGAACACACGCTCAAATTGCAAATGCGTATCATACCGTGTTGGAGTCATTCTTGACCGGGACAATCGCTGACGCCATTCTCTTGACCAGAACCCTTGTTAAAGCCGCTAGCCTGAAGGCAGCACCGGAAAACGTGAAGTAAGCATGATCGAATCAACTTCATCATGGAATCAGCGTGCAACTGTCGGAAGCGATCTGCAGATGAATGCGCCATTGTTTGGTCTTTTGCTGGCCGGCGGTAAAAGTTCGCGCATGGGGTGTGACAAAGCTTCGGTCATTTTCGGTGGTGACGGGGTGACCCAAGCGGAGCGCGCCATCAATCTTTTAGGTAAACTCTGCCAGCGCACATACCTCTCCCTTCGCGCAGGACAGCCCGCACCCAAGGGCGGAGAGGGTATCCCTGTTCTTCGCGATTGCGACGAGGCTGCGGGACCGATGTCCGGTATCCTCGCGGCACTCTACGAAATACCCGATGCCGTCTGGCTGGTTCTGGCTTGCGACCTTCCCTTCGTCACAACCGACATACTGGTTCGTCTAGTGGCGCGGCATCGTGAGGCACCCGACGCTCCGTTTATTGCCTGCTCCTCTTCGGTTGATGGTTTGCCCGAGCCGCTTTGCGCGATCTATACACCGGCCGCCCTGTCCCTGCTGAGGTCATATGCTGGCCGCGCAATTTTTTCCCCGCGAGAGATTATGCTCCGCGAGGGGGCACCATGCTTGGTTTTGCGAGGTGATGAATTTCATCACTTGCAAAATATGAATACGCCGGCCGATTACGATGCGGCCAGAAGGATATACTGTCCGTCATGAATATTTGTGTTCATGACATCTGGATATCACCAGGACATGACTTTAAAGGCAGGCATGGTCTTGGGCGCATGCAGCACGGGATGGATCGGGTTGAGGAGGTGGTATGTGATGCAGGCCTTGGTCTGGCCGGCGATCGCTACCACGGGGAGAAGCCGGGTTCAAAAAACCAGGTGACGTTTCTTTCGCGCGAAGTAGTCGATGAAATGATCCAATCCCTCGAAATTGATGTCCCCGATTATTCCGCCCTGCGCCGGAACATACTTGTATCGGGTGTCGATCTGAACACGCTGATCGGAAAAACCTTTTCGATCGGAAAAACGGTCTTCGAGGGCGTAGAGGAGTGCAAGCCCTGTTACTGGATGGATAAAGCGGTCGCTCCCGGGGCTCACGCCTTTCTCGCGGGTCGTGGAGGATTACGTTGCCGTATCTTGAAAGGCGGGGTCCTTCGTTGCGGAGAGGCGAACCTGGAGATGGTTGTCCCGCGGGCAAAATCTTTTGCCGTGTTGCGCCAGCAGGGTGAAGAAACGCTGGCGGTGACCGACCGCCTGACCGAGGAGCGCGCCCG
>JBMTVS010000204.1:0-3600 GCA_049451655.1 Kiritimatiellia bacterium | reverse complement strand
GCCAGACAATCCTCGATGGCGAGGGGGTGGAAGTTAAAAATTTTATCGAGGATGGAGCGGGTTTCGTCGGGGGTGGGCGCCTCGATATCGAGCCAGATCTGCGCATCCTCATCGACCAGCATGGTCTTGATGAAGTCGAGGCCCACGTCCTCGCCCACCAGTTTGCCGCCGCTGAATACGAATGACTTAATCATGTCTAAGTTCAACAGACTAACAGCTCATGACGGGAAAGTGCAATATTGGCGAATGTAATGGATGCAGAACAATATTTTCCAGCGGATCTTCGGTGTTCAGGGTTCGGGATCGTTTATGCGCGATGAGGAACGACCATCACGGAACAGGTTGTGTGACGCATGACGCCTTCGGTAACGCTGCCAACCAGAAGATGGCGCAACGCGCCGTGGCCGTGTGAGCCCATGATGATGAGGTCGGCGTGAAGTTTTTCCGCTTCGGCGAGGATGCTTTGAGCAGGATAACCTTGAATGACCAGAGCGGTGGTATCGAAACCTTCGTTGGTTAGCTGTTGCTGTAGCTTTTGAGTCTCCTTGTGCTCGCTGGAAAGTTGGCGGGCGACCGCGTCGCGCACGGATTGCGGTCCCGGTTCGTAGCCAATGAATTCAGGTTCAGGCGCGGCGACATGAAGTAGGATGATTTTCGCGCTGAAAGCCTTGGCTTGAACCATGGCCGTTTCCAGTAAGGCCGATGTGACATCGGAAAAATCAACGGGGACCAGAATCGTTTTCATTACGCACCGCCTTTCCTGACCTCATCATAACAACCGGAGCGGACGGTAGCAAAGCCCGGAATCGATGATCATGTTGCCTCGAAGATTGCATCGAAGCATGGCATTCATTATGAATATTCGGCTTTAAACAGGACACCTACACTCAGGGCAACGCATCATGGATATAAACCAGCAGCTCGAACGGCTTGGCCAGCGCACCGTGGACTTTTTCTCGGCCGAGGAATTGGCGCGTAAAATCGCGGCGGCGGCGAAAGATGGCAGGGGGCTCCGCATAAAGTATGGCGCGGATCCCTCCGCGCCAGATATCCACCTCGGCCACGTGGTTGGCTTGAACAAGCTGCGGGAGTTTCAGGATTGCGGTCACACGGTGGTGTTCATCATCGGTGACTTTACGGGTATGATTGGCGACCCCTCCGGCCGCTCTGCCACCCGCAAGCCGCTGACCCGCGATCAGGTCAAGGCGAATGCGGAGTCCTACCAGCAACAAGTATTTCGCGTTCTTGATCGCGACAAGACCGAGGTGGTGTTCAACTCCTCGTGGTTGTCGCCCATGGGTTTCGAAGAGGTTATCCGCCTGTCTGCGCATGTTACGGTGGCGCAAATGCTGGCCCGGGATGATTTCTCGAAACGCTACGCCGCCAACCAGCCGATCTCGCTGGTGGAGTTCCTGTATCCGCTGGTACAGGCCTATGATTCGGTGATGGTAAAAGCTGACGTGGAAATCGGCGGCACCGACCAGCTCTTCAACCTGCTGCTGGGACGTGAACTCCAAAAGTTAATGGGACAGGAGCCGCAAGTGGTCATGACCCTGCCGCTGCTGGAAGGCCTCGATGGCGTCAACAAGATGAGCAAGAGTCTGGGTAATTACATCGGGGTGACCGAGTCACCGAAGGACATCTTCGGCAAGTCGATGTCGATCAGCGATGACTTGATGTGGCGCTATTTCACCTTGGTGCTAAACCGGCCGGAGGAGGAGGTCGCGGAGATGAAGGCAAAAGTCGACTCCGGCGAGGCCCACCCGCGGGATGTGAAAGATCAACTGGGGCAGGCGCTGGTGGCGAAGTTTTATTCGGAAGAAGCAGGAGCTGAAGCCTCAGCGGAATTCAAGCGTGTGTTCGCAGGCGGGCAGTTGCCGGAGGATATTCAGGAATTCGCGGTCGATGCGGCATCGCTCGACGCGGAAGGCCATATCGGTTTGATGGCCCTGATGACCGCCGCCGGTTTGACCAAGTCGAATGGCGAGGCGCGCCGTCTCATTCAGCAGGGCGCGGTTCGCATCAACGATGAAAAGGCCGCCGACCCGCTGATGAAGCTGAAGCCGGAAAGCGGTATGATTATCAAGTCAGGCAAACGGGGCTTTGTGAAGCTGTCATGAGTGAGAAACGAACCGGCAAAACCATCAGTGCGGGCGGGGTGGTTGTGAATCGCGACGGACATATCCTGGTTGTGAATCAGCGCGGCAATTCCTGGTCGCTTCCGAAGGGTCATCTCGATCCTGGAGAGGATTTGATGACGGCGGCACGGCGTGAAATTTATGAAGAATCCGGGGTCGATGATTTGAAGTATGTGGCTGACCTCGGCCGCTATGAACGCGCGCGCATAGGCAAATACGGTGGTGAGAGTCCGGATGAGATGAAGACCCTGCATTTCTTTTTATTCACCACATCCCAGCATGAACTTGCTCCGCTGGACAAAGACAATCCGGAAGCGCGCTGGGTGCCGTTGACCCAGGCCACGGACATGTTGACCCACCCTAAAGACCGGGCCTTTCTGGTGAAGAACGCGTCCATTATCGTTGAGAAGACAGCGGGAGCTTAGTCTTATGAAACCGGTTTGCCTTGCCCTTGGCGCCAGCGGATTTCTTGGCCGTGAAGCGGTTCCGGAGTTGGCGAAATCCTTTGCTGTGGTGCCTACCTGCATGCGGCCACGCCCGGATGGCATGCGACTGGTCGATATGAGGGATCACGATGCGCTGGCTGCGTTGATTGACGAGGTCCAGCCCGATGCTGTGGTGGCAATGGCGGCCTATCGCGAACCGGATTTTTGCGAGACAAATCCCGGGGAAACCCGGCGGTTGAACACGGAGCCTTGTCGGGTGCTGGTGGAGCGATTGCCATCTTCCACGCGTCTTCTGTATGTCAGCACCGATTATGTTTTCGATGGTGATCATCCGCCTTACGCCGAGGATGCCGCACGCCACCCGGTGAGTGTATACGGTCAAAGCAAGAAAGAGGCTGAAGATATCGTGCTCAGTCGACAGGGGTCGCTCGTGGTGCGGGTGCCGTTGCTGATGGGATGGACGGATGATGCCGCGACGTCAGGTTTTTTTAGTCATTTAGTGAAAGACGTGATGAGCGAGGGAGCGGTGGTGCTGGATGATGTGCTCGCGCGCTATCCGGTGTGGACACGCGATATGGGATCAGCGATGCGCGTGTTGTTAGAGCGTGATGCCAGCGGCGCATTTCATTGCAGCACGACTCGCCGGCTAACCCGGTATACCGCGGCCCTTGAAATGGCAGAGTTACTTGGACGTTCCGCGAAACATATTCAGCCGAGTCAAGAGGTAATACCTCGTGCTGCGCGACGACCGCTTGACGCCCAATTACGCATTGATAAGTGGCTAGCTCTGGGGCAACAACCGCCTACCGACTTTCGCGAGGTGGCGCGCATTTTTGTTGAGCGCTTCAAAATCGCTTGAAGTCCGAATTGATTAGGCGCGGGTTTGGGGTTTAACTGACAACTTGATCTTGCCGCATCATCAACTCACACATTGAGTTGGTTGACTCCATCATGCGGTTTATCTGTCTGAAATATTGCGTTTTTCGGTATCTGTCAGGTGAATGATTTTAGATGGC
>JBMTVS010000203.1:0-3639 GCA_049451655.1 Kiritimatiellia bacterium | reverse complement strand
TGGGTGCAACTTTCCACGCTGCTGGCGCGGACGGGGAGTGGGTATGAGCTGGATGTGACCCGGCTGCTGTGCCTGGCCCATGACGAGGATATCGAGCTGGCGGTGGAGGCGCTGCTGGAGGGCTATCCGCTGGCCTGCGGCTTCGGCAACTTTTACGCGATCTTCACCAAGGCCGACCAGCCGGCGGTGGAGCAAATGAACCGCTGGAAAGGCCGCCCCGCCAGCCAGGTCGGCTCGCTCTCGACCACGCCGCTGCGCGTGCCCTCGCTCTTCGATTTCGCGCAATTGCCGGACAACCTCGATGAAAAGCTGGTGCTGGATGTGATGGAGGCCTTCACCACTGCCGGGCCGATTGGCTTTCGCGGTCCGGCCGCCCCCGACTTGCCCGCCCACATGACCAGCCGGGACGGCGACATGCTGACCGCGCAGACCATCGTGCCGGGATACCGCTGCCCCAGCAACAAGCTCATCTCGCGGGCGATCGAGCAGCTTCCCGAGCGCTATCTCTATGTCACCTCGGCGAATTTGTCGTCCGCGCTGAGCGGCAAGGAAGAGCCGGCCCACTGGAAACCGGCTCCGCTGATTTTCGACTTCCGGCATGTGGTGGATTTAAAGCTCATTCGTCATGAATCCGAGGACTTCGCCCATGCGATGTATCCGGGCTATGCGGAGATGTCGACCTCGGTGCTGTCGTTTCACCGGGCGGAAAGCGAGGGCGGGCGGCGCGCGTTGCGCCTGGAGCGGCATGGTTCGCTGCATGTGGACCGGGTGCGCGAAATCCTTGACCGCCTCGATCTGGGGCTGGTTATCGCGCCGACCGGCGAAACGCGCCTGCTACAGCGCGACTACGATTTCGATCCGCAATGAACCTTGAACCACCGGACGAGTCAACGCTCGCGCGCCGGATGGAAGAGGTCGAGGTGTTGCGCGAGCTCGAGCCGGGGCAGCGGGAACAGCTAGCCCGCAAGGGGCAATACCTTACCTTCGCGGCGGGCGGGGAGCTGATTCGCGCGGGCGAGCAGAGCGATTACATCCTGGTGGTGCTGGAGGGCGAGGTGCTGGTGTTGCGGGCGGAACAGCCGGAAGGGGATGCGTTACGGTTGCGCGCGCCGCTACTAACCGGGGAGATCGCCGCCTATGCGGGTCGTCCGCGCAATGCCACAGTGCGGGCTTGTGGCGAGGTCAGCGCGTTGCGGGTAGAGCGAGCGGATTTTCTCGATGCGGTTCGTCATGCCGTGGCGGCCGGGCAAGCACTGACCGGACTGGTGGCCCGGCGCATCCGCGATCCCGGCAGCATCAAGACGTTGGGGCGTTACCGGGTCGACGAGCTCGCCGGTCAAGGCGGGTCCGGGTATGTCTTCCGCGCGTACGATGAGGGCGGGTCGCGGGTGGCACTCAAAATGTTGTCGCATGCCCTCGCGCTCATTCCGGGGGCGACGGCGACGTTCCGGCACGAGGCGGAGATGCTGACCCGGCTTGACCATCCCTCCATCATCCGCCTGCTGGAGACCTTCGAGGCATTCGACACCTGCTTCATCGCCATGCCCTGGATTGACGGCCAATCCTTGCGGGCGCGCATCGACGCCGGCGAGCGCTTCACGAGCGGGGACATAGCAGCATGGACGCGGCAATTGCTCGAGGCGCTCGAGGTCATGCATCGCGCCGGCATCGCCCACTGCGACATCAAGCCGTCGAATATCCTCATCGATGAAAACCGCCGGGCGGTGCTGATTGATTTAGGCGCCGGGTGTTTTCTCGGTGACGAGCGCCGCGACCAGCGTCAGTTCTGCGGGAGTCCGCTCTACACCAGTCCTGAACAGATCATGGGGCGGAAGCCGGATGGCCGCAGCGACATCTACGCCTTGTGCTGCACCTTGTACGAGTTGATTTACGGCGAGCCCCCCTTCACCGGCGAAACCATCGACGACATCATGAACGCCCACCTGCGGATGACCCCATCCTTTCATCCGGATAAACAAATTATTCCAGTCGACGACACCTACCTCATCTGGCTCCGCCGCGGCCTAAAACGAGCCCGCACCGGCCGCCCGGATGCCCAGGCTTCGCGGGGGCTTTTGGGGGTAACTACCGCACCTCAACCGCCCGCATAAAAAACGCATCTTGATTCATCGGCAGGCTCAGCGGGATCGAGTCGCCATTGCCCGGCACGGTATCTCCGTAGGGGGACCAATCCGGTTCATTTAGATTGGTGGAGGATTGCAGCTGGTAGCTGAATCCGCTCTGCGTTTGTAGGGTGAGGGTAGTATCTTGTTCGGCGCCCAGCGTGAGCCGGGGCGCGGTGAGCGGGCCGAGGATGACGGGTTTGGAGGCGTAATTATTGCTCTCGTTCAGTTCGTCCACGTCATCGGAATCATCCACCAAAACCCCGAGGTAGTAGAGGCCATTGGGGAGGCCGATATCCTCGACGTAAATACCTTCGTCGAAATTAACCGCTGCCGAACCGCCAGCGCCGATGCCTTTCACGGCTTCGCGGCCCCCGAACAATAAATAATCCTCGCGGGTGATTTCGTGATCCTCCGAAAGGTAGATCCCGGCGCTGAAATTAGTGGTGGCCAGCGTACCCTGGTTGCCGACGAACACTTCAACGAACATGGGTTGCTCCGGTTGCGTCTCCCCGAATGCGTTGAACCCGAGGACGTAAAGGTCGGGGGAAGGATCCGAAGCGATCTGAATCACGCGCGCAGCGAAGTTGTTGGAGGTAACCAACTCGCTCACCTGGTTCAGCTCATCGAGCAAAACGCCGATGTAGTAGGGCCCGGGATCGAGCCCGGCGGGAATCGCCATGTCGAGCGGCAGACTTTCGGTTCGTGATTGACCGGCGGGCAATTCACCAACGCGGTCACTGCCCCGGGTCAGCAACATATCGTTCGTGGTGATTTCGGGGTTGGATGACAGATACACGCCGACATAGAACGTCGGCGCATCAGCCACACCCACATTCTCCGACACCAGCGCAACCTCCGGACCAATCACATCGCCGGGTGCCGCCTGCAAAGGCGCATAGAAGCTTTGCACGCTTAAATCTGCGCCGGGCGCTGGCACAATCTCAATCACTTGCTTGGCTGTGTTGTTGGCCTTGTTTGACTCCTCAACCTCATCGTATTCGTCCAGTAATACGCCCAGATAATAAACGCCTGCTGGCGTTCCAGGCGGAATCTTCGCCTGCGTGCTCACCCCGAGCCCCCAAGAACTTTCCGGATTCAGCCCCAGTAAGCTCTGCTCGCGGCCGCCAATCAACAGCGTGTCGTTCGTCGCGATTACTGCATCCGTCGAAAGGTAAATGCCGACACTGAACGCCCCCGCCGCCACACTCCCCGCGTTCGTCACCACCAGATCGACCACCGAACCTATCACTTCGCCGGGATTAGCCTGCGCCGGACCGGTGAAACTCGCGACAGATAGATCCGGCAACGGTGCCGGCACAATCTCAATCACTTGCACGGCGGTATTGTTCGCCTTGTTCGACTCTTCAACCTCGTCGTACTCGTCCAGCAATACGCCCAGATAATAAACGCCCGGAGCTGTGGCATTCGGAATTTTCAATCCCGCGCTCACTCCGTCCTCCCGGATGCCCCCCGGGTTCACCAAGGACAGCTGTTCACGGCCACCGGTCACCAG
>JBMTVS010000202.1:0-3640 GCA_049451655.1 Kiritimatiellia bacterium | reverse complement strand
GCGCGGCCCCTACGGTGGTGGGGAGTCGTAGGGGCTCCGCTTGCGGATGCCCTGGAACGCGTTCAGCGTTCCATCGCCTGCTCGAGCATCTGGATTTGCTGGTCGAGGCCGCATGTTCATGTCGTCGACGGGGTGGGTTTGGTGGTGGTCGCGGAGGCGGGTCAGGCGGTCGCGTGGTAGGATGGGGACATAGATGTTGTGTCCTGGTTTCCAATCGTTGGAAATCAAAGACTTACGAGTGAAATGGCTGCGATTTTCCCGCCTCCCCCGTAAGAACTTTGCTCTTTTTTGTCTTCCTTTTCATGCTCGGGGCACGCGCCAGCGCGGCCCCTACGGTGGTGGGGAGTCGTAGGGGCTCCGCTTGCGGATGCCCTGGGACGCGTTCAGCGTTCCATCGCCTGCTCGAGCATCTGGATTTGTTGGTCGAGGCCGCTGATGTTGATGTCGTCGACGGGGTGGGTTTGGTGGAGGTCGCGGAGGCGGATCAGGCGGTCGCGGGATTTGGCGTAGCGGCCTTGCTCGAAATCGAGGCGGGCGTTGAATTCGAGGGCTTGCGAGGCGGCGCGGACGTCCTGGTCGTCGAAGTTGGGTAATTCCGGGCGGATGAGGTTGAGGTAGCGGTTGTGCAGCAGGTAGGCCTCGTTGAGGCGATTCATGCTTAGCATGATGCGGGCCTGGTTGAACCAGGGTTGGGCAAGTTTAGGGTCCGCCTCGCTGGCTTGTTCAAAATAGTCGAGCGCGGCACGCGGATTTTTTTCCCCGGTCATCGCGATTTGGCCGGCCGTGTCGAGCACCAAGGGCAGCGTGCTGGCCTCCAGCGCTTGATCGATCAACACCTTGGCTTCGGCCGTGTCGCCCCGGTGGATTTCGTTCCAGGCCGCCTCGTTGAAGGAGAACGCCCGCCAGTCGTCGTAGGCCACGATGCGGCTGGAGAGCAACGTTGCCCCCGCCGCCAGCGCCACCACAAAGGTCAGGGTGCGCTTGCGCCAGCGCGCCGGACTGCCGGCCAGCGCCCCGATGGAAATCAAGGCGAGCGGAATCGCGGGCAAACGGTAGCGCGTGGTCGGGAAGAAGAGGACGTTGACCAAAAAAATCATCAGCAACAACAGCATGATCACCGGATCCCGCTTGAGCTTGGGCAAGCATAAAAACGCGATGAACATGACCGCGGTGTTGATGAACCTGCCTGCCCATATCACCGCCGGGTTCATGAAAATCGCGCCATTGCGTGGCAATTCGCGGATGGAGAAGAAGAGCAGGGTCTTGGTGGCGAGGCCTTTGAGAAAGGCCAGCGGCTCATCGAGGGCGTAGTTTTTGACTTCCCGCAGAAAAAGCTCGCCCGTGCTGGCGGCGTCTCCGCTTAACATGCGCGGATCGTTTTCGTAGCGCAAGGTTATGCGATACCACGGCTCGCCGGGCAGGGCATTGTAGGTCTTCTGCCAATCCGGGTTGTTGCCCACGAAGAGGTTGATGGGGCCGTTGTAGGAGACCGGAACGAAGCCTTTGTTCGCGTCTGCAGTCAGGTTTAATGCAGCGACCGGGCCAACCGTGACCAGCAGGCCCAGCAATATCCCGCCCAGCGGTTCGCGCTTGAACTTGCTCATGACGACCAGCGCCGCCGAGAGGATGATGAAATAGACGTCGAACAACACGGTCAGCCCGGCCAGAAAGCCCCGCAACAGCCACCAGCCCGATCGGGAGCGCGAGCGGGCGAGGTAGATGATCCAGAGCATCAGGAGAATCACCCAGGCCGGCTTGAGCAGTTTGGTTTCGTAGTAGAGGATGGACGGCACCAGGTTAAACAGCATCGCGGCCGCCATGCCGTGCCCGATCGCCTCCGGGCCGAAGAGTTGGAGGATGATCCGGAAAATGAGCCATGAACTGATGGCGCCCAGCAGCAGTTGCAGGAAAATAAACGCATCCGCCGAGCCGCCCGCGCCCAGCCAGAGGCCCAGCGCGAAGACATAGCCGGGCGGTTGCCAGAACGGCAGTTTCAAGCCCTCCCGCGAAAAGCCTGCATCCACCCACGCCTGCGCATCCCGCAGGTAAGTTTCCTCATCCACCGACCGCACGAAGAAGAGCGGATCGGATTGCGACTGCACGGCCAGAAAGATGAGCCGGATGGCGATGGCCGATGTGATCAGGATCAAATCGGCATGCGGCCGGATCAAACAGAACCGGCCAAAACTTTTGAGAAGGGCTTTCATGGCAGCTTGTTCGTTACCTCAGGGCCACGGACAAGTTGCGGCGATGAAGGGACAGACATATTATTAAGTTGAAGCTACACCAACGGCGGGGATAAATCCAAGGCGGTCGCATAAAAGTTGGATGATCGGAGGTATTTTTGGTGCGATCCTTCTTGGTGTTTTTTCATCGAAAACGACGAACCGGACTAAGAAAACGATAACTTCCGCATCCTTGTTGCGATCTTCGTCCAAACGAATACAAGGATCGGGACAATGATCCGGATAACGATTAACGAGGTTAAAAGGGGGGAGGTTGTAGTTATGTCCCTGCGCCGGAATACGACGAGAATCGGGATCTCCCTTCGCCTTCCGGACTATGGGCGGCCGGCAAGGAACGGGACGGGGATGGGGTGGTGGAGGGTGATGGGTTGTCGAGCTGGTTGGAGCTTCGCGCGGGTTCATTTTCCTATTCATGCTCGGGGCACGCGCGAGCGCGGCCCCTACGGTTGGGGGCATGGGATCGTAGGGGCTCCGCTTGCGGATGCCCCGGATGCGGGCGTTGACGCTTGAATGGCAGACATCATATTTGGCGCATGCCTGACCAAAAGTCGCACACCTTGGTAGGAATCCGGATGAAGGCAATCGGTGATCCGTACGAATTTACGTTAAAAATGTGCAGGTGGGGTTCGGTTATCATTCAGGTAAAACGTTTGATTAAAATTTCGTTAAAATTTTGTTTTACACGATTGACGCGCATTGCACCTATGGGTAGTTATTTTGAATAGTTGCGGAATAGGGTTTTCCCTGACCGCGGCTTGCGAAGACAAAAAAAGGAAACAGCCTGATTTTTACTGGGGAGTAGTTATGAACGATCAGCACACAAAAAGCTTGGCAAGCAAAATTCACGGTACCTTTATGCGCAGTAAATTCTTATTGGGACACTGTAGAAGTTCAAACAATCGGCCAAAGGGTTACACATTCGCGCTAGTAACTTATTTCATCGCTGCATCCTTCTTGATGGCCACACCGAGTTCTCAGGCTGCAACGGGTTGGTACGAGGATTATATTCTGGTGAGTCAAAACGGGGGGGCTGATTCTTCCTACTATCTGAGCGGGTCGGGAACGGCTTTCGCCGGAAGCTCCTTCTCCATCACTTATGGCCAGACGTTTGAGCTTGGTGCTGACATGAAATATTGGAGTGATAACCAAGATCGAACTGGCGGGGCCTTTTATTGGACTGTCAACAATTATGCCACGCAAAACGAGGTGATCTGGAGCCATGCATCCATTGGCGGAAACGACTACCGAGGCACAAAAGCGACCGAAGTCAACGTGGCTTCCGGCTTAAACGTAGGCAGCTACACGTTAATCGTGTGGGCCAAACATTGGGGAAGTAACCAAGGTGACAACTTCCTTAACAACGGTGGAGGAAACTACAGTGCAACACTAAACAT
>JBMTVS010000201.1:0-3642 GCA_049451655.1 Kiritimatiellia bacterium | reverse complement strand
GTCGCCATCCTGCATGACATAACTCTTGCCTTCAAGTCTCAGCTTGCCGGCGGACTTGATCGCGGACTCGCTGCCGTGGGCTTCCAGATCGGCAACGCTGAAAATTTCCGCCCGGATAAAACCGCGCTCGAAGTCGCTATGAATCACTCCAGCTGCCTGCGGCGCGGTCGAGCCGATGGCCACGGGCCATGCCCGAATCTCCTTTTCGCCCGCCGTGAAGAAACTTTGCAGACCGAGCAACTGGTAAGCCGCCCTCGCTACCGAGGCGAGAGCAGGTTCGCTCATACCCAGGGAGGCCAGCATCTCATCGCGGTCAGCCTCCTCCAGCTCTGCAAGTTAGGATTCGATTTTCGCGCAAACCACCACCACCTCGCCACCGCGGTCTTTCGCATACGCGCGCACGGCATCGACGTGCTCATTCCCGTCCAGTGAATTCTCGTCAACATTGGCCACATAGAGCACTTTCTTCGCGGTCAGGAATCCCATCGACTTGATGGCACGAGCATGATCTTCGCTCAGTTCAACCCCGCGCACGGGTTTGCCCTCAGCCAGAGCTGGATGCAGGACTTCAAGCGCCGCCGCCCGCGCGACAGCTTCCTTGTCGCCACCGCGAGCCGATTTGCGCGCCCGCTGCAGGGAATCCTCGGCCATCTGAAGATCCGCCAGCAGGAGTTCCATCTCGATGGTTTCGATATCCCTCACCGGGCTTACCGATCCATCTACATGCGTCACGTCATCATTTTCGAAACAACGGACCACTTGCATAATCGCGTCGACGTTCCGGATGTGGGAGAGAAACTTATTGCCCAGCCCCTCCCCCTTGCTCGCGCCTTTCACCAATCCCGCGATATCCACCAGTTTCAGCGCCGAGGGAAGGATCGATTTGGTCTCGATAAATTTATTGATGATCTTCAGCCGGGGATCCGGCACCGGAACAATGCCCACATTCGGCTCGATCGTGCAAAAAGGATAATTGTTCGCCTCGGCCCCGGCCGCGGTAAGAGCATTAAACAAGGTGCTTTTGCCGACGTTCGGCAGTCCAACAATACCAGCTTCCATAGTATCTCCTGAAAAATCGTGAACCCTAATTAAATCGCCATGCGCAAGCAAGGCAATCATGGGTGGTCATAACCGGGCTTAACCGGTGAAGTAGCCACAAAATGGCTGTCACATGACAAGCAAAAGAATATACTGGATCGCATGATTATTTTCGCCAGCTTTGAAACGGAGTTCTCCGCACATGGTGGTTTGGGTGCGGTGATGAAATTGCTGCCCAAAGAGGTCGGAAAGGATGAATGCGCCATCATCGCGCCTTTATTCCGAAAGTTTATGGACCCCGGGCAACTCGTAGCCAGCGGTGCCGGGGCTAGCGAGAAAACATTGCTCGACTACCATGTTCTCGTCCGAGGTCAGGCGCACCGCGTTGAAGTGGTCGAAATCTTAAGTGCATCAGGCGTGCGGCATTTCTTTTTATCGACCAATGATTTCTTCACGGCCCCAACCAACCCATACACCAACCCGTGCGATCCGACCCGTCCGATCGATCCATATCGCAACCCCAACAATGGGGAAATATTAATTGAAGACGCCTTGTTCTTCTCCATCGCGGTGCCGGTAGCCTTGGCCGAACTGGCCAAAGGCGGATGGATTCGCGATCGTGATATTACGCTTCATCTCCAGGATTGGGAAACCGCCGCCATCGCCGCTGCGGTGCGCAAGGTTAACCTCAAGCCTGCCCTTCAAAGTATACGCTGCGTGCTTACCATTCATAATCCGTACGACCAGCCATTGCATGCCATGAACTCCATGAATGTCTGCGACTTGGCTACCAGCCTCGGATTTAAAAATGGGCATTCCATATTGGAGCAGGTGATCCCTCTTTTGGATGCACCCTTGTCCACCGTATCCGACGCCTTCGCCAGCGAGTTAAGAAATGAGCCGCTGTATACCCAGATATTTTGTCCCCATCTTCAACCTGTATTCAAGACACGCGGACTCGTCGGCATAGATAATGGTATTTTTGGAGCCGGGAATTTTCCCTTTTCCTCCGATGCCCTTTCCCGGGCGAAAAAAGGTGATTATCACCTGATCGCCGAAGAGAAAGCTGGCTTCCGTAATCAATTAACCAACCTTATGGAGAAATTACCCGAAGACCCTGCGGGACAAACCCTTGATCTGACCAAGCCAGAGTTACCCCTGTTTTTCTTTCTTGGTCGTGATGACCCTCGTCAAAAGGGCTTTGATGTTATGGTCGAGGCGATCCGTTCGATTGATCCGGGTAAAGCCCGCTACCTTTTTGCCATCATGCCGGGCGACGAAGGAAGTGATGGATTGGGATTTATCCGTGAACTCGCCGCTGAACGACCAGGTGAAGTCTTTTTGATTGCAGGTCGCATGGAAAAAAGCACGTTTGACCAACTCCGGCTTGGTTGCTCCTACCTGGTTATGGGTTCCCTCTATGAGCCTTTCGGTGCAGCCAATGAAGGGTACATCGCCGGTATGCCGGTGATCGCACGAGCGACCGGAGGTTTACTTCAGCAGGTGACGCCCATGCTGGAATGCCTGATCAACGAGGATATTCTGGGATTGTACGGGCGCCAAATGATCCGTCGCTATCATGGACCGGCTGAAAAACCCACGGGTATCCTTTTCCGCGAGGAGGTTTCGTTCGCCGATGAAGTGGATGGCTGGAAGGCAATCATCGCCTGCGGTTATCTCAATGGAAATCCTCGAGCTGACAGGCTCGAGGAACGCAGCGAAATCCTGCTCTTCAAAGAAATGGCAGCCAGCGCCGCCGCTGCCCTGGAGCTTGCTATTGTTACTTTTGGCGATAAAGACAAGTACGCAGCCATGATTTACCATGGCTGGCGACTTCTCGAGAAATTCTCCTGGAAGCGTGCGGTCAGTTCATACCGGCAACACCTTTACCAGTAGAATGAACAAACCGTGTCCGACGCAAACGAGTGCAGTCCCATCAACCCGGGTGTTAATTTTTAGTACCAGCCAGCTCGTGCAAATCTATTTAATTCGCCGTTTCGGGGAAATTCTCACCTTGCCAGGTCCTGCGACCTCCCATTAACATTTGAACATGCAAAAGCTTTCGATTGTCATTCCGGTTTACAACGAGGAAAAAACCATCAGCCAAATCGTTGATGCGGTAAAAGCTGTCGATGTTCCGCTGGAGAAGGAAATCATCCTCGTAAATGATTGTTCGCGTGACAAGACCGGCGAAGCCATCGAGCAGCTTAAGGTGGCCGACCCGGCGCTGGTCATTGCCCACCACGAAGTCAACCAGGGCAAAGGCGCCGCGCTTCGTACCGGCTTCGGCTTGGCTACCGGGGACATCGTGCTTATTCAGGACGCCGACCTCGAGTACTCACCCCGCGATTACCCGCAACTGCTTGCCCCCATTCTGGAAGGTCATGCCGACGTGGTTTTCGGTTCCCGTTTCGCGGGCGGAGGAGCGCACCGTGTGCACCTCTTCTGGCATATGATCGGCAACAAACTACTGACCCTCTTCTCCAACATGATGACCAACCTGAACCTCACCGACATGGAGGTTTGCTACAAGGTCTTTCGCGCTGAAATCATCAAGGACATCATCATCAAGGAGAATCGCTTCGGCTTCGAAGTGGAAATACC
>JBMTVS010000200.1:0-3653 GCA_049451655.1 Kiritimatiellia bacterium | reverse complement strand
CGGCGATCTCCTGCTCAAGATGCGGGAGTAATGTGGTAGCGTCGCCGTCCCGGGCGACGGCCGTGATTACACCCAACAACCGACGGCGAGGACGCCGCCGCTACAACCTCAACCCGCTTTGCCGATCTCCGTCGCTTCCTTGATTTCTTCCAACTTTCCCGACTTCACATCGTAAAGATACCCGTAGACCGGGATGTTTTTCGGGATGAGCGGGTGATTGCGGATCTTTTTCACATCATCGATCACCGCTTGGCGGTCGTCGGTGAAGGTCAGCCAGTCGATCTTCGCGCCCTCCGGCGAACCGGGCCCCTGCCCCACGTCGCGCCAGCCGTTCTCGTCGACCACCGCCTGCTCGAGGCTCTTGGAGAGCAAGTCGCCCATGATCTTGTTGTTGAACAGCACCATGCCACAGTCGGTGTGGTGAATGACGAAAAATTCTTTCGTCCCGAGCAGCTTGTAGGAAATGACCAGCGACCGGATGGCGTCGTCGCTCGCGCGTCCTCCCGCATTGCGGATGACGTGTGCGTCGCCTTCGGAAAGTCCGGCGAATTTCGCCGGATCCATCCGCGCGTCCATGCAGGTCAACACGGTGAAGCGGCAGGCCGGCGGCAGCGGCAGTTTGCCTTTCTCACCGAATTTGGCCGCGTAATCGGCATTGGCTTTTTCGACGCTCTGAACCACGGGGGATTTGCTCATAGGACGCACAAACTAATCAGCCCGAGGATTTTTGGCCAGCGCCATCGGGGCATTGACCCCGTCGCCGAATCCTTGTGCAATTCGCGCCATCGATCATGGATTGGGGCCTCGCCATCGCCAATGTCCTCAACCCCGCCGCGCTTTTCTTTGCGCTCGGGTTCGCTGCCGTCCTGCTCAAGACCGACCTCGAAATTCCCGCCCCGCTTCCCAAGCTGTTCTCGCTCTATCTCATTATCGCCATCGGCTACACAGGCGGCACCAAACTGGCCGCTTCCGGCTTAAGCGGGACGGTTCTCCTCTACATCGCGGCCGCCATGTTCATGGCCTTGCTCGTGCCGGTCGTCGTCTTCTTTGTCCTCCGCAAGTTTCTCTCCGTCTACGACGCCGCGGCCATGGCGGCAACCTACGGTTCGATCAGCATCGTCACCTTCATCGTCGGCACCGAATTCCTCGCCCGCAACGAACAAACCTACGGCGGCTACATGGTGGCCATCATGTCGCTCATGGAGTCGCCCGCCATCATCGCCGGCATTTTCCTCGTCCGCATGTTCGCCCCGCGCCGCGTCCTCGCCGCGCCGAAAATCAATGCGTCCTCGCTCCTGCGCGAATCTTTCCTCAACGCCTCGGTTTTTCTTTTGCTCGGAAGTTTGCTCATCGGATGGATCACCGGTCCGGCCCACGGCGAATCGCTGCAGACGTTCATGTCTGGCCTCTTCAAAGGAATGGTCATCTTCTTCCTCCTCGATACCGGCATGCACGCCGGACGTTTGATCGGGCTCTTCAAAAAAACCGGCGCGCCGCTTGTTGTCTTCGGCCTCGTCGCCCCGTTGGTCAGCGCGGCCCTCGGCATCCTCGTGGCCAAAGCCATTGGCATGAGCCCCGGCGACGCCTTGCTCTTCGTCATTCTCTGCGCCAGCGCCAGCTACATCGTCGCCCCCGCCGCCATGCGCCACGCCGTACCCGAATCCAATCCCGGCCTGGTCGAACTCCTCTCCCTCGGCATCACCTTCCCCTTCAACATCACCCTCGGCATCCCTCTCTATTGGATGGCCATCCGGTGGATGTGGGGTATGGCGTGAACTGGCGGTCAATCGAAGGCTGCCGGAACTTGCGTCGGAATCCTTTTTGTGCAAAAAAGGAAGCATGAAAACCACGATTGATATTCCAGAAAGTGAGCTGAAGGATGCCATGCGTTTCACCGGGGCCAAAACCAAGCGGGCCGCGGTTCTCGAGGCGCTAACGGACTTCAACCGCCGCCGCCGCATGGCCGCTTTGGTGCGCCATTCGCGCTCCTTTGCCGACTTCCCCTCTTTGGAGGCGCTGCGTAAAGCGGAGGCCGGTCGCGACAAGTTGACGGGCGCGCGATGACCATCATCGACACCTCGCTCTGGGTGCATCAACTACGTCGCCAAGGCGATGCGGAAAAGCGACGCCGCGTCGAGGAGTTGCTCTTGTCCGGCGAAGCCGCCTGGTGCGCTCCGATCCGTCTCGAACTGTGGCGTGGCATCGGCACAGACAAAGAGGCACGGGTGCTCCGCGAATACGAACAGGTCCTGCCGGAATACGCCATAAGTGATGAAATCTGGGATCAAGCCTGCGATCTCGCACACCGTTGCCGCCGCCAGGGAAAAACTGCGCCCTTCGCCGACATCCTCATCGCCGCGTGCGCCCGGCATCACAAAGTCGAAGTCGCCCACGATGACGCGCACTTCGATTTTCTGATGATTCTTTGAACCGGAGATAGGCCGACGCCAGCCGCTTAAGAGACGCGGCGCTTGCGCCAGCGCATGAACGCAGCACCACCGGCGAGCAACGCCGCCGCGGCCCACGTGCCCGGCTCGGGGACGGGAGCTGGCGCGGCAGAAGCTATACCCACTGCCCCGGAGAAGCCCCTTTCGAAGTCGGCCGGTAACCCAGTGATGTTTCCCAAGAGAGACAGAGAGGCATCGGACAAGTTGACCTGATACAAACGGTCTTCATTGAGAAGGTAGCTGTTGACTCCCGAGCTGAACATCGCGTTCCACATTGATCCGTCGTAGCTAGTTCCCGATAAATTGCCGACCTCCGTATCCAGACCAGCGGGAGTGATGTTGAACAGCGAAACGGGAAAAGAAGATCCGAAGTAAAAGTCCCCATCGCCCGCATAGGCCAGACCGCCACCGAATTGCGAGTAGACGAAGCCCGAAAATGCCGTGGAGGAAAGGGTCGCGCCGGTGGAAGAATCGAGCGTCAACCAGTTGGGGCCGTCTGTTCCGTAAAGATTGCCGGAGTTGTCGAAGGCCATGCCAAAAAGAGTGGTCATGGACCCGAGACTCGCGCCGCCAATAACCCCTCCCGTGCTGACCGTGCGGTATTCGTTGAAGTTGTATTGCAGATACATCTGCGAGGTGACCGGGTTCAGCGCCAGATTGGCCAGAGGGGTGGCCGAAGAACTGCCCAAGCTGGTCCAGGCATATTGGTAAGAGCCGGGCGAGCCCGTTGGGCTATCGAGATCGAAAACCCCGAACTGGTAGGCGTTGGCCGGACTCCCCGGGGCGAGCTTCGCGATCGCGTAAATCGGAGTGACAATGGCCGCGCGAAGCGGAGCACCGAGGAGCACGGTGACAAAGCAGACGGCGGCGAGGATTTGGAGGGGTTTTGTTTTCATGGTTACGTTGGGGGGTTAATCTGCCTCTAAACTATTGTTTGCCAACACCCTGTCAAGCGGAGGTCGACCGAATCCTCTTTCAGCGTCACTCTGTCACATAGAGACCCACCGAATGCGCCATTTGGGCCATCGTGTCACACTTGGGAGGACCTCGGTTTGCCCGAGGCTATTTCTGTAAGTCACTCGTCACAAGTCACATGTCACTCGTCACACCCCCTCTGGCACGGGATGTGCTCAAGAATGTGTCCAAACTTTAACTTTTTCCAAATTTTATGAGCAAAATCCTCGGAATCGACCTCGGCACGACCAA
>JBMTVS010000199.1:0-3663 GCA_049451655.1 Kiritimatiellia bacterium | reverse complement strand
GGATTTTGGATTTTTGATTGCGGATTTTGGATTGGGGGCTGCTTCGCGCGGTTCATTTTCCTGTTAATGCGCGTGGGCCACGGTGAGCCTCGCCCTTCAATAAGCATGCCGTCTTTCTGGAGGGACACGCTCCGTCGTGTCCGAGGAGCATGCAAAGAAAATGAACCCGCCGGAACGCCCATCCCGCGCCCCCCCCCACCAACCCGCCGCGCTCCCCCCCTGTCATTTTCCTATCCATCCACCCCATCATCATTCATCATCCCCCCATCAACCATTAACCATCAACCATCCCCCATTCCTCCCCCCTATGCTCGACCACCTCAGCAACCTGAACCACCTCGCTCTCCCCTCCGCCTCCGCGCACTTCCTCAAATGCTGTGGCAGCCGCGCCTGGGCGGATTCGATGGCGGCGGGGTGTCCGTATGCGGATGTCGATGCGGTTCGCGTGAAGGCGGGCGAGGTGTGGGCGGGGCTGGGCGAAAGCGACTGGCTGGAGGCCTTCACCGCGCATCCGCGCATCGGCGACATCAACAGCCTCCGCGCGAAATTCGCGAATACCAAGGCCTGGGCGTCGGGCGAACAGTCGGGCGTGGCGGCGGCCGACGAGGCGGTGTTGCAAGGCCTCGCCGACGGCAATGCCGCCTATGAGCAGAAATTCGGCTTCATCTTCATCGTCTGCGCCACCGGCAAGTCCGCGGCGGAAATGCTGGACCTGCTGCGGGCGCGCCTGCCGAATACCCGCGAGCAGGAAATTGCCAACGCGGGCGCGGAGCAGTTGAAAATTACCGTGATCCGTATTAACAAATGGCTCGAATCAACGGAGCAAACGTCATGATCCAGAAAAGCATCACCAACGCCGTCTACACCGAAGTCATCGGCGACCTCAAAACCGCTAACGATCATTTCGCCTCGTGGTATCCCGGCGAGTCGCCCGCCCGCCAGCCCATCCATACCGTCTACGGCGGCGCTCATCTCTTCAAGGCCGACGGCGCCCGCAAGCTTGGCGACGTGTCGCTAAAGAATCTGCAGGAATATGCCCCCGACTTCATCGCTTTCGCGACCGCCCTGCGCATGCCCGGCTACGACAAGCTGCCCAAGGCGGCGGCCGCGCGGGCGAAGTTGATCAAGGCGATGAAGAGCAGTCCGGCCCGCGCCCGCAAGACCTTGCCCGAAGCGTGGCTGCTGCACACCGTCTACGAACGCGTGGTGGAAAAATTAAAGCGCGAAGCGGTGGAGGATTTCCGCATCGACTTCGAGGACGGCTACGGCAACCGCCCCGAGGCCGAGGAGGACCAGCAGGCGGTCATCGCCGCGCAGGAAGTGGCCAAGGGGATGCGCGAAGGCACGCTCCCGCCCTTCATCGGCATTCGCATCAAGCCCTTCAGCCAAGAGTTGAAGAAGCGGGCTATCGCCACGCTGGATATCTTCATTACCGCATTGGTCAAGGAAACCGGGGGCAAGCTGCCGGACAACTTCGTGGTTACGCTGCCCAAGGTCACCATGCCGGAGCATGTCAGCGCGGCGGTGCGGTTGTTCGAGGCGCTGGAGAAGAAACTCAAGATGTCCGCCGGCGCGTTGAAGTGCGAGTTGATGATCGAGACCCCGCAGTCGATTTTCAATCACGATGGTCAAAGCAACGTCTCACAACTGGTCAAGGCGGCGGAAGGTCGCTGCGTGGCTGCGCATTTCGGGGTATACGACTACACCGCCTCCTGCAGCATAACCGCAGAGTACCAGCGCATGACTCACCTCGCCTGCGATTTTGCCCGGCACGTGATGAAGGTCTCGCTGGCCGGCACCGGCATCTGGATTTCCGATGGCGCGACCAACATCATGCCGGTCGGACCGCATCGCGCCGCGAAGGGCAAGCGCCTGACCCCGAAGCAGCGCAAGGAGAACGCCGAGGTGGTGCACCGCGCCTGGCGTATCATGCTCGAGCATGTGAATCATTCGCTGGAGCAGGCGTACTATCAGGGCTGGGACTTGCACCCGGCGCAGTTTCCCATTCGTTACGCGGCAGTCTATTTCTTCTTCCTCAACGGCCTCGAGGCGGCCTCGCTGCGCTTGAAAACCTTCATCGAAAAGGCGGCGCAAGCCACCCTGATTGGCGACGTGTTCGACGACGCGGCGACCGGGCAGGGGTTGTTGAACTACTTCCTGCGCGGCATCAACTGCGGGGCGATTCATGAGGACGAGGCGCGGGCCACCGGCTTGAGCATCGACGAGTTGCATGCCCGTTCGTTCGTGAAGATTTTGGAAGCGCGGAGGATGCGCTGATGAAGCGTTCGCCCATCACCACTCACGTGCTCGACACCGCCACCGGCCGCCCGGCTGCTGGCGTGCCGGTGGTGCTTTCGCTCGAAACCGGCGGCGCATGGCAAGAGCTCGCCACCGGCGTCACCAACGACGATGGACGGGTAGGGGATTTACTTCCGGCGGAGCATGCGCTCGCGCCGGGGGTGTACAAGATGCGGTTTGATACCGGATCGTATTTTGCCGCGCACAAAGTCGAAGGATTCTACCCCTACGCCGAAATCGTCTTCGAAATCCGGGACACCTCTGCCCATTATCACATTCCGCTGTTGTTGAGTCCGTTCGGTTACTCAACTTACAGGGGTAGTTGATTCGTTAGCCCCACAACCATGGTAGCATCTGCGGGAAGCGTTTTTCCCAGGCGGCCTCGTTGTGGTCCTCGTTTTCGGCGATGACGAACTGCACGTTTTCCTCCGGATTCACCACGGCGCCGCGGAGCACACGGTCGAGTTCGCGGTTGACTTCGCGGTAGTTTGCCGGGGCCATGCTGGTGTTCTCGAGGGTGCCGACATCGTGGTAGATGCGGAGGGGGAGCGGGTCGCGGACCATGAGGCGGGCAAGGAAGTTGGGGGCCCAGAAGATGGCGGTGCTCATGGAGCAGACGCGACCAAAGGCGCCGGTTTCGAAGGCGAGGTACAAGCTCACCACGCCGCCCAGCGAGGAGCCGGCGATGGCGGTGTTTTCCGGTCCGGTGAGGGTACGGTAGCGGCGGTTGATTTCCGGCATGACGTTGTTGAGGACGAATTCCGCATAGGCATCGGCGCGCCCGGGCGGGTACTCCTTGATGCGATCCTCCGGCGGCACGTATTCGTAGCGGCGGTCATCGCCGTGGTTGTCGATGGCGGCGATGATGAAGGGAGGAACGCGGCCTTCGGAAACCGCCTTGCGGGCCGACCGCTCGGCATACCAGCAGCCGTAATGACCACCAGGCGCGAAGACGTTTTGTCCATCGTGGAAATAAAGCACGGGATAGGCGGTATCCTTGTTTTCCACGTAACCCGGCGGCACCCAGACCTGCACAAAACGCTTCGGGATACCTTCGACGGTCGACTCCACCGGATGCGTGTATATATTCATGACGAACCACCTTGTTTGCTTGCCGGGCTCATGCGGGGAGATTGGGTCCTGAATATGGGATTAACAATCTTTTTCGGGCGAGATGCCGGTTTTGGATTGCGTGAAAGTGAAACATGTCGGGAGGGCTGGACCGCTTCGCGCGCATTCATTTTCCTGTTCATGCACTTTCGGCTCGGGCCCGTGCCTGAGGCAGGCCACGGGGAGCCTCGCCCTCCATGATTAGGTCTTTGCTGTCTGGAGGGCACCGCTCCGTCGGAGCCGCGGAGCATAAAA
>JBMTVS010000198.1:0-3669 GCA_049451655.1 Kiritimatiellia bacterium | reverse complement strand
CTCAAAACCAGGAAACTGGCCATGTACATTGGCGCCGCGCAGGAAGATATGACGACAAAGACTGGACCGTTGAAGCCATCCGCATATACGAAGAGCAATTTAATCTGGGCGCATTGATTACCCTCAATGTAATGCGTTTCAGATTAACGTTGCAACCCCTGGCAAAAGATTCAGTACCCGGGTCTGGTAGCGCCGGTCCGCCGCCCTAATCCACCGAAAACCGCTTCCGGTAAAACACCTGCCGCGCGCCTGCGGGCCAGTCGACGGGCGGGCGGATGCCCCAGGGAACGCTTTGCATGCCGGGATGCGGATTTGGCGCGGTGACCACGAAGGGTTCTTCGGGCGGACCCTTGACCCACACCCAGCCATGCTCCGGCCAGGATGCATCATCGAAGTCGGCATCGCTCCAGCCGGGTTGCTGATCGAAGGAGTATTTCCATGAGGCATCCGTGCCGACGATTCGGTCGCCGATCTTGAGCCCGACCTGCACCCAGTCCGGATACTGTTGCCGCGGTGCCTGCAGGGCGATGACATGCTCGCCCGCCCCCAGCTCAACCAGCTTGAATTGCATGCCCTGCGGATTACCAAATCGTCCCTCGGGCTTGCCGTTGATGAACACCGTCACCGGCATGTTGGCGTAAACACCCAGCAATGCCTGCCCCTCCGGAATCACTTCTCCCTGCGCATAGTTGGCCAGGCGTTGTTGAAGGATCTCACGGAAAGGCGACGCCGGAAACTGGTCCAGGTACATGGTCACCTCAGCCGCCGCGCCTTGCCAGTCCCCCATCCGCTCGCGGTCATTCACGTCAAACATCAAGGTTTGCTCGGTCAACGGATCCTGTTGCGGATGCAAGGACTGACGCCCCACATCCGAGTCCGCCGCAGCCGGCGCGTCGAGGTAATAGAAAGAAACGCTCTCGAAAAATGCCCGGCTCTTATGATCCGGACCACGCTCGAACACCATGGCCAAGGACGTATCGAAACGCACCGGGTCGGCGCGATGCAGGCGGTACTGAATGTTGCGAAAATGCACCTTGTACGGCATGCCCTGCAGCGGCGAGGCAATCGCATTGGCGTAATACCAGCCGCCGTTGAAATAATCCTCCAGCCCCGTGCCCTTCCAGCTCGGAGCGCTCTCGCCATCAATCCAGATGAGCTCGTCGCCCTCCAACACCCACCAACTCTGATCGAACGTCTGCACGCCGAGAATGCAGCCGACATATTTGCCGCGCCCCGCGGTTTGAACAATGGTGTGCGGTCGCCCCACGTCGTTTGGCGTACTCTTTTTCCAGCCGCTGTGGAAATAGCCCGTCGCCGGCATCGCATCGCCCGTGACCGCCGCCACCTTCATCGGCACCGGTGCCTCGCCCATATTCTCGATTTCAATCCGCGCGCCATTACGGAACGGCATGGGAAATTTCAACATCAGGGTTTCTCCTGACAACCCGAAGTGCAGGCTTTGGTAGCGCAACCGCTTCCACATGCTGCCGCACAACGCGCCCAGCGGCGCCTCCACGCTGGGCGAGGAATTTCCGTCCCAATACATTCGCACCACTAGCGAGCGCAGCGCCTGTTCCATCGCGGTGGGCGAAGTGAATCCACTCCAATCCGGCGTGAACTGAATTTCCTGCACCGAACCTGCCCCCTCCAAGGTCATCACCGTCGCCCGCTCGCCCGCCACCAGTGTGACCTCTGCCTCGCGGCTCCATTCCGTCGCCAAGCCCCGTTCATTCCAGCTCGCCTTGATGCGCTCGACCTTCGCCTGCGCCGCATCGCTCAGCGGCAGCGAAAAACTCTCCACCGTGTATCCGGGCGGCAGTTGGTTATACGCCAGATGAAAATACAACTTTTCGCCCGGCACCGGATCCTGCTCCATGATGACCAGGCGCTCCCGGTAAGGCACCGGCAGCCAGGAAAACCAGCAATACGGCTCATACCCGGCCAGCGGCAGGGTCAGCGGCTCCGTCTTGCCCATGAACGCATCCATCGTCGTGTCGATGGACGGTTCCTTTTCGCCGTCGAAGTAAAAGCGCAAGCGCTTCGTGCCATCTTTCGAACCCGTGAACCAGAACCGCGAGATGTAGCCCGGACCCTCGAGGTCGACCAACACCTTCCACCCCGGAGGTCCCTCGCGGAGGAAGTTGTTGAAGTCATCGTTGTTGCCGGTGCGGTCATACGACGTCGCCACCCGCGCTCCCGGCTGATCAAACCGCGCCATTCCCTGCTCATTCGCCAGCCAGTCCAGCAAGGTCTCGTAAGGTATCACTTCCTGCTCAACCCGGCTGCAACCGGCCACGAGCAAGACCACGGTTAGAAGGCTTAAGATTCGTTTCATGATTTTTTAATGCGAAAACGGGGTTTATTTGCTTAACTTCGACGCTATGCGAAATTCTGTATGTACCGCAGTTTTATTGGTGGTGGCGACGATAATCTTTGCCCCGGTCTGGTTCGGCGGAACCCTGCTCACCACCGATGACAACATCGGCGCCATCGCCGGTTACAAGAGTCATCTCGAGGCGGGCTTCGGCGTGGAGAGTTGGAGCGAGTCGCCGCTGGTTGGCCTGCCCGCCGGCTCCTCACCGTTGAACTGGTCCAACCTGCTCATCAAACTCATGCCGGTGCGGCTTTTCGCCAACACCTTCCACGCCCTTTCCCTGCTCGCCGGATCTATCGCCCTCTTTTTCTACCTGCGTCGCAAGGACCTCGCCCCCGCCGCCGCCCTGCTGGCTGCCCTTACCGCCTTCTGGCTCGGCTCGAATTTTACACTCATCTATGCCGGCCACATCCGCAAGTTCTCCATCGTCTTCCTGTTCTGCGCCACCCTCATCTGCCTCGACAAACTTTTCGAAACCAAACGCTGGAATTGGAGCGTCATCGTCGGCGCGCTCGTCGGCATCATGTTTCTGGAACAGCAGGATGTCGCCCTGTTCTTCGGGTTGTTCGCCGGTGCTTACGCGCTGTTTCTGGTCGCGCAGTCGCCGGGCGAGCGGACCGCAAGCTTCTTGCGGCTGCTCCCTATTGTCGTCATCGCCCTGTTGACCTGCATCGGACCCGTCATCAGTTCCTACCAGCAAAACGTCGCCGGCATCGCCTCCATGGAGCAGAGCCGCGCCGAAAAATGGGACTTCTGCACCCAGTGGAGCCAGCCCCCCGAAGACAGCATCGACTTCATCGCGCCCGGATACACCGGCTGGCGCAGCGGTGAACCCTCCGGTCCCTACTGGGGTCGCATGGGCCGAAGCGCCGGCTGGGAGCAAACCCGCCAAGGTTTCATGAATTTCCGGCTCGAAAACACCTACCTCGGTGTCATCCCGGTCCTGCTCGCCATCTTCGCCCTATTCTCTGCCCGCGCCTCCGCGCATCGAGCGGTCATCCTCTTCTGGGGTGGCGCCGCGCTGGTTGCGCTGTTGCTTGCCTTCGGAAAATATACCCCGCTCTACGCGCTCTTCTGGCAGCTCCCCGTCATCAACAACATCCGCAACCCGAATAAATTCATACAGATTTTCCAGGTCGCGGTCGCCATCCTCGCCGCCTTCGGGCTGGACACCCTGCTCAAAAACAAAGCGTCGTCCAAAAAGTTTTTCTGGGTGACCATCGGCGTCTTCGGGTTTCTCGCCTTGTGGGCATTCGGCACCGCCGCCGGACAAGCCGGCATCGCCGCCGACTTCA
>JBMTVS010000197.1:0-3676 GCA_049451655.1 Kiritimatiellia bacterium | reverse complement strand
TCCCCGCCCAGGTCAACTACGTCGGCAAGGCCATCAACCTTCATCGCCACGGCTTCCGCGTCGATGGCCGCGCCCTCGTGGTCAACCGCTACCTGCGTTCCGCCTGGCTGTGGGATCAAGTCCGCGTGCAAGGCGGCGCCTACGGCGGCTTCTGCATGATCGATCCGCGCTCCGGACAATTCGCCATGACCTCCTATCGCGACCCGAACCTCGAAAAAACCCTCAGCGTCTACGATCGCACCGCCAGCTACCTCAAAAACTTGCAGCTCGACGATCGCGAAGTCACCCGCGCCATCATCGGCGCCATCGGCGACATGGATGCCTACCTCCTGCCCGATGCCAAGGGCTACCTCGCCATGGGACGCCACCTCACCGGCGACAACAACGATCGCCGCCAACGCCTGCGCGACGAAATCCTCTCCACCAAGCTCGAACACTTCCACGCCTTCGGCGAACACATGGAAACCTTCGCCCGCCACGGCCACATCGTCGTCATGGGCGCCAGCGACAAGGTATCCAACCTGCCGGACGTGAAGACCATTCCCGTGCTGTAGCCGGGCATTGACGCAGCCTTTAGGTCTGTTGTCGCGCCACGCATCCGGGCAAAAAGGGCCGGTAAAAAAAAATGAAAATATTTTTACTTTTACTTGCAAAGTACTTTTGAGTGATGTACATCTATTCTCATGACCTACGAACCGGACAGCGATATCCTCAAAAAAATCGGCGCGCTATCAGACAATATTCGTCAGCGTCGACGCTTCGAGGGCTACGCCGGATGGCCCCGCATGATCAGCGGCGCGGTCGCGCTCGCCGGCGCTTGCATCTTGCATCTTTTCTTCAAGCAAGGCTCGGAACTGACGCATCTGATCGGCTGGGGAATCGTCCTCGCCTTTGCCCTCGCCCTGAATTACGGACACCTCGCCTGGTGGTTCTTCGGGCACGAGGAAATCCGTCACCGGCCCGCCGCCCTCAAACCTGCGCTGGATGCCCTGCCGCCGCTCGCCGCCGGCGCCATCATTTCGGCCGCGCTTATCATGCACCAGCAATTCAACCTGCTCATGGGCGTTTGGATTCTCATGTACGGCCTCGCCCAAACCACCTACCAGGGCAAGCTTCCCAAAGGAGTCTATTTTACCGGTCTGGTCTACATGGCATGCGGCGTCATGCTGCTGCTCTTTAGCGCCACCCCCTTCACCAACCCCTGGCCCATGGGCCTGATCTTCTTCATCGGCGAACTGGCCGGCGGCCTTTGCCTGATGGAACCGGAGTAAACCTGTCATGAAAGCAAAACCCAATATCCCCGTCGACGCCCTCGAACGCGTCTTTCACGAACCAAACCGGCTCGCCATCCTCTCCGCCCTCTGCGCCTCCGACGACCCGCTCTCCTTCACCGAGCTCAAGGAGACCTGCAACCTCACCGACGGCAACCTCAACCGGCACCTCTACGCCCTCGAGGAAGACGGCATCATCAAGATCAACAAAACCTTCGTCGCCCGCAAACCCCGTACCACCGCCACCATGACCAGCGAAGGCTTACAACGCTTCCAAGAATACATCGACGCCCTCGGCGACGCCCTCAAACAAGCCCGCAAAGCCGCCGCCAGCGAACCCGTCCTGCGCCGCCACCTAAAACCACTGACCGCGCAATAAATTTTTGAACACAAAACAAACCGTAACGTCTGACTTATTACTTTGCAATAAAGAGTACTTGCGACATTTGAACTTCCATGCAAACCTACGTCATCATACTTACCAGCTTCTTTCTAATTGGAGGCGTGCTGCTGGCCTCGACCTCCGGGCTTGAGAGCATCATGTTCTTCAGCTTGATACGCTCCCCCCTGCTGAATGGGCTCTTCGCTGCCGCCACCAAAATGGCCGAGGCTCCGGGTTACATGATCTGCAGTCTCGTTGCCCTCCACTGCCGCTGGTTTTGCATCCTGCCGCTGGCCGTTACATCCGTGGCGGTTTATGCAACCAGCGAGGTATTGAAGGCGTTCTTTCAAGCCGAGCGGCCCATCGACGTCATTACCGAAGCCGGCATGCTTCATGTGGTGCGCCTGGTGGATGGCATTCCGCTACACACCGGACCGACCAGTTTTCCTTCCGGGCACAGCATAAGCGCCTTCGCCCTCGCCGGCGTGATGATTCTGATGCTCAAGCCCTCCCCGCTGGTTGCCGCGATGATTTTTGCCGTTGCCCTGCTAGCCGCTGTGTCCCGCGTCTATCTCGTTCAACACTTCTGGCCTGATGTCTACGCCGGGGCCGCCGTCGGCACCCTGATTGCGGTCATCATCGCCGGATTCTTTAATCGTTTCGCTATCTAAAGGAGTAAAATCAATGAAGAGACCACCCACAAAAAAATCAAAAAAAGCCAAAGGCAGCCACCAGGATCAACCCTGCTGGGCCGCGCTGCGATTCCCGCCACTTCCCGCGCGGGTCATGACCCGTTGTTTGCCGTATTTCAAGGAGAACGAAGTATGAAATCATCCATCATCCGGTTCATCATCGGCGGCGCCGCCCTGCTAGGATTGCCTATGCTGGGCATCTGGGCAGCCGGCTATGACCTCGCCCCCTACCTCGAGTTCCCGCCCCAGAGCTTATACGTGGAGCACGCGGACTTTTCCTGGCTCGCCTTCGCCCTCCTTACCGCGATCGAGCTCACCGCCATCCTGATTGCCATCCGCATCGGCATCCGCGGCACCGGCACGCCGCCCGCAGGCCGGCGTCGTGACTTCCCCTGGTGGGGCTGGGCCGCCATTGCCTGGACCATCCCCTGGTGGGTGCTCGCCTGGACCCGCTTCGATTGGTTTGCCCCGCTGCAATCGCACACCTTCACGCCGCTCTGGTTTGGCTACATCGTGTTCGTCAACGCGCTCACCTACCGCAGCCTGGGACGGTGTCTGCTCACCCACGACACCGGCTACCTGCTCAAACTCTTCCCGGTCAGTGCCGCCTTCTGGTGGTTCTTCGAATACCTCAACCGTTTCGTTCAGAACTGGACCTACGAAGGCGTACAATACTTCTCACCGCTGGTCTACTTTCTCTTCGCAACCGCCGCGTTCTCCACCGTGCTGCCGGCCGTTATGAGCACCAACGAACTGCTCCACGCCTGGGGCCTCGCCTCCCGCGCCGACGACCGCGCCCCCCCAACGCCCCGCGGCGGCTGGCGTATCGCCCTCTTCGCCATCTCATTGGTCGCCCTACTCTTCCTCGGCCTCGCACCCAATTACCTCTACCCGTTCCTCTGGCTCGCTCCGCTCGGCCTGATTGTTTTCGTACAACCGCTTAACAAACCAATCCAAAATCAGCAGCTCGGCGCGCGCGAGAGCCTGACATCAAATAACCCGGCACCGCCGAGCTGCGATTTCCAACCGTTGGAAAACTTTCACCGCATTTTTCCAACCGTTGGAACTTTATTGCGCCTCTCCGTGGCCGCGCTCATCTGCGGCTTCTTCTGGGAACTATGGAACTGGCACAGCCTCGCCAAGTGGATCTACCACGTCCCCTTCGTCCAGACCCTCCACCTCTTCGAAATGCCCCTTCTCGGCTACTTCGGCTACCTCCCCTTCGGCTGGGAATGCGCCTGGATCGCGGGGATGCTGAATAAAACTGAGAATACCGAATTCAACATCAATCACCCAAATAAAGGAGATCATCATGTGCATAAATAAATGCG
>JBMTVS010000196.1:0-3678 GCA_049451655.1 Kiritimatiellia bacterium | reverse complement strand
CCAAACAACCGTGAGGAAAAAGCTGGTTGCCATGGCCCTGCTGGCAACTCTGCCCGCCATGAATTTCCTGCTTCAGATCCGTAATGCCCCCACGTTAACGTCCCCGGATTTTAGCGCGATGCGGACCCTGAAATACTACAGCCGACCCGCTGATCTTGGCGAAGGTTGGCAAGGTTATCTCGCCCGGGGTGGATTTGCCAAGGAATGTGCCCAGCAAAATGTAACCATACTCGAAGAGCAAAACCGGTCGCAAGCGTTCTCGTGGCGCTTTAAAGCGGAGCATTCGACCACACTGATTTTGCCGGTAATGACCTATCCAGGCTGGACCTTGCGCATAAATGAACAATTGGTGGAATTGCGGCACGATGAAATGACCGGACTTATTCTCGCGACCATACCCGAAGGGTTATCCCGCGCTACCTTGACTTGGCGCACCTTGCCTCAAGAACGCGTAGGCCAGGCCATGTCGATCGCCGGGCTCGCCATCACCGGCGTGATGATTATCTGGTCTTTTGTGCGCAAGAACGACTATGATGAAAAGCCATGAGTGATGGCACCGTGATACCATTGAATGACTTAAAACGTCTTCCAACTCCTTTGGCTGAGTCTTGCCGGGAAGCCGCCAGGAAAGCGATCGATACCGCATGGTATCTTTTGGGTCCGGAAACAGCAGCCTTTGAGGCTTCATGGGCCTTGTACGTGGGGGTAAAACACGCCGTCAGTTGCGCAAACGGAACCGATGCGCTGGAACTAATGCTCAATGCATGCTCGATTGGACCAGCCGACGAGGTCATTTTGGCACCGAATGCGGGATTTTACGGTTCGGTAGCGTGCATGAAGACGGGAGCCACGCCGGTTTACGCCGATATCGAGCCGGATCGCCCCGTGCTTTCGCTTGACGCCGCTCGCCATGCTATTTCGAAACGAACCAAGGCCATCCTGATTACGCACCTTTATGGAATGACTGCTGATGCCGAGGGTTTTGCCAAACTCTGTGAAGAACATGGCCTCATGTTGCTGGAAGATTGCGCGCAAGCCCATGGGGCCAGCCTGCCCCTTGCATCCTCCGGGTCCAGGAAGGCCGGTGCCACGGGACATGCCGCCTCCTTCAGTTTTTACCCCACCAAAAATCTTGGTGCATTTGGCGATGCGGGCGCGGTGGTCACGAATCATGATGCAATTGCCTCGCGTTTGCGCCAACTCAGGCAATACGGATGGAGCGAACGCTATGTCAGCTCTTTACCAAACGGCCGAAATAGTCGCATGGATGAGGTTCAAGCCGCCGTGCTGCGCGTAATGTTACCAATGTTGGACGAGCGAAACGAAGCCAGGCGACACGTTGTAAAAGCCTATCGCAAGGTACTCGGAGATCGAATCTATGACAGCGCTGCCGATGGGGCCGTTGCTCATTTGGCCGTTGCAAGATTCGAACATCGCGATGTAGTTGCCCGCGAGTTGACGAAGAAAGGTATCGGACACGGCATTCATTATCCGGTCCTGGATCCCGCCCAACCCGCCATATCTTCGATCCCGCATCGCGTCGCGGATGATTTAAGCAATGCTCGCGCGGCCGTGCGCGAAATAATGACCTTGCCCTGCTTCCCGGACTTGACCGCGGAAGAAATCACCACCGTAGTGGATGCATTGGCTGCCCTCTAATGGAAGAGTCTCCTCACAGAACCAAGAACCTGCTCATCATACCGGTTTACAACAACACCGCGATGCTGGAGAGCTTGATGCGGGACATAGCAGGTATACACCAAGACGTGCCCGGAGGAATTGAAGCGATCATGGTGGTCGACGGATCTCCCGACGATAGCTACTGCCAGCTTCAGCGTTTGCTCCCGCAACAACCTTTCCCCTCCCGGCTCATCAGCCTTTCCAGAAATTTTGGCTCGTTTGCCGCTATCCGCGCGGGCCTTGCCGCTTCGGATGGCGATTACTACGCCGTGATGGCCGCGGATCTACAGGACCCTCCGGAAGCAATCCGGGATTTCTTTCTGCGCTTGCGTCATGGTGATTGCGACGTGGTTTTCGGCCGGCGCGAAGGCCGTGACGATCCAGCAGGCAAAACCTTTACTTCCAACCTTTTTTGGTGGTTTTACCGGAAATATGTGCATCCCGACATGCCCAAGGGCGGCGTGGACATTTTCGGTTGCGCCAGAAATGTGCGGGATCAAATCGTACGCATGGAGGAGAGCCGGTCCAGTTTGGTCGGGCTGTTGGTATGGATCGGTTTTCGTCGCGCCGAGGTGCCTTACACCCGGCGTAAGCGACCATCCGGAAAAAGCGGTTGGTCCATCAAGCGTCGTTTGCGTTATATGATCGATAGCACGTTTGCCTTCTCGCAAACTCCAATCCACTTGATCATTTTGACCGGCGCCGTTGTGCTGATGCTCTCCATCGCCTACCTGTTGTTGCTCTTCATGCTTTCCACGCTTGGATTGATTGGCGACGCCCGTGGATTCCCAACGCTGGCCGGTCTGGTTGTTGGGTTCGGCTCCCTCAATTTGCTGGCCATTGGCGTGGTCGGCCAGTATGCCTGGCGGGGCTACGAGAACAGTAAACATCGGCCGCAATATATTTTACTGAGTGACCATGCCTATAACCAGACACCATCATCCAAATCCATAGCCAATCCGTAATGAGCAAGACACCCGCCAACAAGGATGCCCGCCCTTCCTCCGCCAATCATTTTTTTATCCATGAGAAAGGCCTCTGCGAAAGCACATCCATCGGCAAAGGAACCCGCATCTGGGCCTTCGCGCATGTTCTTCCCGGCGCCCGGCTTGGAGAAGAGTGTAACATCTGCGATCACGTTTTTATTGAAAACGATGTCATCATCGGCGACCGCGTAACCGTCAAATGCGGTGTTCAGCTTTGGGATGGCTTACGCATTGCGGATGATGTTTTCATTGGCCCAAATGCCACTTTTACCAACGATAAATTTCCCCGCTCCCGGGATTACCCGGAGAAATTTCTCACCACCACCCTTCACCACCGTGCCTCGATCGGGGCCGGCGCGGTTATTTGCCCGGGTATTCAAATTGGCCGCGAAGCGATGGTAGCCGCCGGTGCCGTCGTTACGCGCGATGTGCAGGACTTTTCTATCGTCGCCGGAAATCCTGCGCGCGTCATTGGATTCGCGGGGACGCGCAAGAGCGAGGCGGCCAGCCTTGAAACGTCAGCGCCGTCTAGTGCCGCGGGACCCGCCACTCGCCTCCCCAGCGGTGGCGTGAGTTATCGTATGCCGGTGGTTTCCGATCCGCGTGGTTCGTTAAGCGCGGGTGAATTTGGCAAAGATATCCCATTTCTTCCACAACGTTATTTCTTCACCTTTGGCGTTCCCGCCCGAAGTGTTCGTGGCGAGCACGCGCACCGGGAATGCCATCAATTCCTTATCTGCGTGCGCGGTTCTTGCCGGGTCATCACCGACAACGGTCAGCATCGCGACGAAACCCTGCTCGACTCGCCGCAAACCGGCATCTACATACCTCCCATGTGTTGGGGGATCCAGTATGATCATTCCCCCGACAGTGTGTTGCTGGTTTTCGCATCACATCATTACGATCCAGACGACTACATCCGGAATTATGAGGAATTCTTATCGTTGCTCAGGGGAGAGGAAACCCGGTAGGACCGAACAACAGCTACCCTGACTATGCGCGCCCCCGGAAT
>JBMTVS010000195.1:0-3705 GCA_049451655.1 Kiritimatiellia bacterium | reverse complement strand
TGTCGCCGAAGTATGGGAAACCGGTATCAGCGTAACCATTGGTACTGATATTGAAGTTCCATATTTGCGAGGTTTCGTTGAATGTGGAACTACTGTTGAAGAGGCTAATGCCACGGTTGCCATCGCGCCATTGCGTGGCAAGGTCGATGGAGAAGGTGTTGTTATCGCCCCAACTTGATATGCCGCGTTCCGCGTTGGCATATTGGTTCGAGTAGCCGTACATGCCAAAAGCGACATCGGATGAATTGATGTCGGCGTGGCCGTATTCGGTGCTGCTCCAGATGAAATGTCCGGCGTTAGCGTTGGTTCCATATAGGTTCCAGGCGCTGAATCCATTGCCGCCATTCCCGTTGTTACTCCAACCGGTAATGTAATTTGATGCAAAGTCTTCGCGTGTAACCGGACTAGAGCTACCTTCGATGATGTTGGTGCGGAAAAGCAGTTCAACCACGCGGGTATTGCCGACGCCGAATCCACCTGCGCCGTTGGGCCAGCTACCGTCAGTGGTGTAATAGACGAAGACGCGATCGGTATCGCCCTGACTACCGGTTTTAACCTCCAAGTAAATGGGTTGATTCACTGCGGATTCCGGGGCGGGGGTAATTTGCGGGCGACCGTCATCGGTATTGATTTCGGGGTTGTGGTAGACGAAAACGGGACCGGTGGCGTCGGTGTAATTGTTGGCGGCGTTGTCCGGGGCCCAGAAGGTGAAGCCGGATTCGCCGACCACGAACTCGTAGGTTTCGGCGCTGGCGGAACCGATTTGATTCAGGTCGGCATTGCGGGAGCCAAACTTTTCGGGCCAGATTCGGGCATGGAAGTCGGCCTGTTCGTAGCCGAGTACCATGTCGTAGGAGATAGCGGGCGGGTTGTCGCGCGGATCACCGCCTTCGTGGGCAAGGCTGTTGAGGGGTACGCCGCCGTTGAGCTTGAACATGACGTTGTTGGCGGAGCCGTCGACGTGGGCGTAGAAGGCGAGATTGCTGGCGGAGGTGACGCGGGGGATAGTGTAGCGATAGCGGAACTCCTCGGGTTCGCTGCCTTCGGGATAGCCGCGGTTGGGCAGGCCGTAGGGGTTGAAGTTCGGGTCGCCGTCGGGTCCGTCCCAGCGTTCGTAGGTCATGGTGCCGGCGGGCAGGCCGTCGGAGAGAAGGGTAATAGGTTTGCCGCCACTCCACTTCCAGAGGCGGGATTCCTCCGGGCTGCGCCAGGAAAAGGCGAAATAGCCGGCGGGGGGCACGGTCACCTTGATTTTGCCGTCGGTCACCTGGTGGTAAAAGTTGCCGCCGCCATCGGCGTATTGCCAGAGAATGGAACCTTCGGGAAAGGGGGTGGGGATTTCACGATAGGCTCCAAAGTCCCAGTTGCGATTCAGCATGAAATGCAGGGTGGTGGCATCGCCGTCGGTCATGCTGTCGTTCTCGCTAAAGTCGCGGCGCGTGTAGGAGACGACATCGTTATCTGCCCAGGCACCATATTGGCCGCCGCGGGCGAGATTGTTGTGGATGTTTACAAGGTTGGGTACCCGGGTATCGCCGAATTGTCCGAAGGGTTTGGTGTTGGCGTGCCGGGGGAAGGCACCGCCGCTTTCGCCGAGGGTAGGGGCCTGACGGTTGCCGTCGGTGTAGATGTTCCCGATACCTTCGCGGGTCAGGTTTAAGGCATAGTGAAGATGCTCGCCGTAGGCGATGTTGTCGTCATGGCTCTTGGCGTAATAGATACCGAGATTCTTTCCGAACTGCATGTTGGGGACATAGTCGGAGGTCTGGAGAATATTCAGGTCGATCCAGGCCAGATTGTTCAGGGTTGAGTGGGTTTTTGCGTCGAGCAGGCGCATGCCCGACTCAAAGAATTCGCCGTAGCCGGGCGGTTCACCCATGTGCTCGCCGAAGACAAGAAGGTCATCGCGCGGTTGCAGGATGTTGAAGTTGCTATCGCGATGATTGTTCCAATCGCTCAGGCCACGGGTCATGTTGTATTGCCACTGGGCTTGGCCGATGTAGCCATCGCTGCTGCCGTCCTTGTCGTCGCCGGATTGTTTACCGAAGAAATAAGCGGGGACGTGTTTCACCGCATCGAGTCGAAGGCCATCGAGTTTGGTGTAGTCGACCAGCCAGCGTATGGAGCGCATCAGGTAGGAGCCGACGTCCTCTTTATAGAAGCCGGAATTTTCGGCGATGACATTCGTGGTGATAATCGGACTACCGAAGCCGACATGACCTTCGGTTGGGTGGAAGTCGTAGAACTCGGGGTTGTCCGGATGGCGGACGAACTCGATTTTCGGGTGGGTATAGCCGAGGGCGGGGCCGAAGTTGCTGTTCGGCGTTTCGTGGGCGATGTCGATGAGGCCGGAGAGGTATTGGTTCTGCACTTCCCAGGTGCTGCCCCAGTTTACGGTATTACCCCAGGGGCGGTAGAAACCCTCTTCAGTGACGCGCAAGTGAAAATCCTCCGGAAGCATGCCGGGGTAGAGGTCGATCGGGGTGTTTTCGTTGTAACCCGGAATATCAAATGCCCGGTGATTCATGATGTTATCAAAGTATACGCGTAGCCCATGGCGATGAGCGGTCTCGATTAGGCGGAGCATTTCCTCCTCGGTGCCATAACGAGTGCGGCCACCGGTACGTTGGGGATGACCGCCGATATCAAACGGATCCCACAGATCGTATCCGACGGACAGGTCGCCGCTGGCCTTCTGGGGTGGGGGCAACCATAGGGAGGTATAGCCGTTTTCGGCAATTTCCGGCATTTTATCGATGATTTCCTGCCAGCTCATGTTAAAAAACTGGAGCATGACTTCGGCTTGAACGGATGAAATGGTTGCGAACAGTATGGCCAGAATGCCGGGTGCGATATTTTTTGCTCGAAACCTCATGATCAGTCCTTCCGCAGTCGGATTTATTGCTGCTAACAGGACTTAAATACCCAGGAAATACGTTTTAGTAAAACGCTTTGAATTAAAAAATTGGAACATCCTGTTTCACGCAAATTTCTTTTCATTTTCAAGCAACTGACCATACTGGCGCCATGATCACGGTAAAAATAGTTGGCGCGGGTGGTTACGGTGGGGTCGGTATAACCGAGCTCTTGTTGGGGCATCCTGAGGCAAAAGTGCAGACCCTGGTGGCAGCCACCGAAACCGGCATGAGGATGAGCGATTTGTATCCGCATCTGGCCGGTTTTTGTGATTTACCCATCCTTAAGCCGGACGATCCGGCCGCGCAGGAGCCGGCAGATGTGGTATTTTTCTCGACTCCCGACGGGGTGGGTATGGTGCAGGCGCGGGCGGAACTGGAAAAAGGTGCCAGGGTGATCGATTACAGCGGTGACTTTCGGTTCGCTTCGACGGAAGACTATGCCGAATACGCCACGCGCATCGGCAAGGATCCGTTGCATAAGGCGCCAGACTTACTCGAAAAGACCATCTATGGTGTGCCGGAGATTCAGCGGGAGCAAATTAACTCCAACCGGCAGCTAGTCGGAAATCCCGCTTGTTTTGCGGTGGGCGTCATCATCGGCCTCGCTCCGGCGGCGGCGACCCACGCCCCGGTTGACGCCGAGCCAGCCGGCTCCGCGACTTCCCTGTGTTGGCTGCCCACTTTGGGCGGTGCGCCGCCCTTGGCCAGGGCGTCGACCACAGCCACCGCATCCGCGGGCGTCAAGTCTTCGTAGTAGTTGTACGTGAAGCCTTCGACGCCTTTGGAG
>JBMTVS010000194.1:0-3749 GCA_049451655.1 Kiritimatiellia bacterium | reverse complement strand
CCCGGCCGAACCCGTATGGGCAAAAATTAAACGAAACGCGATTTATAAACCTTTGATGGGGCTGGGATGGATGTGAAAGATCTAGATGCATTTTACTGCTCAAGAGCGAAATGGGCGCAGGCATGATTCGTATCTTGATGTCAGGTTTGAGCAATGACCGCGTTGAACTCGCGGTGGTGAAGGGATTGTCGAGCGCCGGAGTTCGTTTACATGCCATCGCGGACCCGGGTTCGGCGTTTGTCGCGGAAGCGCGCGCGATGGACATGCCTTGCGTGGAGTATCGCTTCCAGCACCGTTTCGATCGCGCCGCGGTTCAGTTGTACCGGCGCTTGATGGCGGAGCATTCCTTCGATGTCCTGCATTGTTTGAGCAACCGCTCGTTGTCGACCGCCCTGCTGGCTACCCGCAATATGGCGCGTCCGCCAGTGATCGTGGCCTACCGCGGCACCATGGGGCATTTGAGCTGGTTCGATCCCGCTTCGCATTACTCCTACCTGCACCGGCGCGTGGACAGTATCATTTGCGTGTCCGGCGCGGTGCGCGATTATTTGCGCGGCTTCCGTATTCCGGAACGACGGCTCGAAGTCATCTGGAAAGGGCATGACCCCTGCTGGTACCAGGCCGCGCCCCGTTCAGCGCTGCATGAGTTAGGCATTCCGGATGACGCCGTCGTCGTGAACTTCACTGGCAACATCCGTCCGGTCAAGGGCGCGGATGTGCTGCTGCGGGCTTTCGCGCACATCAGGCCGGAGGAGAATATCCACCTCGTGCTGGTCGGCGAGGTGCGGGACAAAAATGTGAAGCGGTTGCTGGAGCGTGCCCCGTTGTATGTGCATGCGATCGGGTTTCGTGAAGATGCCATCGGGTTGGCCGGGGCTTGCGATATTGCCGCGATGCCTTCCGTCGAGCGCGAAGGTTTGCCGAAATCCGTGCTGGAGGCGATGGCTCAGGGCGTGCCCGCCGTGGTGAGCGATGTAGGCGGCATGCCGGAAGTGGTGGAGGACGGTGTTAGCGGCATCGTGGTGCCGCCCAAGAACGCCGAAGCGCTGGCCGCGGCGATCCGGCGACTGGCCGGACATGCGGAGCTTCGTCAACAGATGGGTCGGGCGGCGCGCACACGAATTGAGGGGCCTTTTCATATTCGCCACACGGTCGAAAAGACGTTGAGTTTATATCAACGGCTGATTGCCACGCCGTAGTTCGTGCCTTATGGTCGAGGAACAACGAGAGCAAGCCAAGGAGAACATCATGACCACATTGCCACCGCCCGATGCCGCCCGCGTGATTGCCGACTTGAAGGAGCTGGCCGCGTTTTCGTCCGATGAGCATGGCGCCCAGCGGGTGGCCTGGAGTCCGATGTTTCGCAAGGTGCGGGCGTGGTTTGTCGACAAGGTGAAGAACGAGCTCGGGCTCGAGGTCGAAGTCGATGCCGCCGGCAACCAGTGGGTGACCCTGCCCGGGGCGAAGCCCGACACCGTCATCGTCGCCGGACATCTCGACTCGGTGCCGAACGGCGGTTGGCTTGATGGCTGCCTCGGCACCCTGGTCGCGCTGGAGACCTTGCGTCGTCACAAAGCCGCCGGCATCCCGCCCGCCACCATCAACCTGGTCGACTGGGCCGACGAAGAGGGCGCGCGCTTCGGCCGCAGCCTGCTCGGTTCCTCCGCCTCCGGAGGCTCCCTCAAGGTTGAGGAGGTGCGCCACCTCAAAGACAAGGAAGGCACGCTGCTGCCGGACGCGCTGATGGAATGCGGCGTGGAGCTGGATAAGATGCTGGATGCGCATCAGTTTTTGAAAACGATTCCGGCCAAGGCGTATTTGGAGTTGCACATCGAACAAGGCCCGGTGCTCGAGTCGATGAACAAGCCGGCGGGCGTGGTGCTCGGCACCTTCGGGGTGGAGCGGCACATGGTCACCTTCAAGGGTCAGGCCGCGCATTCCGGTTCCACGCCGATCCCGATGCGTCGCGACGCCTTTCTCGCCGCCGCGCAATTCGCGCTAGAGGTGCGGGAGATAGCCAAACGCCACTCCAAACCCGGTGCGAATGTCGTTTGTACCTGTGGCATCGTCAATGTTGAGCCCTGCATCGTCACCGCGGTGCCGGGGGTGTGCAACATCTCCATCGACCAGCGAGCGCTGGATGCCGGCGTCCTCGCGCAGATGTACAAGGAAGCGCAGGAAGCCGCCGCCAAGGCCGCCGCCGACAACAACGTGACCTGCGACTGGAGCCTCCTCTGGCAAATCGAACCACGTCCCTTCGACGCCAAGCTCATCGAGCTCGGCCAGGAAGCGGTCAAGGAAATCACCGGCGACGCGCCCGTGCTGCCATCCGGACCGCTGCACGACGCCGCCGAGATGGTCCCGCACATGCCCACCGTCATGATGTTCGCCTACTCCTCCAACGGCCTGTCGCACTGCAAAGAAGAAGACACCCCCATCCCGCATCTCGACGCCACCATCCGCGCGTTTCTCCTAATGGCCGACAAAGTCATCGCCCATGCAGGCGATCACGTGGAGATGTAGAAGCCGTGAGCCGCCTGCGGCGGCAACGTTCAACACACAACATCCAACGCTCAACATTCAAGTGGATGTCGAGTTCTTGTTCTTCCCGAACTCCGAACCCCGAACCCTCTGGCTATCGTTCATCAACCATGAACCATCAACCATAAACCATCACCCATAAACCATCACCCCTCACCCATTCCAATCCTCCACCTCCAGCCCCGGCACCCGCTTAAACTCGCGGAGGTTGGCGGTGGCGAGTTGGAGGTTGTGGGCGAGGCAGGTGGCGGCCAGCCAGGAATCGTGAACGCCGATCATGTTGCCCGCGCGGGCGAGGTCGGCCCATAGTTGGGCATGCGACCGGGCGGTGCGGGTATCGATGCCGATGACTGGCAGCGCGCCCAGCACGCCTTCGACAAAAGCCAGCCGCCTTGCCTTGATGTTGGGATCAGCCGCTCGGTGCACACCGTGCATCAACTCGCTGACCGAAATGACGGAGAGAAAAACCTCCTCCTCCTCGCGATTTTTTACGAAACCAGTGAAATCCTGACCCGAGCGCTCGAAATGGATCAGCACGCTGCTATCGATCAGGACGCCCATGGGTCTTTTGTCTCCGGTTCAGGTAGCGCCATCCTTGCGGTGCACAGATCCGTCTCAAAAGCCGCCGCGTCTTCGCTGGTAAGGCGCGGAAGCGACCGCAAAATAGCCGGCAAGTCGCCAAGCCGCCGCCCCGAGGGCAGGGGACATAGCTCTGCCACGGGTTTGTTACCCTTGTGCAAAACAAACGTCTCATGCCGGTAGGTAACGCGATTGATGAAGTCCGAAAAGTTCCGCACCGCCTCGGTCACGGTAATGGAGAAGGTATTTGTGCTCATACTTTTTATCATATAATCATATTATATGATAAAATGCAATGACTAACCGCCAAGAATTGTGTGTCCCCTTAAATGCGTCTATGTCCCCGGAATGATGGGGCGCGGGCGCGCAAGGGCTACTGGGGCCGGAAGGAGCGGGTGGAGGCGAAAAAAGCGGCGTCGCCTCGAGGACTCGTTGCCGCCGCACTCCAAGTGGTTACGGTAAATGATTGTATGTCCCCGCGCAAACTGCCACCGCCACCGCCTAACGGCGTCGGCTACAATCTTCCCCGAACCCCGAACCCCGAACCCCGAACCCCCGAACACGTTAGACCCACCATCAACCATTTCCGCCGACCCTCCGATTCCATCCGGCGCGGATAAAAAAAGCCC
>JBMTVS010000193.1:0-3759 GCA_049451655.1 Kiritimatiellia bacterium | reverse complement strand
AAGTTGACGATGTCATACTAGTCTGTGACGTCGGCGGCGGCACCACCGATTTCACCCTCATTACGGTGCAGGAGCGCGACGGCGACCTCGAACTCAACCGACTCGCCGTGGGCAATCACATCCTCGTTGGCGGCGACAACATGGACCTCGCCCTCGCCTTCGCCGCCCAAGCCCTGTTCAAGGAGCAAGGCCACGAACTCGATGCCTGGCAAGCCGTGTCCCTCTGGCACGCTTGCCGAGCCGCCAAGGAAGCCATGCTCGCCGAAGGCGGACCCGAACGTCATCCCGTCACGATTCTAGGCCGCGGGTCACGGGTCATCGGCGGCTCACTCTCCGTCGAAATCACCCGCGAGCTGGTCGAGCAAACCCTCGGCGAAGGCTTCATGCCGGATTGCGCCATCACCGATCAGCCGGTGCGACGCCCCGCCTCCGGGTTCAAGCAGCTCGGGCTGCCCTACGAATCGGATACCGCCATCACTCGCCACCTTGCGCGTTTTCTCAGCGAGCACGGCGAGGATGGACAAGGCGCTCGCCGCCCCACCCGCCTGATCTTCAACGGCGGCGTCTTCAAGGCCGGCGCGCTAAAGAGACGGATTCAATCCATGCTACAAGCGTGGTTCCCGGATCAAGGCGCCCCCGCGGTGCTCGCCGGAAGCGAGGACCTCGATTTCGCAGTCGCCCGTGGCGCGGCCTTCTATGGACGGGTCAAGCAGCAGGGCGGCATGCGCATCCGCGGCGGCACCGCCCGTGCTTATTACATCGGCATCGAAACCGCCGGCCTTGCCATTCCGGGTGCCCCTCGACCGCTCCACGCGCTTTGCGTGGTGCCACATGGCATGGAGGAAGGCACGTCCATCAGTGTCCCCGCCGGGGAGATTGGCCTCGTGGTCGGCGAAACCGCGCATTTCCGTTTCTTCAGTTCGGCCAACCGCACGGAGGACACCCCCGGCCAGCTCCTCACCAGTTGGAGCGAGGACGAGTTACAGGAAACCGACGCTCTCGAAGCCACCCTCGCCGCCGCGGAAAATGCCGAAGGCGGTTATGTGCCCGTCCGCATCGAAACCGCGGTCACCGAGCTCGGCGTCCTCGAAGTCTGGTGCGTCAGCACGGTCGGCGACGAACGCTGGAAACTCGAGTTCAGCGTCCGCGAGGATTAAACCGGATTAGGTCAGTTTTTTTGGAGAATGCTCAACACGAGACGAGCATGGTAATTAAGACCCGGGGTATCACAGTTTGATTTTCTCATGCGAAAAAGGCATGGTTTGCGACTATGCCACACAGCCGAACCGATTGGGAAAATCTTGAAGCGCGGGATCTCGCTCCGTATGCCGCGCATAGTGCACACAGCGCGGGACGGAAGCATCCGGAGCCGGAGCACCCGGTTCGCCCCTGTTTTCAGCGCGACCGCGACCGTATCCTTCACAGCCATTGCTTTCGTCGACTCGAGTACAAGACCCAAGTCTTCGTCAACGGCACCGCTGATCATTACCGTACCCGCCTGACCCATACCATGGAAATGACCGCGGTCGGCCGTACCCTTGCCCGCGCATTTCATGTCAACGAGGACCTGACCGAATCCATTTGCCTCGCCCACGATGTCGGGCACAGTCCCTTCGGTCATCGTGGCGAATACGCATTGGATGACCTGATGAAGGAGCATGGCGGTTTCGACCACAACTTGCAGAGTCTCCGCGCTCTGGAATCTCTCGAATACCAGTACCCCGGTTTTTCCGGTCTAAATCTGTCCTGGGAGGTGCGCGCCGGTCTGCTTAAGCATGAGGCCGACAAACCGGGCGCCGATCTCGACGGGCGGCCCATCGGTCCACGCCAGTATATCGAAGCGCAAATCGCCGACGTCGCCGACGACATTACCTACCATGCCCACGACACCGATGACGGCATCTCTGCCGGCCTCATCGAACCATCCCAGCTCCGCCAACTCGCCTTCTGGCATCTCGCCGCTACCCGCACCGACCGGGAATACACCAGCCTCGACGATGAACAGCATCTGCGCATCACCATCCGCAACCTCCTCGAACTTCAAGTGCAGGACATCCTCAATGAAGGCCAACTCCGTATCGCCCACCATCAGCCCGCCAGCATCAGCGACGTAATGAACGCCCCGGAAATGCTCATCGCCTACAGCGGCGAAATGCGGGGCATGCTGAAGGAATATTCCGCCTTCCTCTTCAAGAACCTGTACTACCACCCCGCCGTGGCCGACGCGAATACCGAAGCCGTCGCTCTCATGAGCGGACTCTTCAAACACTACGTCACCCACCCCGAAACCATGGGCCGCAAAGCCCGCGCCCGCATAGATCAAGAAGGTCTCATGCGCACGGTCTGCGATTACGTCGCCGGCTGCACCGACCGCTACGCGCTGGAAGAATGCGAAAGATATGGTATCGGTTGATCGCTAAAATTTCTTTTCAATCACGTTTGTAAACCTATGACCAAGCAAGACGAAGTCCTCCAAAAACTCGCGACCATAACCGAGCCACGCCAGCAACAGGATATTGTCACCCTCGGCCTGGTGCAGAACCTCGCCGTGGACGGGGATATCGGCAGCGTATCCTTCACCCTTGACGCGGCCACGCAACCCGAGGAGGTACGCCAGCAACTGCAAACCGCCTGCGAGAAAGCCCTGCGGGAAATCTCCTGGGTCAACGACACCATGGTCATGCTCGCCCCGCCCCGGCAAGTGCGAGAAAACCCGCTCACCGTGAATTCGCCCGGCCTGAAAGGCGTTAAGCACATTATCGCGGTGTCGAGCTGCAAAGGTGGCGTCGGCAAATCGACCGTTGCGGTGAATCTCGCCTACAGCTTGTCCGCCAAGGGACATAAGGTCGGTCTCTTCGACGCCGACATCTACGGCCCCAGCCTGCCCACCATGGTGCAAATCGAGGGCGCCGAACTTTATCAGGAGAACGACCTCATCGTTCCCCTCGCGTACCTTGGCGTGAAGCTGATGTCCTTCGGCTTCATTCCCTCCGCCAGCGGCGCCGCCATCATGCGCGGTCCCATGGTCACGCAAATCATCAATCAGCTCCTCACCACGACCAATTGGGGTGAGCTTGATTACCTCGTCCTCGACCTGCCACCCGGCACCGGCGATGTACAGCTCACCCTCACCCAGCTTATCCCCATCACCGCTGCCGTTATTGTAACCACTCCTCAGCAGCTGAGCTTCGTCGATGTGGTGAAAGGCATTCAGATGTTCGACAAGCTCAAAGTGCCGACCGTGGCCATCGTCGAGAACATGTGCTACTTCGAATGCCCGGGATGCGGCACCAAGCACCACCTCTTCGGGCAGGGTGCTTCCCGTCGCATCGTCGAGCAGTATGGCATCCGCAACGCATTCGAAATGCCCGTCAACCCGGAGCTCTCGAAGTCCGGCGATGGCGGCATCCCCTTCGTGCTGGTGCATCCCAAGGCCGACCCCACCAAACGATTCCACGAGCTCGCCGATGCCGTACAACACGAAGTCACCGCTCTAGAACAAGGACTTCAACTTCGTCCGCGCGTCTCCTTCGTGCCCGGCGCTGGTATTGAGGTAAAGCTCGACGAGCAGCGCCACGGCATGATTACTCCCGCCGATCTCCGCCGTAAGTGCCGTTGCGCGAATTGCGTCGAGGAATTTTCCGGCAAACCGCTGCTGAATCCAGAGGATGTCGCCGATAACGTTTATCCCGTCCGCATGCAACCCATGGGTAATTACGCCATTGCCATGCAATGGAGCGATGGACACTCATCCTCCAT
>JBMTVS010000192.1:0-3780 GCA_049451655.1 Kiritimatiellia bacterium | reverse complement strand
TCGGTGATTTCGACGATGGCGTCGACCAGTTCGGGCGCTTTGACCTCGGTGGCGCCCCAGGAAAACTCGACTTCGGCCTTAATGCCGTGCTTTTCGAGGTACTGACGAGTTAGCCCGACCGCCTCGGTGGCGATGCGCTTGCCGTTGAGGTCTTTCGGCTCCTTGATGGGAGAATCGTTGGGAACCGCCACCACCCAGCGCACGGGCTTTAGGCCGACTTTAGCGTAGATGAGGTTGGCGACTTCGTGCACATCGGATTGATTCTCAACCACCCAGTCATGACCGGTCAGACCGGCATCGAGCACGCCTTGCTCGACATAGCGGCTGATTTCCTGGGCGCGGATAAGCCGGGCTTCGATTTCCGGATCATCCACCGAGGGAATATAGGATCGGGAGCCGGAGCGAATGTTAAAGCCAGCCTTCTTGAACATGTTGAAGGTGGACTCTTGCAAACTGCCTTTGGGCAGGCCCAGCACAATTTTTGGTTGTTCGGTCATTATAGTTTTTCCGTTCAAAAGGGTGGGAACATAGCGAAGTTGCCGGGGAAAGTCCATGAGGAAAGAGACGATTTTGGATTGGGGGGTATTTGAGCCTGCGTTGATGAGATGCTGAAGCGGGCTCAGCGTTTAATCAGTCAGATGGAGCACTCCATCGGGCGGCGAAGCCAGGGGTGGTGTGCTGCTGGCCAGCGCGGTCGACGATCAGTACGTCGCAATCGTCAAATTTTTCCAGCATGGATTGTCCGCCGGTCCAGCCGGTGACGAGGAGGGCTTCGGCTAACACGTAAGCTTTGGTGAGCATAGGGCCGGCGACGGCGACGAGCGAGGCACCGTTGGCGGGACGGCCGGTGCGGGGGTCGATGCGCAGGGGCGGGGTGTTGGTATCGCCGCGTCCGAGGGCGGAGATTTCGTTCATGGTGCGAATGACCAGCGCTGGATGCGTGGCCATTTCGAAGGTGGCGGAGCGGCCGGGGGCAAGTGGAATGGACACGATTTGCGGTTCCCTGAATTCACCGGCGATGCGCGTGAAACCCTCAATGTCGAGGCGGAATGGCCCATTTAGATTTTCGCGCAGGTCGATGATGCCGGTGTCGATGGCGTAGGCGAGGGCGAGGTCGCCGGGGTCGATGGAGACGCCTTGTGAGGTGAATGAAATGGTACCGCCGTTGCTGCTTTCGATGTAGCGCATGCCGGTCCGGGCGAGGGCATCTTGAAGGGCTTGTTCGCCGGGCGTGCCCGCGCGCCATAGTTCGGTAACGGAACGTGCGGTGTAGTCATAGGCCCGGCCCGCAAGCTGACTGTAGTGACGGGCGAGGTCGAGGGGGCGGAAGGTGTGCAGGGATAGGGGGAGGCGGGCGGTCGCGCCGACTTGGTTGAGCTTGGCGATTTCGCTTTCCGGTTGTGCGGGGTCGAGTTGACGCATGATATTTTCCGCGAGGGGGACAAAACGATTCGCGGCTAACCGGAGTTCACCCGCGTTTTGGTCGCTGACCACCAACGCGCCCTCAAGGCCCTGCACGGAGAGGGGCTGCATGGTGCGTTGCTCGCCGAGGCAGCCGGTCAGGCATACGGTGGTGGCGAGCGCGATGGCGAGAGTGCTCGCGCTAAATTTGGCCCGTTCACGTGTCATCGAATCGATAGTAGTAGGCTTCGGTGAAAATGGCGTCAGGTGGAATTCCGCGTTGGTGGAGGATTTCCTGCATTTCGTAAATCATTTCGTTCGCTCCGCAGAGATAATAATGGCTGTCCGGCGGGAACCGATTTATACGGGCGAGGTCGGTGACGCGTCCTGCAAAAATGCCCGGTTGTGGATGCTCACGCGACACGCAGGGATGATAGGCGACGGATTGAAACTCCTGCTGGTAGTAGAGGTCTTCGGCGAAGCGCACGCCGTGGTACAGCGTGAGGTTCAGTCCGCTGAAGGAGCGCAGGTAGGCCCGGCAGGGCGCTACGCCGGTGCCGGTGGCGAAGAAGATGACGGGACGGTTGCGGTCGCGGAGGGTGAACTCGCCGTAGGGCCCGGAGATGTTGATGTCGTCGCCAGGCTTGAGTTGAATGAGTTGGGGCGTGAGCACGCCTTCTGGTACATGGCGGAATAACACGGTGAGATGCTCGTCCCGATCGCCGGCGCAGACGGTGTAGCTGCGGTCCTCAAAATGGTCGCGCCCGTGGAGGTTAATGAGTTGTCCGGCGGTGAACTGGATGCCGGAGCGCTCGAGGAGCAATTCGTAGCCGGTGGCGCAGAGCCGGTTTAAGGCGACCACGCGGGACTTGGTCAACGTGACGGGTTGGGTCATGTAATGAACAGGCCCGCGAGGGCTTCCGGTTCATGGGCAATGAGGCGTGCACCGTTGGCGATAAGTTCTTCTTCGGTGCGGAATCCCCAGCTAACCCCGGCGGGGAACATGCCGGCAGCCACGGCGGTTTGCATGTCGGTGGAGGTGTCGCCGACGAAGACGCATTGCTCCGGTTTCATGCTCATCGCTTCAGCGATTTCGAGAGCCACAGTGGGGTCGGGCTTGCGCGGTATGCCCTCGCGCTGGCCGGCTACGAAGATGAAGGGGATGTCCGGGAAGAAGTGTTCCACGCATTTGCGGGTGGCTTCGTCGGGCTTGTTGGAGAGCACGCCCATGGGAATGCCGGCGGCGACCATGCGTTTCAGAAATTCCGGGATGCCTGGGTAGATGGTGGTGTAGATGTTCCAGTTGTTCAGGTAGTCGCTGCGGTAGCCGTCGAGAAACGCGTTCATGTGCGCCTCGTCGCGGGCGCCTTCGGGCAGGGCGCGCTCGACCAGGACTTTTACGCCCTCGCCGATGAAGATGTTGTATTTTTCCACGGGATGGGTGGGGTATCCCATGGCAGCGAGCGAGCGGTTCATCGATTCGGCGATATCGCGCAGGGAGTCGATGAGGGTTCCGTCTAAGTCAAAGATGGCGGCTTGATAGGGCATAATAACGTACCCCATACCATGAGATGGCGATCGCTGATAGCGGAAACTTGTAGATGGCGTAGCGCGGGGATGGATTGGAGTTGTTCCGCAACTTCAGACGGGGTGAAGGAGGCGAAGAGGGATGCGTGGAAATCGCGGCGAAGGACGTCTGGCGCGCCGACGGTGTAAAGGTCGGTGAGGCGTTGGGCCTCGGTTGGCGAGTCCGGGCGCATGAGGTCGATGATAAAAACCGGGGCGTCGGGTTTCGCGAATTCGGCGACAGCGTTCCAGAGCACGCAGGGGTCATGGAGGTGATGAAGGAGGCTGTTACTGATGACGGCATCGTACTGGTCGTGGGGCGGGCGCTGGTGCGGGAGCATGATTTCGAGGAGGTTCACGCAGGCGGCGAGCGACGGGTCCTTCTTCAGGATATCGCGTCCGACATCCAGCATGGCGGCGGCGCCGTCGATCCCGTCGATCATGCATTCCGGGTAGGCGCGGGCAAAGCGCATCGCGATGTCGCCGGGGCCGCAACCAAGGTCGAGGACGCGTCCGGTGCCCGGCCAGTCGGGAAAGGTGCGGCGGAAAAGCTCGATCACGCGGCGATGCGGCGCCTCGAAGTCCGCGTTCGCATAGGCGACCGCCTGCCCGGGCTCGTTCATCAATTCAGGTTCGGTGATGCGTTGCATAGTGACTCTCTTCGTTTTTTGAGGGGGAAAGTGCAATCATGATCACGCCAAGCTATCCAGTTGACGCATCATGACAAGCCGGTTCATTCTTTCGGCGTTATGTCTATCTACACCCAACTCACCATGCAGTTCAACGTGGGTCAGGTACGAGCGTTTTTGGCCG
>JBMTVS010000191.1:0-3822 GCA_049451655.1 Kiritimatiellia bacterium | reverse complement strand
ATGCCTGCCCGCTCGAGTAGCTTTCTTGCCTCGCGCCGCACCGTGTCGCGTAACGCGTCCTCGTCGATGGTGGTGAGGCGGCCGTCTTCGTAGAGGATGCGGCCGTCGACCATGGTCATCACCACGTCTTCGGCGGTGTTGCTGTAAACCACATTGGTGGCGGGATCGGTGGAGGGCAGGGTGTGGAAGCTGGATTGATCGACGAGAATAAGGTTGGCCCGCTTGCCCGGGTCGAGGGTGCCCATCTCATCCTCCCAGCCGAGCAGCTTCGCCCCGCCCTCGGTGGCCATCATGACGATGTCGCGGGCGGAGAGGGCGTCGGGGCCGAGGCGGATTTTCTGCATCATGCCGGCGAGACGCATTTCGAGGAACTGGTCAAGCCGGTTGTTGCAGGGCGCACCGTCGCCACCGATGGAGACGTTGACGCCTTCGCGCAGGTATTCGGGAGTCGGCGCAATGCCGGAAGCAAGTTTGAAGTTCGCGGAGGGACAATGCAGCACGTGGGTGCCGGTGGTGCGCAAGATGTCCATCTCCTCGTCATCAACATGCACGCAGTGGGCGAGTCCGGTATCGGCACCGATCAGGCCGACGTCGGCGAGATAGACGATATTACTGCGTCCGGTGCGCTCCTTCACGATGGCGATTTCCTCGCGCTGCTCCGAGCTGTGGGTGTGCAGCATCAAGCCGCGATCGCGGGCATAGGCGCAGGCCTCGCGCATGTTTTCCTCCGAGCAGCTCAGCACGAAGCGCGGGGCCACGGCCAGCTTCAGGCGCGAATGATCGCCCCAGCTGTCGAGCAGGGTATCGCAGTAGGCGAGGGCATCGTCGTTATCCACCGCGATAGGTGGATAGCCGCCGGTTTCATCCATCAGGCAGTGTCCGATCGCCCCGGCGAGTCCGGCTTCATCCACCGCGCGGAAGGTTTCGTGGGTGTGACGGGTGGTCTCAATGGAAAGAAAGGCGGTGGTGCCGCCGCGAATAAGCTCCGCGCAGGTCAGCATGGCCGAGGCGCGGATGGAGGCCTCGTTGTGCGCCGCCTCGCCGGGCCAAATGTACCCTCGCAGCCAGGGCAGGAGGGCGAGATCTTCGGCGATGCCCCGCATTAACGTCTGGCACATGTGGATATGCCCCTGAATGAAACCCGGCATTACCAGGCAACCATCCGCATCAATGACCGTGCGGGCGCGGCCGGTAAATGAGCCTACCTGTGCGATGCGTCCATCGCTGATCAACACGGAGCCATTTTCGATAACTTCGCGGTGGGCGGCCGGCCAAACGCGCGCGTTTTTGATGAGGATGTCGCCGGTCATGATGAAATTTCCTTTATCGCTTGTTCAGCCCCGTGGATGTACTAGACTCAAAGTTATACGTGAATCCACAGGAAGTCTGCATCATGAATTTAGTCCGGATGATTTTACCGATGATGATGGCGGCGGTTTTCGCCGTTGGTTGTGTGGCCAGTCCGCGTGAGCAGGAAATGCTCATGCAGCGCCAGCGCGAGGATAACCTGATGCTTCAGGAAGAGTTGCGACGGTTGCGTGCCCGCCTCGACGCCGTCGAGGATGACATGCAGCGCATGAACCAGCAGGTAAGCGTGGCCGGGGCGGAGCAGACGCGCGCCGTACAGGGGCAGATGCAGGGCATCAACGCCACTCTCGACGATTTAAACAAGCGCATTCGCGCGGTCGATGCAGCGCGCGAGCAGGACAAGAAGGAAATCGTCAACAAACTCTCCAGCGAGATGGCCGAACTGATGCGCCGGCAGCAGGCGGCAACCAGAAGTACGACGGGTTCGCGGCCACGGCAGGTCAGCGATACCGGCTACGAGCATGTGGTGCAGTCCGGCGAAACCTTGTCCGCTATTGCCAAAGCCTACGGCGTCACCACCGCCGACATCGTCGCCGCGAACAATTTAGCCGATGCCAACAACCTGCGCGTCGGACAGAAGTTGTTCGTGCCGGTGCCATAGAGACGATCAGTTACTGGTCCTTTCGCGCTCTTTCGATCGCCTTGCTCGCAGCGCGCCCGTGAGGGGTCATTTTGGACTGCGGTGGCAACGAGTCTTCGAGGCGACACCGCTTTTGTTCGGGCCGACGAAGAGGTTTTCATCCTAAAGTAACGCTAAATGCCAACCCGTGCCGCGAGCCGTGACCCAGGCGTTCCGGCGGATGCATTTTCCCTTCATGCTCAATCGATCGCCTCAGGGCGACCCTGCAAGCGCCTGCTCGTAGCGCGCCCGTGAGGGCGTTTTCAGCATGGACCGGAACTAAATCTCGCCCTTGTCCAGTAAACCCTTGAAGTAGGCGATGGTGCTTTCCAGGCCTTCGTCGAGGTTCACTTTCGGTTCCCACTTCAGGATTTCGCGGGCGCGAGTGATGTTGGGCTGGCGGATTTTCGGGTCGTCGACCGGCAGGGGCTTGTAGACGATCTCCGACGAGCTCCCGCACCGGTCGCGAATGACCTCCGCGAATTGTTTCACGCTCATTTCGCTCGGGTTGCCGATATTCACCGGGTTGACCTCGTCGCTCTGCGAGAGGGCATAGATACCGGCGATGAGATCGGAAACATAACAGAAGCTGCGGGTTTGTGAGCCGTCGCCGAATACGGTGATGGGCTCGTTCTTCAGCGCCTGGGTGATGAAGGCGGGCACCACGCGGCCGTCCTTCGGGCGCATGCGCGGACCGTAGGTGTTGAAGATGCGCACGATGCGGGTCTCGACGCCGTGGTAGCGGTTGTAGGCCATGGTCATGGCTTCGGCGAAACGTTTGGCCTCGTCATACACGCCGCGTGGGCCGACCGGGTTCACGTTGCCCCAGTAGTCCTCGGTCTGCGGGTGGATCAGCGGATCGCCATACACCTCCGAGGTCGAGGCCAGCAGCAGGCGCGCCTTTTTCGCGCGGGCCAAACCCAGCGCCTTGTGGGTGCCGAGCGCGCCGACCTTCAAGGTGGGAATCGGCAGCTCGAGGTAATCAATCGGGCTCGCCGGCGAGGCGAAGTGAAAGATGAAATCGACGTCGCCATCGAGGTAGATGTACTCGGTCACATCCTGTTTGATGAACTTGTAATCCGGATTTCCCGCCAGATGCGCCACATTGGCCATGTTGCCGGTAATCAGGTTGTCGAGGCCGATGACCCGATGCCCTTTCGACAACAACAAATCGGTCAGATGGGAACCGAGAAAGCCGGCTCCACCGGTGATTACGGAGGTTGGTTTAGCGCTAGCGGTCATGAAATTTCTCCAATAAATGCGGGCAATAAGGTTTGGAACGTAGCCGAGGGTGGTCTTTTGCTCAATACTTTTGTGACCGATACGCGCAAACCCCAACCATGCAACCCTTTATAAGAAAAACGTTTTTCCTCTATATTTTTTCTTCCCTCCCGGTTAATTTTTGTTCAGGTTTTCGTTTTATTCCGGTTTGGCGCGTGTGGATGCAAGCCGGTTGGAGAAACTGTGTGTCGGGTATATGCAACTTAAACGTAGGAGCACATCGATGAAGAGTTGGATCAAGACCTTGAGCTGGAGCGTCGCCATGGCGATCGCTTTCACAACCACTACCCTCGCGCAAATCGCGTCGGACAACGCTGGAAATTATTCAGGTACGTGGACGAATGAATCGAACGGCGGCACGGGCTTCGGGGCGTGGGTATTAACAGCAGATGCTGGTACGGGATCGGCGGGTTTTTTCACCGGCGATCCTGCTTCGGCCACGATGTCCCGCACATCCATCCCCGCCACGGTCATCACGCCGTCGGCATTCCTGGCGGCCGAGTCGGGCCACACCCCGGCCGACAGCGCTGCCAGGGCACCCGGGTCGGCCGGGC
>JBMTVS010000190.1:0-3848 GCA_049451655.1 Kiritimatiellia bacterium | reverse complement strand
AAATAATCGCAGAAGCCGCCAAGCCGATCGAGGGCTTCGTGTTCGTCGGTGACGATGGGTTCGTCGCTGAAGTTGCCGCTGGTGGCGACAACCGGCGACTGGATTTCATCCATGAGCAGATGATGAAGTGGGGAGTAAGGCAGGAAAATACCGAGCCATGGATTGTCCGGCGCGACGGAGGGGGCGATGTTGGTGGATTTCCGTTTCAACAGGACAATGGGCGCGGCGGGCGAGGTGAGCCAGCGCTGCTCTTCGGGCGCGACGTTGGCGTGCGCGTTGGCCGCAGCGACATCACGCACCATCACCGCGAAGGGTTTTTCCTCGCGATGCTTGCGACGGCGGAGTTCGCGAACGGCTTCGTCGTTGGTGGCGTCCACGAGCAAGTGAAATCCGCCGATGCCTTTGACGGCGACGATACGGCCGTCCTTGATTTGTTGGGCGGCGAGCTTGAGCGCCTCGTCGCGTTCGGCGATGGTTTGGCCATCGCGATTCCAGAGCGAGAGGTGGGGTCCGCAGAGCGGGCAGGCGTTGGGTTGGGCGTGGAAGCGGCGGTCGGCGGGGTTTTCGTATTCGGCGCGGCAGCCCTCGCACATGGTGAAGGCGCGCATGGTGGTGCGGTCGCGGTCGTAGGGCAGGCCGAGCATGATGCTGTAGCGGGGTCCGCAGTTGATGCAATTGGTGAATGGGTAGCGGTAGCGGCGGTTGGCGGGATCGCTAATATCGCGCAGGCAGTCGGTGCACATCGCGAGGTCAGGCAGGATGGTGGCGCTGTGAGCGCCCTCGAGCTGGCTGGCGCGGATTTCGAAGGTGGCGGGCAGGTCGCTATCCTCGCAGGGAGATGCTTCGATGGACTCGATGCGGGCGGCGGGGGGCGGGTTGTAACGCAGCGCGGCGTCGAAGTCGTCGATTTGCCAGGGGGGGCCGGCGATCAGGATTTCGACGCCTTCGGGGGTGTTGATGGTCCAACCGCGGAGGGCGCGGGCGGTGGCTTCGCGGTACACGAACGGACGGAATCCCACGCCCTGCACGGCGCCCCGCACGAGGTAGCGGAGGGCACGCGTCCGCGCTTCGTTCATCCCTGATGCGCCTGATGGGCCGCGCGTTTGGCGGCGACGTGACGCCGGAGGTAATCGTACCAGTCCTCCAGACCGTCGCCTTTGCGGGCGGAGGTTTCGAAGCAGCGGGCCTTGGGCGCGGCGGCGGCGATGTTCTTGAGGCCGAGCTCGCGGTTGAATTCGACGGCGGCGGCGAGGTCGATCTTGTTGAGCAGGACGGCGTCGGACTTGAGAAAGATGACCGGGTACTTGAGCGGCTTGTCTTCGCCCTCGGTGGTGGAGAGCACGACCACGAACAAATCCTCGCCGAGGTCGAAGGAGGCGGGGCAGACGAGGTTGCCGACGTTTTCGATGAGCAGCAGGTCGAGGTGGTGCAGGTCGAGGTGTTCGTCTTCGAGCGCGTGGCAAATCATGTGGGCGTCGAGATGGCAGGCCGAGCCGGTGGTTATTTGCCTGGCGTGGGCGCCGGAGGAGCGGAGGCGTTGCGCATCGTTTTCGGTGGCGAGGTCACCGAGGATGGCGGCGAGGCGCAGTTCCGCGCCGAGGGCGCGCTTGTTTTTTTCCAGCAGGGCGGTCTTACCGGCGCCGGGGGAGGAGACGACGTTCACCACGGTGACGCCGTGATCGCGGAAGAGGCGACGGTTGTTACCGGCCAGACGATCATTCAGGGAAAGCAGGGGTTGTGCCCCAAGGTCCACTTCACCGTGATGGTGGGTGTGCTCATGTCCATGATGTATCGCGCATCCGCAGGTTTCGCACATCAGTCAACCTCCATGGAAACAAGTTTCAATTCACGTCCGGTCCGCATGTCCGGGCTTACTTGCTGGCAGCTCGGGCAGGCGTAGGCCGCCGGGGCGCACTCAAACAACAAGTCGCAATCCAAACAATAGCAGCTCGCCGGAATCGTTTCGATCTTCAATTCGGCATGTTCGGCCGGCGTATTTACTGAGATGGCGGTGAAGGCGAAGGTTAGGGCATCAATTTCGACACCGGACAGCGCGCCGATTTGCAATTTGATGGAAACTACGCGCGGTGCACCAATTTCGCGGGCTTTTTCGATCACGGCGCCCAGCAATCCCTCAGCTATGCCAAACTCGTGCATGCCTCGAGGATAGACCGGGCGGGGGCTTAAATCGAGAAATTCGTGGCGGCGACGTAGGCGCGGTTTAATTCCTCGTCGACCAATGTATCGAACCGGGTTTGATCAAGCACGCGGGAGAGGGCGAGGGATGCCTGATTCCAGACGGACGAAAAAACATCGGGCAGTTCATCCGTGCTGGTATTATCGCGGATCGCGAGCAGGGGCCCTTCGATAACCTTGATGACTTGACCGACGCTGATTTCGTGCGGAGGGTGGGCGAGGAAGTAGCCTCCATCTTTTCCGCGCGCGGAATCGGCAAGTCCGGCTTGTTTAAGTTGGCGGAGGATGGCTTCGAGGAAACGGGCGGGGATTTTTTGCGACTCGGCGATCTGGCCGATGGATATGGGCCCCTGCTGATAGCGCAGGCTCAACTCGAGCATGGCTTTCAGGGCATACTGACAGCTACTGGAAATCATGGGCCGCAGTTTCCAATGCCTGGAAAACGGATACTCCGTTTGTTCCAAGCATTGGAATAATCAACGGAATGAACTTATCCGCCGATTCCCTGGTAGAGGACGGTGGAAAGGTAGCGTTCGCCGGCGTCGGGGAGGACTACGACGATGGTCTTGCCCGCATATTCTTCCTGCTGGGCGAGGTTTACCGCAATGTGAGCGGCGGCACCGCAGGAGATACCAACGAGAAGTCCTTCCTCGGTTGCGAGGCGACGGGCCATTTCCACAGCCTCCTCGCTGGAGACTTGCTGCACCTTATCCACGACGCTGAGGTCGAGGGTATCAGGAATGAAACCGGCGCCGATGCCTTGAATCTTGTGCGGGCCGGGCTTTAGTTCTTCACCGGCGAGCTTTTGGCTGATCACCGGGCTTTCCTTGGGCTCGACTGCCACGGATTCGATTTGTTTGCCCTTCTCATTCTTGATGTACCGAGAGACGCCGGTGATGGTACCACCGGTGCCGACACCGGAACCCAACACATCGATGGCTCAGTCGGTATCATCCCAGATTTCCGGCCCGGTGGTTTTTTCGTGGATAGCCGGGTTGGCGGGATTCTTGAACTGCTGGGGCATGAAATATTTTTCCGGATCGCTGTTGGCGATTTCGGTGGCTCTGGCAATGGCACCCTTCATGCCTTCCGCGCCCGGGGTCAGGACGAGGTTGGCTCCGAGCATGGCCAGCACGCGGCGGCGCTCAATGCTCATGGTTTCGGGCATGGTCAGGGTCAGCTTATATCCGCGGGCGGCGGATACGAAAGCCAGCGCGATGCCGGTGTTACCGGAGGTGGGTTCAACGATTTCAACGCCGGGTTTGAGTATGCCACGCTTTTCGGCATCCCAGATCATGTTCGAGCCGATGCGGCACTTCACGGAATAGGCGGGATTGCGGCCCTCGATTTTGGCCAGCACGGTCGCCTTGGCACCTTTGGTGACGTGATTTAAGCGAACGAGCGGGGTGCGGCCGATGGCCTGTGAGTTGTCTTCGTAAATGTGACTCATGATACGTCTCCTCTGTTAATCTGCACTTTTCCTATAGAGATTAGGAGAGAGTCGTATTTTGTCAAGCAAGTGGTGCTAAAAAGGTGTCTCGGCGCCAGGGTCTGATGAGCCACCCCCCATGTCGCCACCCCCCATGTCGCCACCCCCCATGTCGCCACCCCCCATATCGCCGCCGCCTGAACTGCCCCCTCCAGAACCGTAG
>JBMTVS010000189.1:0-3865 GCA_049451655.1 Kiritimatiellia bacterium | reverse complement strand
CCATGGGACACGCGCAAGCGCGGCCCCTACGCGTGCAGGCATCCTGTAGGGGCTCCGCTTGCGGACGCCCGCGACAACGCAACAGACACTAAAAAAGTCGGAACGGAAAAAACGCCCTCCACAAGCCCTACCCCCATCGCACGGCCCACCCGGAAACGCGCGAGCGCGGCCCCTACGGTTGTCTGCCGCCCCGCGCCGATTCCCCGTTGCTTCCGTCGGGCTGTTGCATCTTCATGGTGAAGAAATAGCGGTTTAAACAATTCAAATACGCTTTAGCGCTGGCCTCCACAATATCCGTGCTCGACCCTTTCGCCGAAATCACGACATCGCCGTAGCGCACCCGCATGCTGACTTCACCCAAAGCATCCTCGCCCGCAGTCACCGCCTGGAGCGAGTAATCCTCCAGTTCGCCGGTAATGCCCGTTATGCGGTCGATCACCTTGCACGAAGCATCCACCGGGCCGTCGCCGATGGCCGCGTCCTCGTAAACCTGATCCTCTTTTTTCAAGCGGATGGTCGCGGTCGGGAGCGTGCCCATACCGGTGGACACCTGCAGATAGTCCAGCGTGTAAACTTGAACGCCGGTCTGCTGTTCGTCCTGCATGATGGTGATCAGGTCGTCATCGTAGATCACCTTCTTCTTGTCACACAGCACCTTGAATTTGTCATACACCCGCTCGAGCTCGGCCTCGTTCAACGCAAATCCCATCTTCTCGAGATGAACGCCGAGCGCATGCCGTCCGGAATGCTTGCCCAGCACCAGATCGGTCCCGGCCACGCCGACATCCTCCGGGGTCATGATCTCGTAGGTCATGCGGTTTTTCAGCATACCGTCTTGATGAATGCCCGACTCGTGCGCGAAAGCATTCGCGCCAACGATGGCCTTGTTACGCTGGACCACCAATCCGGTCATGCGACTCACCATGCGCGATGACTTCATAATCTCGCGGGTGTTGATGCCGGTCCAGACCTTCATCGCATCGGCGCGGGTCTTCATCGCCATCACTACTTCCTCGAGCGAACAATTGCCCGCCCGCTCGCCGATGCCGTTGATGGTGCACTCGATTTGCCGCGCGCCGTTGCGAACGGCAGCGAGTGAGTTCGCCACGGCCAAGCCGAGGTCGTTGTGGCAATGCACGGAAAAGATAACGCCCGGCACCTTCACCCGTTCGGCAATGTAGGCAATCATTGCGCCGTATTCCTCCGGAGTAGCGTAGCCGACCGTATCGGGAATATTCAGCGTGGTCGCCCCCGCCTCAGCAGTGGCGGTGTACAAATCAACCAGATAATCCCAGTCCGAGCGGGTGGTGTCCTGCGCGGAATACTCGACATCATCCGTGAAGGTGCAGGCATACTTCACCGCCTCGACCGAGCGCTTGATATTTTCCTCGCGCGACATGCGCAGGATGCTTTCGAGATGGATATCGCTGCCCGAACTGAACGTGTGAATTCGCCGCTTGGCCGCCGGAGCCAAGGCATCCCCGGCTCGCGCGATGTCCTTTTCCTTGATGCGGGCGAGGCCGCAAATGGTCGGACCGCTAATGGATTCAGAAATCAACCGAACCGCCTCGAAGTCGCCCGGCGAAGCGATGGGGAAGCCAGCTTCAATAATGTCCACCTTCAAGCGGGCAAGCTGCCGGGCCACTTCCAGCTTTTCATGCAAATTCATGGTCGCGCCCGGACATTGCTCGCCGTCGCGCAGCGTGGTATCGAAAATAACCACACGATCTTGTTCGTTTTGTGTACTCATGGCATTCCTGTACGTTTCTCGTTCAACTCCGGCAACAAAAAAACCCACTCCGTTCATCGCGGAGTGGGTTTTCAAAACCGTTGAACCGGAGGTTATCCGGTCGCCCCATCCGCGACACCCTGAAAGCATAGCAAAAGCCGGTCCGCTAACAAAGCGCGGTAATGCTGGATATCGTGGATGTTTGAATTGCTTGTCATGGTCATAAACTAATCCCGGGTGGTGGGGCTGTCAACTGTGCCGGGATGGGTGGTCAGGGTTCGGGGTTCGGGGTTCGGGGAAGCAATTCAACATGAAAAAACCGGATAACACATCCTGACATCTATTCAATCGGTAGCTTCCACCCCTCAATCTCCATGGCCTCCTCGTAATCGACTCGCGTCAGCCGGCGGCCGCAAACTTCTTCGAACTGGTCGGCCATGGTTTGCGCGACCTCGGCCACGGTTGGACAAGCTTCACCGGTCAGCTTGCGCAACGAAGCTACCGGCTCACCAGCCAGGCCGCACGGCACGATCAGGTCAAATCCATGCAGCCCCGCTTCTACATTAAAGCTGGTACCATGCAGGGTTACCCAGCGCTGGAGCTTGAAGCCGATCGCGGCGATTTTTCCGGCCGCCGTCCACGCTCCGGATTTACCTTCGCGGCGCCAGGCCTCCACGCCATAACGCGCACAGGTGCGAATGGATATTTCCTCGAGCTGATGCAAATAACTGTGCGAGCCGCGCCCCTGGCGGCTCAACCGCATGATGGGGTACATCACGACCTGTCCCGGACCGTGATAGGTCACATCGCCGCCGCGCGAAGATTCAAAAAGGTCGATGCCCTGCTGCTGCAGGCTCACTTCATTCATGAGTAAATGCTGGGTGCGCCCGCGGCGGCCGAGGGTAATTACGGGGCGATGCTGCAGAAACATCACGGTGTCGGGAATGAGCCCGTTCAGCCGCGCCTGATGCAGGGCGAGCTGTATGCGCAGCCCTTTTGCATAAGGCACCGGATCAGGAAAAAAGATGGCGTGCGCCATCGTGGTCGCGCCGGGCGTGTTTATTCGTCGTCCGGCATGGACGCATCATACTCGTCCGCGTCCAGCAAGCCTTCCAGCTCGGTTTTGTCTTCCAGCGAGAGCTTGAACAACCAGCCTTGACCGTAGGGGTCGGTATTCACGACTTCCGGGTGGTCCAGCAGTTCGTTATTCACCGCGGTCACCGTTCCACTCACGGGTGCATAAATATCGGATGCGGCTTTAACCGACTCCAACACGGCGGCCTCCTCCTGGGCGGAAAACGAATCGCCCACGGCCGGTAATTCGACATAGGTCAAATCGGAAAGCTGGTCTTGGGCGAAATCGGTGATACCGACGACGACTTCCTTGCCTTCGACGCGAACCCATTCGTGGGAGTTGGTGTACTTCAAGTTACGCGGTGTATCCATAATCTTCTCTAGCTCACTCGGTTGGGGAGGTCTTCCATTTATTTCTTGTTCTGCCGCACTTGTTTACCATTCCGCCGGAGAGGTCAAGCAAGATTGGCAAGGCGACTTGAAAAACCGGAAGACACTGGAGGCGCGGGCCGGAATCGAACCGGCGGATAAAGGTTTTGCAGACCTCTGCCTTACCACTTGGCTACCGCGCCCTTCATTCGAACAAGCGGCGATACTATACCACACCGGCGTAAAAACCAGAAAAAGATTTTGTCGCAGTCACGGCAAATCTACTCCGCCACCCGCTCAACAACCTCCAAGTTTTTCCTCGCTAAACCACCCCGCCTTGACGCAGGCGAAGACCTTGCATTCATCCTCGCCCGCGTGATCCGGTTGGTGGTGGTCTCATTCCGCCAAGCTGCCCCCGCCGGAGCCATCTGCCGCGGCGATCTGCCCATCGCGACATCTTCGATCAGGATTGTAAATCACGCCTTACCGGTTCCAGGGATTCTTTGCGTTCAGGGTTGCTGAACAGCGCGGTAAAAGCGGCCCGTGGAGGACCCGGTTGATGAGGTGGCATCGGTAAATTCCTGGTCGGCCCCGGTAGAGAAGCTGCCCACGCTGTCATTTAGGGTGGTAACAACGTCCGCGTTGTCGCCGCGATGAGGTCGCAACGTTTCGTTTGACGCGCTTCCGGAGGGA
>JBMTVS010000188.1:0-3899 GCA_049451655.1 Kiritimatiellia bacterium | reverse complement strand
CCATAATGATCGCATGGAGCCGGGAGCTTGAGGCCAGCATTTTTCCAGTGATTGGAAGACTAGCCTCGATAAAGTTCCAATGCTTGGAAAGTTCTTCATAAACGCTGACCTGGACCCGGCTGCCCGCGCCAAGGGAATTAAGGGAATTTGCCATTGTCGATACCGGCGTCGGGGCCTATGGTCCTTCCAGCAAAGCGATCACGACCGGCCATGTCGATATTTTCAACCGGACGGCCCGATCCGGTAATTGCGAACCAAAAAGTCCGGGTGAAAGTGAACACGTGTCGTCTAACAAAACTGTTAGCCGACCAGGAAAACTCTGGAGATAAGCGAATGACACATTGCGTAAGAACACACGGCATGAAAGCCGCCATCCTTAAGTTAGCCGTGCTGGCCGGAATGCTAATGGCTTTCGTAGCGTCTCCCTCCATGGCGCAACAATCGCTCGATAAACAAACCGTGTCGGATGCTTACGTCTACCTGCTGGGGCGCGTCATTGTCATCAGGCAGGAGCAAAATGACCTCAAGGAACCGGGCGTCACCTACAACACCATTAAATACAACCCGGTCGGGTCGGCAGACTTCGTTAACCCAAACCTCGACGTTGCGTATCTGGAAGCATGGATTGCCGTGGACGACGAGACGCCCGTGCTACTTGAAATCCCGGAGATCAGGGATCGTTACTATACCGCGCAGATTTGTAACGAATGGGGCGATGTGATTGTCAATATCAACGAGCGCAACTTCCCGTCACACCCGTTTGGCAAATTTGCATTCGTCGCTCCGGGTTCCAAAGCCGGGGTGCCTTCCGATGCCGTGCGCATTGAACTGCACTCCCGCAAAGCAAAAATGCTTGCCCGCGTTGAGCTGAAAACAAACACCGAAGGCGCGATAGCATTACAAAAGCAATTCAAGCTCACGGCGCTCGGCAACCCCGTGATCGAACCTGTCGTTCCGGTCCCGTACTTTGGCAACGAAGAATTGATGGGCGTTGAAATCTTTGACCATGTTGACGCCGTGCTGACCAGCGCAATGGACATCTCGCCAATCGCCGCGCAGATGCAGGCGAAGGTTCGCGAGATAGCATTACAAGCTAACAACAAGCCGCAGCGGCAACAATTGGATGCGCTGATCAGAAGTCAGATTGTGCCGGAATTCCTGCAATATGCCGTTACCAAATCCGGGGTATTTAAGAACAACTGGCTAGGCACCCTCGGCACAGGCAACTATGGAAGCGACTATTGGATGCGCAGCTCCGCCAACCTGGTAGGACTCTGGGCCAACACGAACGACGAGGTCATCTATTTCGTTGCGACCAAGGACGCCGATGGCCGGCCACTCAATGGGTCGAATGAATACATCCTGGAGTTTTCCGCGACGGATCACCCCGACGCCGTGGTAGATGGCTACTGGTCGGTGATCCTGGTTGATGTTCCTGATTACCGGGTGGTGCCCAATCCGCTGAATCGCTTCAATCTAAACAGTTACTCGCCACTGAAGGTAGATGACGACGGTTCGCTAAAGATTCTCATCGCACCAAATACCAACGCTGCGATACCGGAATCGAACTGGCTACCTACAGCCGATGGCAAAGGCTTTTCGCTTACGTTGCGAACCTACGTCCCGAGAGACATGGTCAAGCGTGGAGAATGGTTCCCGCCGGCGGTGAAGCGCTTGGACCACAAGGCGAGCGCAGCCGACCCAACATATAAAGCCGTGGTGCCGCCGTCCATCCTCACGCCGGATACTGTAACGACTAAACTGCTTGGCAACCTGGAATTCTTTGACGGCATGCCAAGCAAGTCCACCGTGGAAAAAAGCTACGACTTCATCGACCTGGCGCGTGGGACCGAAGCCTTCCTCAGCGGCATTCCGGCAGCTTCAGTATACGCCATTCTCGAGGGTTTCAAGGAAGTCGGCATGCAGCCCGGGGATATGGGTATCACAGAAAATCTGATGGATGCCCGATCTCTGTATCTCACCCCCAATTCCACCACGCCATATTGCATGATGGAGTTGAATCTTGAGGATGGCCCCATGGTTATGGAAGTGCCGCCCGGCGTGATGGGACCGGTTGGCGACGCTTTTTTTCGTTGGGTCACGGATGTGGGCTTGACCGGTCCGGATCAGGGAGAGGGCGGCAAGTACCTCTTCGTGCATACCTCCTATGAAGGCGAGATACCACCCGGCTACTTCGTTGTGAACGTGCCGACCTATCGCAATCCGGCTTTTTTCCGGGCTTTCGTCAAGGACGGGGACATTGCCGGAGCGGTGCGTGGCGTGAAGGAGAGCTTTCGCCTATACCCTCTATCGCAAGCCGACCATCCGCCGGAACAGCAATTCGTCAATGTTTCAGGTCTGCAGTACAACACGGTTCACGCCAACGATTTTCATTTCTTCGAGGAGATGAATGCCGTTATCCAGCATGAACCCGCGGATGCCTTCAACCCGGAGATTCTTGGCCTGTTCGCATCGATCGGCATCAAGAAAGGACAGCCTTTTGCGCCCGATGCGCGGATGCGGGAAATTCTGACCGAGGCGGTGGCCATCGGAAACGCTACAGCCCGTGCGATCGCTTTTGCGCCTCGTGACAAGAGCACCTACTACTATCCGGATCGGCAATGGTACTCCAGTTTTGCCGGGGCGTATGACTTCATGGACAACGGGGCCATGATGCTCGATAACCGCGTGATGTGGCACTATATCGCTACCGGCGTCACCCCTGCCATGGCCACCCCCAAGGTGGGCACGGGCTCTGTTTATCCGACCGTTGCGCGAGATGCCGAAGGCAATTATCTCGACGGTGGCAAGACGTACTCGGTAACCCTGCCGGGTCCGGTTCCGGCCAAGGCCTTCTGGTCATTCACCGTCTACGACAGCCAGACCCGGTCATTCCTGGAGACCGACCAGAAGTTGGCAGGACTCGACAGCCTCGATCCCAAGGTAAAGTCGAACCCCGACGGCTCCTACACCCTCTGGTTCGGGCCAAAGGCCCCGGAAGGCCACGAGGGGAACTGGGTACAGACCATTCACGGTAAAAGTTACTTTGTTTTCATGCGACTCTACGGCCCACTCGAACCATGGTTCGACAAGACCTGGAAGCCGGGCGACTTTGAACGCGTGAAATAACTGCAGCTAATCAGGACGGCCACCGGTTTCTTTTGACGTTCGAAATGCGCTCTTTTGCGCCCCCTCCGAACATCAGATATAATTTGACGATGAAAAACCGTCTCCTCCCGGTTATGAATCGGTCCGCCAGCCGGGTGGCCGCCCCAATGGCCGTTTAGGCGGACGCAATCTCGCCCTTCAAACCCTCGACGCTGTGCGATCCAGATCAGTTTCGAGAACGACACCTGCTTCCGCACGCTATTATTTATACGTGGTTTCAGGTGTCATGCCCAGCGATTCACGCAACATCAGCTTCAGCGCCTTCTTGCCTGCCGAAGTTTTAAAATAACCCTCCCGCCGCAAAGCATCCGCCTTGCTGGCATGATACTCGCAATACACCAGATCAAGCGGACGACGTGGCGCAGTAGCCAATGACTTTCCCGCATTATGCTCCGCAAATCGCCTTGGTAAGTCTGTCGTGAATCCGATATAGAGCAACCCGTCCTTTCGACTCCGCAGGACGTAAACGCAAAAAGGCAACAGATTCATGCGGAATGCATACCAGCTAAACAACCGGTGCACCAGACAGCAAAACCGGGCATCTTCGCGAGGTTCTACTAAAAAAACGGTGTCGAAGTGCTCGGGCACGGTGCAGTAGAAGCCGGGGACGGCTTCACTACACCGTCGCCATGAAGCAGAACCTCGGCCGCGCCATGAAGTGAACCGAGCGTCGTCGCGAGGCTCTACTTCATGGCACCCCCAACCGGATTCGAACCGGTGTTACCAGGATG
>JBMTVS010000187.1:0-3908 GCA_049451655.1 Kiritimatiellia bacterium | reverse complement strand
CCCGGATTAACCACCGCCTAACGGCGGCAGCCACGCCCCCGATCTCCGCCCCCCGCACCCCCCATTCCCCATTCCTCCAGCCACTGCTCACGGCTTGCCAAAGCCCCTCCCAATCCTTACTGTTTTCGCCCTATGCAATGGCTCATTCGTAAAATAGTAGGCACCAAAAACGAACGCGACGTGAAAAAGATGCGTCCGTTGGTGGCGAAAATCAATCAATTGGAGGAAGAACTCCAGAAACTTTCCGACGACCAGCTCAAGGCAAAGACGCTGGAGTTCAAAGAGCGGTTGGCAAAGGGCGAGACGCTGGCCGATATCGAGCTGGAAGCATTTGCGGTGGTGAAGAATGCCTCCCGTCGCCTTTGTGGAACCGTAGCCAAAGTGTGTGATCATACGCTGACCTGGGAGATGGTGCCGTTTGATGTTCAGCTCATCGGCGGCCTCGCCTTGCACTACGGCAAAATCGCTGAAATGGCCACCGGCGAAGGTAAGACGCTGGTCGCCACCATGCCTGCGTATTTAAATGCCCTGACTGGTCAAGGTGTGCATGTGGTGACCGTGAACGATTACCTGGCCCGGCGCGATGCGGAATGGATGGGACTGGTCTACAAGTTTCTCGGACTCACCGTCGGTTGCATCCAGAGCCAGATGGACCCGGCCACCCGCCGCCAGCAATACGCGTGTGACATTACCTACGGCACCAATAACGAATTTGGTTTCGACTACCTGCGCGACATGGGCATGGCCTACCGCCCCGAGGATCAGGTGCAGCGCGGACATGCTTATGCCATCGTGGACGAAATCGACAGTATCCTCATCGACGAAGCCCGCACCCCGCTCATCATATCCGGTCCCGCGCCTTACTCGACCCAGCAATACGTCGAACTCAAACCCATCGTGGAGCGCTTGGTTCGCAAGCAACGCGAGCTGTGCAACCAAATCATTCAGGATGCAAAGAAGCTTATCGACGAAGGCAACAACGAAGAGGCGATGCAAAAGCTTTATCAGGCCAATCAAGCCATGCCGAAGCATCCGCAGCTGCAACGCCTGCTGGAAGATGCCTCCACCCGTCGCCTGCTTGAAAAGATCGACGCGATGATGCTCACCGACATGCACAAGGAGCATGGCCGGGAGTTGCGCGAAGAACTTTATTTCATCATCGAGGAGCGCCATAACGACGCCAGCCTGACCGATAAGGGGTGCGAGGCGTTGAGCCCGAACGATCCCGATGCGTATTTGCTGCCGGATATCGTGTCCGCGATGTCAGAACTTGATGGTGATGATTCGCTAAGCGAAGAGGCGAAGTTCGAAAAACGTCAGGCCATACAGGATGCCTTCGCCCGTAAGAGCGAGCGCATCCACGCCGTAGACCAGTTGATACGCGCCTATGCACTCTACGAAAAAGACGTTCAATACGTGGTGCAGAACAATCAGGTGGTGATTGTTGACGAAAACACCGGTCGCCTGATGAGCGGGCGCCGCTGGAGCGATGGCCTGCACCAGGCAGTAGAGGCGAAGGAAGGCGTGAAAATCGAGCGCGAGACCCAGACCCTCGCCACTATCACCATCCAGAACTACTTCCGCCTTTACAAGAAGCTCTCCGGCATGACGGGTACCGCGGAGACCGAGGCCGACGAATTTCATCAAATCTACAAGCTTGATGTGATGGTCATCCCGACCAACCGCCCGGTACGCCGGATGGATTACAACGACTTTATCTACAAGACTCAGCGCGAGAAGTACAACGCGCTCATCGAGGAAATCAGCGACTGCCACCAGCGCGGACAGCCCGTGTTGGTGGGCACCATATCGGTGGAGAATTCCGAGGTCATCAGCCGGATGCTGCGCCGGGTGAACATTCCGCACAACGTGCTGAACGCCAAGAACCATCAGCGCGAAGCGGAGATCGTCGCCAACGCCGGTCAGGCGGGCGCGGTGACCATTGCCACCAACATGGCCGGCCGCGGCACCGACATCAAGCTGGGGCAAGGCGTGGTGCACATCGATCGCGAGGTCATCAAGTCGCAGGCCTCGCTGGAGACGAAGATTGAGGGCAAGACACTCCGCCAGTTGCTCACCGACAAACCGGCGGGTTTGCACGTCATCGGTTCCGAGCGGCATGAGTCCCGCCGCATCGATCGCCAGTTACGCGGCCGTTGCGCGCGCCAGGGCGATCCGGGTGCGTCGCGTTTTTACGTGTCGCTCGAGGACGATCTGATGCGCATCTTCGGCTCCGACCGGATTTCCAAATTGATGGACCGGCTCGGCATCGAGGAAGGCGAGGTGATGGAACATGCCTGGCTGAACAAGTCCATCGAGCGGGCCCAGCGCCGGGTCGAGCAGCACAACTTTTCCATCCGTAAGCGCACCCTCGATTATGACGATGTCATGAACAAGCAGCGCGAAATCATTTACGGTTTCCGGAGCGAGGTCCTGCAGTCGGAGAAGGTAAGCGAACAATTGCTTGAAGTCGCCACGGACGTAATCTACGCCAACGCGGAGAGCATGGTGCAACCGGAGGACGAGGAAGGCGTTAAGAATTTCATCGACTGGGTGAACACCAAATTTCCGATCGGCCTTAAGCGCGATCAACTGCCGGATAGTGGTATTACCGCCGAAGCGGCGGCGGAACTGGTCGCGGAGCGGGTCAAACAGGCTTACGAGGTCAAGATTAAGGTCGAAGACCCCAACCAGCTGGCCTCGATGGAGCGGTACATTATTCTCAACGCCATCGACAACCACTGGCAGGAATACCTGCGCGGGATGGATGCGTTGCGGCAGGGAGTCGGGCTGCGCGCCTACGGCCAGCGCGACCCGCTGGTGGAGTACAAGAAGGAAGCCTACACGATGTTTTCGGACTTGATGGACAAGATCAAATCCGACGTAACCGACCGCATGTTCCGCGCCGCGACCTCGATGGGGGCGTTTCAATCCTTCCTCTCCGCGTTGCCGCGGGTGCAGGCGCAACATGCTTCGATATCCGCCCTTGGTGGTGGCGCGGCCGCAGCCGCGGCGCAGCCTCGTCCGGCCTCCCAGCAGGAGGCCGCGATGCAGGCCGCCCTGGCTAGCAAGCCTCAACCGGTAAAGCGCGACGTTCCCAAGGTCGGCCGCAACGATCCTTGTCCCTGTGGAAGCGGGAAGAAATACAAACACTGTCACGGAGCCTGATTTACGGGCAATTCCGGCTTTGCGCTGACAGGAACGCAGGCCGCTGATGGCTTAACGAATACAGCTGAAGATTCGTCACGCACGGGCTTCCCGCATTATCCTGCTTCGCCCTTGGAAATATAGCCGATGCAGGTTATGTTATCCCGCTACACATGACGCAGAGCCCCTCCAATTCGACGGAAAAACGCGACATGCCCTACATTAACCGGGATGCCCTGGTTAAGTGGGCGGGTCCCCATCAGTATCAGGAGGGAAAACGACTTTTTGACACGGCGGCGGTCAAGGACTTGCTCTGTGAAGACAATCTGGTGCGGGGAAATATCGCATACGGCAACCGCGATATGCTGACCCGCTTCAAGATCTTGAAAGATGGTTCGATCGAAAACCTTTGCCCCTGCCGGGACTCGCGCGAGCGCGGCCTGGTGTGCGCGCATGCGATCGCCCTTGGTTTCGCATATGCGCAGGAATTTTCCGATACCCGCACGGACCGGGCGATTCGCATTGAAGCGCGACGCCAAAAGCACGCGCGTTTCGCGGTGGAATACGGCTGCATTCGCCGCACCTCGGTAAAGACACCTCATGTCCAACCGGCCAATATACGCATCAAGCTTGAAGATGGTTGGCGTGCCTCGGCCCCCGCCGGGGCGATCCCGCTCTCGATCTGGGGGCAGTATCGCGGGAAGAAAACGCGGCTGGAAAAAACACCACCGGAAATTCCCTTCCTGTTCAGCCCGGAGGAG
>JBMTVS010000186.1:0-3966 GCA_049451655.1 Kiritimatiellia bacterium | reverse complement strand
GACCTCGCGCATGATGTGAATGCTCTCGGCCTCGAGTTGCTGAAGATGGGTGGTTAAGTAATGACTCATGATAATGCTACCAGTCTTCGATTACCGGAAAACGTCCGATTCGCGCATAAGTTGAATGATCGCCTTCACACTCTCCTCCGGCTCCAACGCGGAGGCGTCGATTTCGAGCGATGGCTTCCCGGGTGCTTCGTAAGGGTCGGTGATGCCGGTGAATTGCGGAATCTCGCCGGCACGTGCCTTTTTGTACAAACTTTTTGGGTCGCGTTGTTCGCAGACCTCGATCGGGGTGCTGACGTGAACCTCGAGGAAGTTGTCCGCGCCAACAATTTCGCGCGCCATCTCCCGGTCAGCGCGGTAGGGCGAAATGAAGGCTGTGACCGCGATCATGCCGGCCATATTAAAGAGGTGCGCGACCTCGGCGATGCGACGAATGTTCTCTTTGCGCTCCTCGGCGCTAAAGCCGAGGTCGCGGTTCAAGCCATGACGTATGTTGTCGCCATCGAGGATGTAGCAGAGGTGGCCATCCTGAATAAGCTGTTGCTCCAGTTGCTTGGCGATGGTGGACTTGCCCGAACCGCTTAAGCCGGTAAGCCAGATGGTAACGCCGCGCTGCTTGAGAATCTGCTCGCGGTCTTCGGTGGCAACCATCGATGCCTCGCGGCGTATGTTGCGGCTTACCGGAACCTTGGTTCCGTCCTCACCCGAGACCACGCGGTCTAGAATCATCCCCGCTGCCACGGTGGCGTTCGTCATGCGGTCGATCAGAATGAAATTACCAGTCTGGCGGTTGCGCTGATAATGATCGTACGCGAGCGGACGGTGCAAGGTCAGGCGGGCTCGCCCGATGTCGTTCATGCCCAATTCATCCGAATCGGCACGACGCATGGTATTGACGTCGATGGTGAAACGAAGCTCCTCCAGCGTGGCGGGCGCGGTGTTGGCGGCCTGCTTGACCAGGTAGGTCTGCCCCGCTTTCGCAGGTTTCTCATGCATCCAAACCAGCATCGCCTCCCACTCATTGCCGACCTTGGGCAGGTTGTTGGGATGAACCAGCATACTGCCGCGACTGACGTCGATTTCATCCTCAAGGGTCACGGTAACCGCGAGCGGAGGATAGGCTTCCTGCCGTTCTCCCTCAAAGGTCACAATCGACTTCACCCGCGAGGTACGACGCGAAGGCAGGCTCATCACCGTGTCCCCCACCCGCATGACGCCGGAGGCGACGGTTCCGGCAAACCCGCGAAAATCCAGGTGCGGCCTAATCACATGCTGCACTGGAAAGCGCAAATCGACGAGGTTGCGGTCGGTCGAGATATTGACGTTCTCTAGATGATTCAGTAGTGGCGGCCCCTGATACCAGGGCATATTCACGCTTTGGTCCACTACGTTATCGCCCTTGAGCGCCGACATGGGAATGTAATGGATGTCTTGGAAATCGAGACGCGCGACGAACTCGTTGTAGTCCTTGCGGATGTTATCGAAGACCTCCTCCGACCAGCCCATCAAGTCCATCTTGTTCACCGCGATGACAACGTGACGGATCCCGAGCAGTGAGGCGATGAAGCTGTGGCGGCGAGTCTGGGTGATCACGCCGTGGCGGGCATCAACCAGCACTACGGCAAGGTTGCAGGTCGAGGCCCCGGTCGCCATGTTCCGGGTGTACTGCTCATGACCGGGGGTGTCGGCGATGATGAACATGCGCTTGTCGGTGGAGAAATAGCGATAGGCGACATCGATGGTGATGCCTTGCTCGCGCTCCGCCTTCAAGCCGTCGGTGAGCAGTGCCGGATCGAAGTCGTCGCCGGTCGTGCCATGCACGGCGGAATCCTTGCGGACGGCGGCCATTTGATCCTCGTAGATGGATTTAGTGTCATGAAGCAACCGCCCGATCAGGGTCGATTTTCCGTCGTCGACACTGCCGCAGGTGAGAAAACGCAGCAGATCCTTGGCTTCATGGCGGCTGAGGTATTCTTGGATATTCATAAGTCAGAATTGAAAATACAGGAAAGGCGAGCTGCTCTTTACCATTAAAACGCCGACACTGATAATAAACAGCGCTGCCGCAATGCCGGTTCGCAGAATAATCGCGGGCCAAGTCAGGCCGAACGGCGGTGCGACTTCTTCATCCTCGCTCATGCGCAGCAGGGCCCATGAGTTCGGCAGGGCAAAGGCGATGGCCATGGCCATACCGAGCAAGGTCAATACGGCATTGAGGGGCAAGGCACCATCCCAGGCCATATCTGCACCCAAGCCGTTCAGGCCCAGCATGGCCTGCCAAACGCCCACCGTCTCGCTCATGTTTGCCGCGCGAAAAGGTACCCAGGCCGCGCAGACCAGCAAGAACGTCCGCGTCCTGCCCCACCAGGCGACGCGCGGGGTGGCGCTGCCGCGGTAGCGCTCCCATGCCAGCATCACGCCGTGAATGCCGCCCCACACCACGAAGGTCCAGTTCGCGCCGTGCCATAAACCTCCGAGCAGCATAACCAGCGCAAGGTTGATGTAGGTGCGGCGCGGTCCGATGCGGTTGCCGCCTAGCGGGATGTATAAATAATCACGAAGCCAGCTAGACAAGGAAATATGCCAGCGACGCCAGAAGTCGGTGATTGAAACAGCCTTGTAGGGCGAATTGAAGTTGATGGGAAAACGAAATCCGAATAGCAGGCCCAATCCCACCGCCATGTCCGAGTAGCCGCTAAAATCGAAGTAAATCTGCATGGCATAGGCGAGCGTTCCAATCCAGGCCCCCGCGAAACCCGGCTGCTCACCCCCGAAGGCCAGCGCGGTGAGCGGCGCCACTGCATCCGCCACCAGCACCTTTTTCGCGAAGCCAACGATGAACAGCGCGGCCCCGCGAGAGGCCTTGGCTATCGAGTGCTTACGCTCGCGCAACTGCTCGGCCAGTTCATGATAACGCACAATCGGTCCGGCCACGAGCTGCGGGAACAAGCTCACGTAGCAGGCAAAATCCAAAAATGATCGGGTCTGGCGCGCTGTGCCGCGATAGAGGTCGATGGAATAACTCATGCTCTGGAAGGTGTAGAAGGAAATACCGACGGGGAGCGTGAGATGGAGCAGCGGGATGGTTGAAGGTTCAAGGTTGAAGGTCGAAGGGAAGAGGTTCGCCAGACCATAGTTGATGGTCGAGGCGAACATGTCGAAGTATTTAAAGAAGCCGAGTAGTGAGAGGTTGCTCACCACCGAGACCGCGACCCAGCCTTTTTTGCCGCGCGCAGTTTGCGCCCGGCCAATCCCCTGCCCCGCGATGTAGTCGATAACCGTGGAAATCAACATCAGCGAACAAAACCGGTAATCCCACCACCCGTAAAACAGATAACTCGCCAAGGTCAAAAATAGCGAGCGCCCCCGCCCCGGCAACAGGTAGTAACCCGCGAGAACCAGCGGGAGGTAAAGAAAGAGAAATTCGTAGCTGCTAAAGACCATGTTGGGATTTTGGATTTTGGATTGGCGATTTTGGATTGGCTGCGGATTTAAGGGCTGAGAATCCGAATGTGTCGATTAGATCAGGTCTGTCCGACTGTTTTAATTCCCGGATGATGATCTTTCGCCAGGATAGCGGAAACTTTTCAAAAAAAGATAATACGGAAAAGGTCTCGCTTTTGGCATGCAAGAGATCCATCACATGCACGGCGATTTCGCGGTCCCGCAGGCGGCCATCCTCTTCTCGTCTTCGCGGTGCCACTAAAAGTCGATGCAGCGTAAAGCAGACGGGATGAGGCACGTTAATCTCCACACCATGCAACTCAGCCTGGATCACATTCATAAGCGCAACATCCATGTAGCGCAGGGGCTGAGCGTTGACTCCCAGCATGGGCAAATCAACGGGTCGATCCGTGCCGCGACCACGCTCCGGAACCAGAAACTCAACCGACAACTCGGGATGCTCAAGAATCATGTAACCTTGTGCGCCACGATAACCATGATGAAGCCGAGGTCATC
>JBMTVS010000185.1:0-4012 GCA_049451655.1 Kiritimatiellia bacterium | reverse complement strand
GGGCCTGCACCAGCAGGTGGTAGTGGTTGCTCATGATCTGGTAGCTGACCACCTTTATCCCGAGTAATTCGCTGACCTCTTGAAGTATTTCGACCATGACCTGCTTTTGAAGCTTGTGGAAAGGCCGCCAACTCTCTGCCCCGCAGACCCGGTTGTAGCAGTGGTACCAGGTGTCCGTTTCATCAACTTTGATTCGTGCTGTTCGCATGTGAGATTTCTCCTTTCATCTCGGTAACAGCAACGAGGAGACAATTTTTGGAAAAATATCTCTTATGTTTCGAGGTGCGGATTCGTAAGTGCCATTCCATCATGCAGTAACAACTCGAATAAACATTTCTATTTCGGTTAAAACATGCGTCGAAAATATTGTTTTTGCCGGATTGAAGGGCGGGAAATTGTCTGTCCCTCACCCGCTATGAAGTGAAGGGCAAGAGGTTGACTGTCCCTTGCATATGGCGGCTGGTTTGGTTCGGATTAAGGATACGGGAAATTGACTGTCCCCGCTGGTTTGCTGCTGGAGAAGGGACCTTAGCCCGTGCTCTTCATGCCGAAGGCGATGCCGTTGACGGTCATGGCGAGCAGGCGGCGTTGTTCCTCGCTTCGCTTCTCCAGCGGGGTGTCGCGCCACAGGTCGAGGAAGCGGATTTGCAGGTAATGCAGCGGGTCGACGTAAGGGTTGCGCAGACGAATCGATTCCGCGAGGCGGGGCTGGCTGGCCAGCAACTCGGCGTGGCCGGTGACCTCCAGTAAATGCTCGACCGATTTTTTATGCTCGGCCCGGATACGCCCGAAGAAGTCGGCGCGCAGTTTTTCGTCCCGCACGAGCCCGGCATAACGTCCGGCGATGAACATGTCCGCTTTTGCGAGCGAAATTTCCGCGTTATCCATCAGCATGGCGAAGAAGGGCCAGTCGCGATACATCTTCTGCAGCGCGGTGCGATGCTCCGGCATTAAATCCGCCAGCGCACTGCCGATGCCGTACCAGGCGGGGATGAGGTGGCGGGACTGCGTCCAGGAAAACACCCATGGGATAGCCCGCAGGTCGGAGAGCTTGCTGGCGCCGGTGCGCCGGCTGGGGCGGGAGCCGAGGCGGGTCTGCTCAATAAGCTCAATGGGCGTGGCTTGCCGGAAATAATCGATGAAGCCCGGAGCCTCGATTAACGCGCGGTAGTGACGGAACGAGCTGCGGGCAAGTTCTTCCATGACGTTCTCCCAGACCGGATTTGCCTTTAGTAGTTCGCGATGAAGAGCATCGTTCTGCATGACCGCCGAGGTGAGCTGTTCGAGGTTTCTGCGGGCAATGTCCCGGTTGCCATATTTCATGAAGATGACTTCGCCCTGCTCGGTCATGCGCAGGCAACCCTCGTGGGTGGCGTGGGGCTGCGCGAGCAAGCTGCGGTAACTCAGGCCGCCGCCGCGGTCGATGGTGCCGCCCTTACCGTGGAAGTAATGTAGCTTGATCTTGTGGCGGGTGGCTTCGCGGCACAGTGCTTTTTGCGCCTTGTACAGAAACCAGTTGGCGGCGAGGTAGCCGCCGTCTTTGTTCGAGTCGGAGTAGCCGAGCATGACCTCCTGCTTGTTGTCCTGCGCGGCGAGGTGACGTCGGTAGGCCGGATCCGACCAGAGTTCGCGCATCAGCTTCGGCGCCGACTCGAGGTCGCCGATGGTTTCGAAGAGGGGCACGACATCGATGCGCTTCAACCCTTGGGCTTGCGCCCTCCGGGTGATGTCCATGATTTGTCCAGCGGAATGGGTCATGCTGAGGATGAAGCGGTGGGCGGCCGCCGTTCCGCCTTCCTTTTGCAGGGTCAGTATGGTGGCGAGTTCGCGATCGATTTCGCCAGGTGCGGTTTCCAGTTTTCCGGAGTGATCGCGGAAGTCGAGTTCGGCGAGGTGAAAACCGAACACGCGGGCTTGATGGATGAGTCGGCTGAGCCGTCCATCGGCGGCGCGGCGTGCTTTTTGGCTGCGTAGCCGCTTTTGCAGGGCTTCCATTTCGGCGATCCACGCTTCCGGGGTCCGGTAGCCGCCCGCGGCGAGTTTTTGGCGCATGGTCTCGATGGCGCGGCGGATAGATTCCGCGGGATGGAAGGAATCCTGGCGTTGCTCGCTGGTGTGGCCGATGATGGCGGGGTCGGCGTGGGTGAGTTCGGCTACCAGCTTTTTGAGTTGGTCATCGTAGAGCATCATGATGGTACGACGCATCATGGAGGCGGTTTGGAGGCTGATTTCGGGCGTGACGAAAGGGTTGCCGTCGCGGTCGCCACCGATCCAGGACGCGAAGGTCAGGAGCGGGCGCTCCACGGCCAAGCCGGGAAAGTGTTTGGCCAGTTCGCGGTCGAGGGTTTGGTAAAAGTCGGCCACCGCTTCGAAAATCGAGGACTCGAATAGAAACAGCGTGTTGTCCACTTCGTTCAGGGGGGTAACGCGGTGGACGCGGACTTCCTCGGTTTGCCAGAGGGTTTCCAGCATGGTGGAGGCGTTTTCGATGTCGTTCGCGATGTCCAGCAGGTGATGCATGATGGTGCGCCGCTTGCTTTCGGTGGGGTGGGCGGTTAGCACCGGTTCCACGGAGATGCGTCGAAGCATCTTTTTCACCGTCGACTTTGTGACCCCGTTCTTCTTCAGCGTTTCCAGGGTCGCGGGAATCGACTGACGGATGGCCTGGTTGCGGCTGATGCTCCGGATACGCGCACGTTCCTCGCAAATGTTCAGCATCTGAAAATAAAGCGCATAAGCCCGAATCGCGGCGTAGGCGGAGGTCCAATCGTGCTGGTCGACCTGTTTTTGCATGCGCTCGACATCCGCCTTGCGGTGCCGGGCGCGCACGAGCCGGGACCAATGCCCCATCTCGTCGATGTTGTCGGCCAGCTTTTGGCCCTCTTGCTCCGTGATGATCAATCTGAGCTGATCGATCAGCGTGTGAATGTCGCGCAGGAAAGCAACGTCCAAATGTTCATTCTTATTGGAAATACTAGTGTGCATGTCATGAACCTCAAAAAAACCGGGCAATCTCGCGCCGCCCGGCGAAATATAGGCCCCATCTCCCAAAACGCAAAGGGACAGTCAATTTTCCGCCGAGAGCGAGTAAGGGACAGTCACTTTACGGGTTTGAGGGGCAAAACCTGTTCATTAAACTGACGTTAAAGAGTCGGATTTAAGAACTTCATAGCCAGCGAGCTTGTTTTCTGTGATAAGACTGCACTTCGAAGCTGTTTTTTCGGGCGATGGGCAGACCGCTTCCTCCGCGATGCGGTTTTCTCGAATCGACTGGTCGAGCGGTTACTGCTCAGGCGGTTTTGAAGGTCCGCCAGGCGAAGACTTGCTCCTCGCCGGGGGCGCTGCGGGCCAGTCGCTTGGTTTCAGCCCGTTGATAGTGTGGGGCCATGACTTCGCGCACGAAGCGTTCTGAGCCAATGACTAGTCCCTCTGTCCAGTAGCGGACGCGGCGAGTGACGGTGGTGCTGATGCCGGTTTTGGTCTTGCTTTCCGGCGCTTCTTTGCCTAGCCCCTGACGAAGTAATTCCTTGAGCTCAGCCATTTCGGAACAGCCGAATGTCTTGAGCAAGAGCTGTATCACATTCATGGCGAACGGATGCCGGCCGGATTGGCACCAGCGTCCGTAGGAGCAGAAGCGGTAGTCTGCCGCATCCTTTACCAAGCCGGCTCTCACGGCGTTGTTTTCGATATATTTCCAACAGTTCCAGAGCGCGCTGCCGCATTCTAGGATGGTGTGTTTGTAGCGGTCACACCAGAGTTTCCCGCGCCGTCTCGTCTTGTAGTTCCGGTTGAACCACATGGTGAACTTTTGTTGGAAGAGCCGCATGAACCAGCTCACATCCCGTGATCGCTTGCACCACGCGGCGCATTCCTCCGAGTCCGGCTCAATGGTCTTGAAACCCTTATAGTACTTCTTGTAACGCTCGCACATCTCATCCGGGCTCAAAGGCTTTTCCGGGGCCTGCACCAGCAGGTGGTAGTGGTTGCTCATGATCTGGTAGCTGACCACCTT
>JBMTVS010000184.1:0-4048 GCA_049451655.1 Kiritimatiellia bacterium | reverse complement strand
CCGGGTGGGGACATGGAAATGATGGGTGGTTCATGCAGTGTTTCTATGTCCCTGTATGGCGAGGAGGAGAAAGAGGCGGCCGCCGAGGGTGGTTTGTTCTTGGAGGGCGCAGGCGCGTTTACAGGCTTCGATCGTGGAGGCATGTTTGGCGGCGTCGTGGATAACAACGAGGATGTGACCGCCGGGAAGCAGGCTTTGAAGGCAACAACGCAGGAAGGCTTCTGCTTTAGGAGTGGACAGGTAATAGAGGCATTCTTCGAGGACGATGAGCGAGGCTCCGGTGTCGCCTTGCCAATGCGCCATGTCCCCACGCGCGAAGGCACAGTTTTGGAGGCCGGCGCGCCGGGCCTTTTGGGTAGCTGAATTTATAGCCACCCCCGAAATATCATAGCCTCGGTAAAAGGAGAATGATCCTTCGGGCATGGCCAGCGGCAGGGTGCCTTCGCCGCAACCGAATTCGATGAGATAGCCTCCTTGGCATAACTCCGCTGCCTTGCGGACCGTGTGTGGGCAGCGCGGACCACGGCACCAGAGACCGGCCTGAAACTGCCGGTCCCAGGAGGTTTTATGAAGGCGAAAAAGACGAAGCAGCCGCCAATAAACTTTATCGAGTATGGTGGACGAGGCTGCTATGTCCCCACCAGGAAGGACTTGCTGCATGGTTGAGGGCATTAATGCTATGTCCCCGCCGGGGAAGACTTAGGAGACGGCGATGCAGCTGACCGGGCAGCTGTCGGCAGCTTCCTGAACTTTTTCCTCAAGAGCGGCGGGGACTTCGGCCTGCTTAACCATACACAGGTTGTCGTCGTTCATCTCAAAAATTTCGGGCACAAGGTCGCTGCAAACGGCGCAGCCGGTGCAGATGCTGTCATCAACTTGAACTTTCATGGCTCTTCTCCTTATGTTGGCATTTCTGAATCGTCTACCAGGGTACGTTCGCGGCGTGATGCTGTTTGAAATACTCGATGGTTTTGATGTAGTTCGCGCGCTCGAAAGCTGCGGGATCCGCTACCGACTTTTGACTCATCGCTCCCTTCATCTGCTCAACCGACTCGTATTCATGTTCATCCATCCAAGTGACCAGGTCGGTGAGCAATGTGCGGATGAATGGAATGCCCTGCTTGAGCAAAGCCGATGTCGTACAGACCACATCCGCTCCGGCGAGGATGTATTTGACCACCTCGGTCGCAGAATGCACGCCACGGGTGGCGGCCAGCGAGATGCCGAGCTTGCCGTAGAGGATGGCAATCCAACGCAACGGCAGGCGAATCTCGCCGGCGGTGCTGAGCTTGAGGTCCGGCACCACCTCCATTTCCTCCAAATCAAAGTCCGGCTGGATGAACCGGTTGAAAAGCACGAGGCCATCTGCGCCTGCCTCTTCGAGCTTCTTGGCCATGTTGGCGATTGAACTGAAGAAGGGATTCATCTTGACCGAAACCGGAATGCTGACCGTTTCCTTCACCGTCCTCACAATTTCAAGATAGTTGTTTTCAACCTGCGAACTGCTTACTCGCGGATCAGTCGGAATCATGAAAATGTTGAGCTCCAGCGCACTGGCCCCGGCCTGCTCAATCTGGCTGGCGTAATCAATCCAACCCTCGCTGGTCATACCGTTAAGGCTGCCGATGACCGGGATGTCCACCTCCTATGAAGCCTTATGGATGATGTCGAGGTAGCGCGAGGGTCCGACGTGGTATTCGTCAAGCTGTGGAAAAAAGCTGGTCGACTCCGCGTAGATATTGTCGCCGGCGCTGCTGTAATGATCCATAGCGGCGGCTTCCATGCGCAATTGTTCCTCGAAAATGGAGAACATGATCACGGCTGAGGCCCCGGCATCGGCAAGTCGCTTGATGCTATCGATGTTTTCGCTGAGCGGAGAGGCCGATGGAACGATTGGATTCTTGAGGGCCAGACCCAGATAGTCAGTAGAAAGATTCATCGTGTTCTCCTGAGCGGATCATGATGCGTTGACTTCCTGCTCGGGGGCGGGTTGATAACGTTTGGCCAGGTCTTCATGAATAGCCCAACGCTCGCGGATGTCTTCCTCGGCTTGCTGCAGCAGGATCTTGGCGGTATCCGGATGACTCAATTGCAACATGCGATAGCGCACCTCGTTATAGGCGTATTCGCGGAAAGGGGTCTTGGGTGGCCGGCTATCCAGGCTAAATGGATTGGTGCCGGTGCCGAGCAGGGCGGGATTGAATCGATACAAGGGCCAGTAACCCGAGTCAACTGCCAGTTTCTGTTGTTTCAAACCGTTGGCCATTTCGATGCCGTGCGCGATACAATGGCTGTAGGCGATGATGAGCGACGGGCCGGGATAGGCTTCCGCCTCGACGAGGGCGCGCAAAGTTTGACGCGGATTGGCCCCCATGGCAATGCGGGCGACGTAAACGTGACCATATGAGAGCGCGAGCAAGCCGAGATCCTTTTTGCTCTGACGCTTGCCGGCGGCAGCGAATTTCGCCACCGCGCCGCGCGGCGTTGCTTTAGACATCTGGCCGCCGGTGTTGGAGTATACTTCGGTGTCTAGCACGAGGACGTTGACGTCGCGACCCGAGGCAAGAATGTGGTCCAGTCCACCGTAACCGATGTCATAGGCCCAGCCGTCACCGCCGATAATCCATACGCTACGCTTCACGAGCGTATCGATGATGGATAAAAGTAACCTGGCGCCCTCGCTGTTGTTATTTTTTAGCTTCAGTTTCACCGCCTCGATGCGCGTCCGTTGTGCGGCAATGCCCTCGCGCGTGCTCTGGACGGCGCCGAGGATTTCGCCAATCACTTCATCGCCCAGTAAGCCGCCCATCTGTTTGATCAATTCCTTCGCATGCTCCGCGTGCTTGTCGAGCGTGAGGCGATAGCCGAAGCCAAACTCGGCGTTGTCCTCGAATAGCGAGTTAGACCAGGCCGGGCCGCGTCCATGCTCGTCGGTGGTCCACGGGGTGGTGGGCAGGTTGCCACCATAAATGGAGGAGCATCCGGTGGCGTTAGCGATAATCATGCGGTCGCCGAAAAGCTGACTCACCGCTTTGACGTAGGGCGTTTCGCCGCAGCCGGCGCAGGCGCCCGAGAACTCGAACATCGGTTCGAGATACTGCAGGTCCTTGGCCATGGTGCCATCCAAACCGGTGGGGTCGACCTTGGGCAGGCTCTCGAAGAACTTCACGCTCTCCTTTTCCTGCTCGAAAATGGGCGCCTTGGCTTCCATGTTAATGGCGCGCAGACCAAGCTCGGTCTTGTTTCTGGCGGGACAAACCCCAATGCACAGCCCGCAACCCGTGCAGTCCTCCACATAAATCTGCAAGGTGAAGCGCTCGCCCGGCGGGACGTCCTTGCCGCGCAAGGCGGCCGACTTGAAGCCTTCCGGCGCATTGACGAGCAGGCTTTCATTGTAATGCTTACTGCGAATGACACTGTGTGGACAGACCATGCCGCACATACCGCATTGGGTGCAGATGGATTCGTCCCAAACCGGAACCATGTCGGAGATGTTGCGCTTCTCCCATTTGGTGGTGCCGCTGGGGAAGGTGCCGTCGACCGGCATTTTGCTGACCGGTAAATCATCACCCCTTCCGGCCATCATGGGTACCAGCACTTCCTTCACGAAAGCGGGCGCTTCTTCCGCCACCACGGGCGGGCGGGCGTGACCGGTAATTTTTCCCGGCGAGGCGACCTCGAAAAGATGAGCCAGAGTATGATCGACGGCTGCGAAGTTCTTCTGGACGACGTCGGCGCCCTTGCGTTTGTAACTTTTCTCGATCGATTTCTTGATTTTATCGATGGCCTTCTCGCGCGGCAGCACGCCGGAAATGGCGAAAAAACAGGTCTGCATGATGGTGTTGATCCGGGAGCCCATCCCGGTTTCGCGGGCGACGCTGTAGGCGTCTATGACGTAAAAGCTCAGTTTCTTGTTGATGATTTGCTGCTGAAGCGGAGCGGGCAGGTGGTTCCACACATCATCCGGACCAAACGGGCTATTAAGCAGAAAGACGCCACCCGGGGCCGCGAGTTTGAGTACGTCGATTTTCTCGATGAAGTTGAACTG
>JBMTVS010000183.1:0-4051 GCA_049451655.1 Kiritimatiellia bacterium | reverse complement strand
CCCGTGACCCCACGGCTTGAACCAAATCGCGTTCTCGATGGTTTGCCTCATTTCCAGGTCATCCGCCCCGCCACGCAGCAACGGCAGCAATGGCAATTCCTTGTCGCGCAGCAGGCACAGCCGCAACACGCCATCTGCGGTGAGACGGGCACGGTTGCAGCCGGCGCAGAAGGGATTGCTGACCGAGGAGATGAAACCGATCTGTCCGCGCGCGCCGTCGAGCTGATACATGCGCGCCTCGCCATCAAGCTTGCCGCCATTGACCGGCGCAAGCGGTCCGAGTTCACCCGCGATGGTTTCCATGAGTTCGCTTTGCGTAACGACATGGCTGCGCTGGAATTCCGCGGTGCCGCCAAAGGGCATCATCTCGATGAAACGCACCTGCCACGCATGGGCAAGCGTAAGGCGGGCAAGGGCGACTACATCGTCGCGGTCATTGAGCCCGCGCACCGGAACCGCGTTTAGCTTGATGGGGAAGCCCTCCGCTTCGGCGGTCATGATACCGGACCAGACCTCGGCGAAATTTCCCCAGCGGGTGATTTGCTTGAAGCGTTGCGGGTCCAGGGTGTCGATGCTGATGTTGAGGCGGCCGAGCCCGGCCGCGCGCAGCGGACGGGCGAGATGCTTGAGCAGAACACCGTTGGTGGTCATGGCGGTTTCGCGGACCCCGGGTAGCGAGGTGAGGCTGTTGACCAGCCCGGTAATGTCATGCCGCAACGTAGGCTCGCCGCCGGTGAGGCGAAACTTATCGAATCCGAGTTCGACGAAAATCCGGGCGAGGCGGATGACCTCGTCGTTCTGCATCAGCTCTTCCGGCGGCTGAAAGGTCTGGTTCTCCTGCATGCAGTAACGGCAACGCAGGTTGCACTGATCGGTGAGCGAGATGCGCAGGTAGCGGATGTTCCGGCCGTATTGGTCGAGGGCCATCGCGCTTAAAGAATTTTGAACTTGGGTAGATCCTGGATGTCGATCATACCGGCGAGGCGGTTTTCATGATCGACCACGATAAGGTCGTCGACATTGTGTTGCTGGAATATCGCCAACACGTCGACTGCCAGCTCATCCTGCTTTAAGGTGATGGGGTTCGCGGTCATCAGCTCGCGGATGGCGGTTTGCGCGAGGTCGGGCTTTTGAATATGGCGGCGCAAATCGCCATCGGTGAAAATTCCTAGCACGCGACGCTCGTCGTCAACAATGACCACGGAACCGGAGCGCGCCTCGGTCATCGCGAAGATAGCCTCCTGCACGTTCTTTCCCGGTTGAATTGAGGCGACGCGTCCATCCTTGCGCATAATGTCGGCGGCCTTGAGCAGGAGGGTGCGGCCGATGGCGCCGCCGGGATGAAGCTTGGCGTAGTCGTCCTTCTTGAAGCCCCGCGCCTCGAGTAACACCATGGCCAGCGCATCGCCCATGGCGAGGGTGGCGGTGGTACTCGACGTGGGAGCCATATTGAAAGGACAAGCCTCGCGCTCGACCGCGACCAGAATCACGCAATCGGCATGCCGGGCGAGGAAGTTTTCGCGCGAACAGGTCAGGGCGACGATGGGGGTTTCGCGGCGCTTGATGGCGGGCAGCAGGTCGCGAAGTTCATCGCTTTCGCCGCTGTAGCTTAAAGCCAGCACAACGTCGCAAGCGCTGATGATACCCAGGTCGCCGTGGAGCGCATCGTTGGGATGAAGCAGCACGGCCGGACTGCCGGTACTGGTCAGGGTGGCGACGATTTTCTGGCCAATGGGCAGATTCTTGCCCACACCGGTGACCACGATTTTACCGCCCCGCTCGATGGCGGACTGCAACAGTTCGATGCCGCGCGTGAAGGCGTCATCGAGGGTGCTGCTGATTTTCTTAAGACCTTCGATCTCGACGTCAATAATCTCGCGGGCGCGTTCAGCGTAGTTCAACAAGCATCTCCCAAAAGTTCCAATGGCTGGAAAAACCATGTGCTAATCCTTCCAATGATTGGAACAGTACGGATTTCGCGCAAGGAAAAACCGGATGCCAGACGCTGATGTCGTCATCTCTGTTTAAGTGGCTGTGTGTCCTTTAACTTGAGTTTTTCCGGTATCCACCTACTTTACTGCGCCATGGTAAAAGAGCCCGAATCACCGCCGGGCCGTCATGCAACCCGTTAATTGGAGAATTTTATGAAACTTGAAAAAACCAAAGAATACCGTGGTCCAAAGGGGCCGGTGGTGCTGGCGATTATGGATGGCGTGGGTATTGGCAAGCATCCCGCGGGCGACATGGTCGCGAAGGCGAGCAAGCCGCATTTGGACTGGTTGAAGGAGCATGCGCTTTACACCGAACTGAAGGCTCACGGCACGGCGGTGGGTATGCCGACCGACGAGGACATGGGCAACAGTGAAGTCGGGCACAACGCCATTGGCGCTGGTCGTGTTTTTTCGCAGGGCGCGAGTCTGGTGGAGAATGCCATCAACGACCGCTCGCTGTTCGCCGGCGATACCTGGAAGGAAATGGTCGCGAATGTGGTGGAGCATGGCACCCAGCTTCATTTCGTTGGCCTGCTATCTGACGGCAACGTCCACAGTCACATCCGCCATCTCATCGCGATGCTCAAGGAAGCGAAGGCGGCGGGGGTGAAAAAGGTGCGCGTGCATGCGCTGCTGGACGGGCGCGACGTGCCGCCGACTTCCGCACTGGAGTATGTCGAGCAGCTTGAAACGGTGCTGAAGGAGCTTTCCGCCGACGGTGTCGACTTCGCCATCGCCTCCGGCGGCGGCCGCCAGAAAATCACCATGGACCGCTACGAGGCGGACTGGAACATGGTGAAGCTGGGCTGGGCTACCCATTTCAAGGGCGAGGGGCGGATGTTCGCTTCCGCGCAGGACGCAGTAGAGGCATTGCGGTCGGAAAACCCCGGCGTGATTGACCAGGACTTGCCGCCGTTCGTTATCGAGCGCAATGGCGCGGCGCTGGGCGCGTTGCAGGATAACGACAGTGTCATCCTCTTCAACTTCCGTGGCGATCGCGGCATCGAGTTGTGCCGTACCTTTGAGACGGATGATTTTAACAAGTTCGAGCGCGGTCCGAAACCCAACGTGCTGTTTGCCGGAATGATGGAATATGATGGCGATACCCACACCCCGAAGAAATACCTCGTTTCGCCGCCCGCCATCGACAAGACGCTGGGCGAGTACATGGTGAACAACGGCGTGAACCTGCTTGCGGTCAGCGAGACCCAGAAGAATGGGCATGTGACTTACTTCTTCAATGGCAACCGCTCCGGCAAATTCAACGAGGCGATGGAGGATTATGTCGAGATTCCCTCCGACCGCGTATCATTCGACGAGCGGCCGTGGATGAAGGCGGCGGAGATTACCGATGTCGCGCTGGAGTCGATTCGCGCGAACAAGCACAAGTTCATCCGCATCAACTATCCCAACGGTGACATGGTAGGCCACACCGGCGACCCGCTGGCGGTGGAGATTTCCGTCGAGGCGACCGACCTGTCCATCGGACGCTTGATGAAAGCGGTCAAAGCGGCCGGCGGGATTCTCATTGCCACCGCCGATCACGGCAACGCCGACGAGATGTTCGAGGTCAAAAAAGGCCAGCTTGCGCTCGACAAGGACGGAAACCCGAAGCCCAAGACCAGCCACTCGCTCAATCCCGTTCCATGCTACATCTGGGATCCCAGCGGACAAGCCAACGCCCGCTTGTCCGATCACGCCAACCTCGGCATCAGCAGCCTCGCCGCCACCAGCCTCAAGCTCCTCGGTTTCGAGCCGCCGGCGGAGTATGACCCGAGTATCATCGAAATTGGGTAAGGAGCGACTCGGTGATGCTTTGCACTTGGCTCTCGCCTCGTATCACAAGTGTGATTTTCTCCTGACGTGGAACTGCACGCACATAGCGAATGCCAATAAATTTGAGCACATCCGCATCATTAATGCTCGCTTGGGCTTGTTTGTGCCTTCTATTGTGACGCCCATGGAACTTTGCGAGGAGGAAGTGTGATGAATGACGCAACACTACAACGAGTATGGAACGCCCGGGAGGCGATTTCCCGGAAATGCGATTTCGATGCGCA
>JBMTVS010000182.1:0-4071 GCA_049451655.1 Kiritimatiellia bacterium | reverse complement strand
GTTTCCGGTTACTACGACTTGAGATACAGAAGACCCCCGAAATCAGGGCCTCTATCGGCCATCCAAGCCAAAAGCAGTGAAGAAGAGCCGGCAGTGAATATGGCTGATCTTGTTCAATTCGATATGCCCAAGACCCGCTCAGAAGAGAACACTGGTGACGGAACCTTTGTATGGTCGTGGATATATGGCGCCGGCACAATCGAACATATGCCCGTAGGCAGATTGAGCAACGTCAGCCCCTCCGCCTGGAAAAATGTGACCGCGTGGCAATGGGAACAAACATGGCCATTCGGCTACGAGATCATGGTGCAAAACGGGACCGAAAAAATCCGGTTGACCGACGATAAATTCTACGACCTCAATCCTAAAGTTTATGAGCAGAAAGTCGTCTGGTATGGCTGGGATGGCTACGACTACGAAATTTTCCTTCACGACCTGGAAACGGGCACCAAAACACAGTTGACCGATAATCGATTCGACGACATTGGTCCTCAGATCTGGGACGGTGTCGTGGTCTGGGAGGGCTATCCCGGCGTTGAAGCGGATATCTTCATGTGGAAAGACGGTGAAATGACCGAAATCAGCGACAACCTTGAAGATGACCTTTATCCCCGCATCTGGGACAAGTATATCGTGTGGCAGGGATTCGATGGCGATGATTACGAGATTTACATCTACGACCACCTGCTGGGTGGCAATGCGGTCAAAATGACCTCAAATAACTTTGATGACGCTAACCCCGAGATCAAGGATGGTATCGTGGCCTGGCTTGGTTATCACGATAACTGGGATTCTGAAATTTACGCGGCAGACCTGTCTTTGGGTGGTCCGCTCAACATGATGGAAGCTGTTCGCCTGACCGATAATGATCATGACGACCTTGACGTTGACACCGCTGGCCGCCGCATCATCTGGGTAACCGACGAGAATAAACGGCCCCAAATCATGCTCGCTGAGCCCCGGTAAGTAATTTTCGAGCTGTCCATCTCCCCTACCCCTGCCACTGCCGGTCCAACGAACGGTACTGAATCGCCTCCGAAATGTGACCCTCGTCAATCTTGTCCGCCCCCGCGAGATCCGCGATAGTCCGCGCCACTTTCAAAATACGGTCGTAGGCCCGTGCGCTAAAATTCAATTCGGTAATCGCCATTTTGAGCAAACCCTGCGGCCCTTCATCCAATTGGCAATACTTCTGCAACTCTTTTGATCCCATCTGTGCGTTGCAGGCTACGGATTTCACGCGAGCGAAACGCTCCTGCTGGATTTTACGCGCCGCCACCACTCGCTTGCGGATCTCCGCCGAACTCTCTCCCCGTTCCAGCGAGGATAAATCCTGATAGCTTACCGCTGGCACCTCGATCTGGATGTCCATGCGGTCCAGCAGCGGCCCGGAAATTTTTGAGCGGTAACGGGCGATATTGTTCGGCGAACAACGGCAATCCTTCTTGCTGTCCCCATAATAGCCGCACGGACAAGGGTTCATCGCCGCCACCAGCATAAAGCGACAAGGAAAGGTCACGCTAGCCGCCGCCCGCGAAATAGTAACCCGTCCGTCCTCCAATGGCTGGCGCATCACCTCAAGTACATTGCGATGAAACTCCGGCAGCTCGTCGAGAAACAACACGCCGTGATGAGCCAAGCTCACCTCACCCGGCATCGGATGCGTCCCGCCGCCCAACAGCCCTGCGTCGGAAATCGTATGATGAGGCGTTCGAAACGGTCGGCGTGCCACCAGCGGTTGATGAGGCGGAAGCGTACCGGAAATACTGTGTATTTTTGTGGTCTCCAAAGCTTCGTCGAGAGTCAGTGGCGGCAAGATGCTCGGCACCCGTTTGGCCAGCATGCTTTTACCGGTGCCCGGCGGACCGATAGCCAGCAAGTTATGCCCGCCCGCCACCGCGACCTCAACCGCGCGCTTTGCCCCTTCCTGCCCCTTAACGTCACTGTAATCCTCATCGTAAATGGAGTGCGTCTCGAAGAAATCCAGCGAGTTCACCTCGTGCGTGCGGATGGCATGTTTCTCGGCCAGAAAATCTGCCGCCTCCCGCAAACTCCTCACCGGAAAAACGGGCAGCCCCTCCACCACCGCAGCCTCCTCCGTGTTGTCCGGCGGCACCAGCATGCCGCGATAACCCTGCGCACGAGCCATTAAAGCAATCGGCAACACCCCACGCACTCGCCGCACCTCGCCACTCAAGGCCAGCTCGCCCACCACGCAAAATTCGCTTAAGGTCTCTTTGGGAATAGCCTCGGTGGCCGCGAGCATACCGAGAGCAATCGGCAGGTCGAAACTGGGACCCTCCTTCTTGATATCCGCCGGGGCAAGGTTGATGGTGGTACGGCCAATCGGCGGTGCGAACCCGGAATTGATGAGCGCCGTCCAGACCCGGTCAGAACTTTCCTTGACCGCTGTGTCCGGCAACCCGACCACCACCACCTTCGGCTCGCCATGCCCGGCATTGACCTCAATCTCCACCGGAAAGGCATCCACCCCGTAAACCGCCCCGGAAAAAACTTTCGCGAGCATAACTTTCCCTCTCAGAACTCGTTGAACCATCCTTTATCGCACACCGGACCGTGAGCTTTGCTCCGGTCATTTTCATTTCATGTTCTCCGGTCACGACAGAGCGTGACCCTCCATCATGGAGGGCCCTGCTCCGTCAGAGCCACGAACATGAAAAGGAAAATGAACGAAACATCATCACCGGCCAAGACGCTTGATGCAACCAAGTGGACTAACATAGACGCCGGAAAATTACATCTACTTTTAGTCTTAGTAATAGTACGAGCGTCCCGGTTGCTCGTGCCGCACCAGCGGCGACGGCACCTCCTGAATGAACCGCGACACCATGAACGACTGCACGCCGCCATCGCGGGTGCGCCGGTAACGCGGACAGCAAAGATGCAACTCATCCTTCGCCCGCGTGGTTGCTACATAGAACAATCGCCGCTCCTCCGCATCCTCACCGCCCTCCATGATGGTCTTTTGCGAGGGGAACATGCCTTCCATCACCCAGAGAATGAATACCGTCTTCCACTCCAGACCCTTGGCCTGATGAATCGTACTCAGCCGGATCGATGCCTGTCCCGCGGCATCCTCATCCGTGGGCGCTTCGGCATCCAGGTTACTCTGCAGCGCCACTTCGCTCAGAAATTCGGTAACCGTAGCGTAGCGCGAGGTAAAGCGCATCAACTCCTCGATGTCCTCCATGCGCCGATCCGCATTGTCAAACGTCGCCGCTGCATATCCCTGATAAAACGCCTCCACAAAAACACGAATAATCTCCGGCGGATTAACACTTGGCCGCGCATCGAATAACACCGCCATTTGGTCGTGCAGCACCTGCCACACCTCACGCGCCGCCGCCGGCAGTTGCTTCATCAGGGCATCGCGATCGTCCGGCGCCCGTGGATCAAAACGCCCGCCCATGTTCCGCCAGTATTTCAATACCGTCTTCGGCCCGATTTTCGGCAGCATTTCCATCAAACGGGCGAAGGCCAGTTCGTCCATAGGGTTTCCCACCAACCGGATCAGGCAGCATACATCCTTGATGTGCGCTTGTTCAAAAAAGCGCATGCCCGAGGTGATGACATGCGGAATGCCCTCGCGGTTCAACTGAAGCTGCAACTCCATCGCGTGGTAATGCGAACGGTAAAGCACGGCAATCTCACCCGCCGGCGTGCCCATGGCCAGTGCCCGCCGCACCTGACTGATGACATAGCCCGCCTGATGATCGCCATCCTGCAACTGCACCACCGCCGGCTTTACCATCGCATCCCGCACCGCAAGCAGTTGCTTCTGGAATTGCTCCGGGTTGCCCGCAATGCAAGCGTTCGCCACCTCCAGCACATCCGGCGTGCTGCGGTAATTCGTTACCAGCTTGAAAATGTTGCTGTCCGGATAGCGCTTAGGAAATTCCATGATATTGCGGAAATCCGCCCCGCGCCATGAATAGATGCTCTGGAAATCATCGCCCACCACCATTAAGTTGCGGTGCTGCGCAGCCAGGGCATCAACCCATTCCGCCTGAATCACATTGGTATCCTGATACTCATCCACCATTACATACC
>JBMTVS010000181.1:0-4173 GCA_049451655.1 Kiritimatiellia bacterium | reverse complement strand
CGAGGAGATGACCGACCGGTTGGTTGCACAACTGGCGGATGTCGTGAAAGCCTCCATCGGATGACGCGCAGCGCGGCCAGCGTATTATACGCCGCCGCATTGATGCTGGCTCTGGCTTTAACTGCCGCAGGCAACGACGGCCCCGCCACCTATGATTTCGGTCCACTGCTCTCGCGGCAGGTGGATGTGCACGGGCATGAACGTTTCAAGATCCTTGGCCCCTTTTTCGAGCGTACGAGCGGCGATGACGACATGGAGCTGCTGGCCACCCGCCCGCTTTACAGCACGGTGGAGGATCCGGCGCGCGACCGCTCGCTCGATGATTTCGTCTGGCCGGTGGGCACCAGCCGCACCGTGCATGACGAAAACCAGTGGCGCTTTCTGATCTTCTTCGGTTTCAACCACACCACCAACGATCCGGGCGATCGCTACCGGACCTGGCTATTCCCGTTCTACTTTCAGGGGCGCGATGCGTCTGGCGATACCTACCGCGCCTTGTTCCCGCTGGGCGGCACCATCAAGGATTTTGTCGGACGCGACGAGGTCTCCTTTGTGCTTTTTCCGCTCTATTCTACCAGCGCACTAAAGGACATCTCCACCGTGAATGTCCTCTGGCCGTTTATTTCCAAGACGACCAGCGACAACGATCGCATTCGTCGCGGGCGGGTGTTTCCCTTCTATGGCTACAACCGGCAGGAAGGAAAATTCGACAAGCAATTCATTCTCTGGCCCATCTACTCCGATGTGGATTACTACTATGAAGGCTCCAAGGGGAGCGGGCACATTCTATTCCCGCTCTATGGTTGGTTGAATCTCGAGTCGGAGAAAACCCTCTGGCTGCTGCCGCCGTTTTTCCGCTTCACCGATGGCCGGGATAAGGACATCGTGCACGCGCCCTGGCCCTTCTACCAGCGGCGGATCAGCGACACCATTGACTTGCGCTACTTTTGGCCGATTTGGGGGCGCAAGACCATCGAGCAGCGCGAGACGCATTTCGTGCTGTGGCCCTTTTTCTGGAAGGAGAAGGATTTGTGGCCGGACAAGCGGGTGGATACCGTTATGGCTGCGCCGTTCTTCACGCACACCGCGGTGCGCACAGTGAACACCAACGAGGTGGCTGCAGCCGACGGGGAGCAGGAGGTCGAAGTGCTCGCGCGGCGTCACAAGCTCTGGCCGCTCTACTCGTACCGGCGCGATGGCGAGGACTCGCGTTTTCGTTTCGTCGAGCTCTGGCCCTTTGCCGAGGCACCCGCGGTGGAGCGCAACTGGGCGCCGTTCTGGACCTTGTACGAACGTCAGGCCAGCGGGGAGGATGTGGATACGGAAATCCTGTGGGGCCTCTTTCGCAATCAGAAGCGCGGCGAGGAGGGTCGTTATGTTTCGCTCTTTCCGTTAGCGGATTACCGGCGCGGAGAAGAGGAAAAGTCGTGGAACTTGCTGAAGGGATTGATAGGTTACGAACGGAAAGCATCGCAAAAGTCTCTCCGCTTGTTATATTTCTTACGTTTGGAACTTGGAAAGGATGACCCGCCATAATCACCCGCGAACCAGAGTTTTTTGATCCGCCGCCGAACAGTCTCGCCGCAACGGGAAGGCGTCTGCTCCTTTCGATCCGTAATACCGGCCGTGCATTGTTGATGATGCTCGAGGCTTTTCTCCACATGCGCAGCATGTTTACGCGGCGAGCCCGGCAGGAAATTCTGCATCAGATGTTTGTCGGCGGCATCAAGAGTCTGGGCGTCATCACCGTGGTCGGCATGTTTACCGGCATGATTCTCGCCTTGCAGACCGGCCTCGAGCTGCGCCGGTTCGGATTACAATCGAATATCGGCACGGCGGTGACCGTGGTTATGTTGCGCGAGATGGGACCGTTCATGACCGCGCTGATCATCGCGGCGAGTGTGGGATCGGCCATTGCCGCCCAGATGGGCACCATGATGGTGTCGGAGGAAATCGCCGCGCTGGAAATCATGTCCATTAATCCCAACCGTTTTCTGGTCATGCCGCGGCTGGTCGCGCTTATTGTGATGATGCCCTTGCTTACCGTTTACACCAACATGGTCGGAATTTTTGGAGGGGCGGTGGTCGGGACCACCCAGCTTGAGGTCACCATGACCGCCTATTTTGATAACGCGCGATTATATGCGCAAAACAAGGATCTCTATGTTGGCCTGCTGAAGGCGGTGATCTTTGGCATCGTTATTGCCACGGTTGCCTGCCATCAAGGATTCCAGACCAAGGAAGGCGCGGTGGGCGTCGGTCAGGCCACGCGCCGCACCGTGATCATTTCCTTCCTGACCATTCTCATCCTCGGCTACATCGTCACCCGGATGTTCTACACGCTATGATCCGCTTCGAAAATGTCACCAAGCGCTTCGGCAACCGCAACGTGCTGGACGGCGTGAATTACGAGATCAAGAAGTCGGAGATCTTCATCATCGTCGGGCTTTCCGGCGCAGGCAAAAGCGTCTCGCTCAAGCACATGGTACGGCTGCTCACGCCGGACGAAGGCAAGGTGTGGGTGGGGGACGATGTGGTCAGCGAGGCCAAGGGCGCAGCGCTGGAGCGGATACGGGCGCGCTTCGGTTATTTATTCCAAAGCGGTGCGTTGCTTGCCTGGATGAATGCCGGCGAGAATGTCGGATTGCCGTTGCGCGAGCATACGCGGAAGGGTGATGAGGAAATCGACGCCATCGCGCGGGAAAAGTTGCGGCTGGTGCAATTGGAGGAGGCTTACGAGAAGATGCCGTCGGACTTGTCGGGCGGCATGCGCAAGCGCGTCTCGTTGGCCAGGGCCATCGTGCGCAATCCGGAGATCGTGCTCTACGACGAGCCGACCTCCGGCCTCGATCCGCTCACCTCGCGCACCATCGACAAGCTCATCAAGGACACCCGCGACCAGCTCGGGGTCACCAGCATCGTGGTCACCCACGACCTGCACAGCGCGCTATCGATTGGCGACACCATCGCCATGCTGCATCAGGGGCGGATGGTCGAGGTGTGTCCGCCGCATGAATTTATTCAATCGAAGCATCCTGTGGTGCGCAGTTTTCTGGAATCACAATACATCACCACCCGCGGCGCGTGGGAGGAGGAAGGCAAGGTCCCGTCATGAAGAAATCCTACATCCATCAATCCATCACCGAGATCACCGTCGGCTTTTTCGTCTTCGCGATTCTCGGCGCGTTGATCCTGTTCACCATTGTGCTGAGCTACGACAACATCTTCACCAAGAGCTATGGCATGCAGGTCAAGTTCGACAACGTCACCGGGCTCATCCGTGGCGATAAAGTCTACGTGCAGGGCGTCGATGTCGGGCGGGTCAGCAATCTCGAAATTGCCCCCGATGGCGTGCTGGTGGATTTGACGCTGAAGTATGACGTCAGCTTGCGCGAGGGGTATTCGATCATGGTCAAGTCCTCCAGCGTGCTGGGTGGCAAGTTTATCGAGGTCAACGAGGGGCCGCGCGAGGCAGCGGCGCTGGCCAATGGCGTTGAGGTGATCGGGCGGGCTCCGGTCGACTTTCTCGAGGAAGCCTCGGAAGCGCTCACCTCGATTCGCTCTGCACTCGACGACGGCGGGGTGCTCGGCAATCTCGAGGACACCATGGCCAACCTCAAGGTGGTCACCGACCGCATGGTGAAGGGCGAGGGCACGGTGGGAAAACTGTTTGCCGAGGAGGAATTATACAATGAGCTTAAGATGGCGATCGCGGATGTGCGGGCGATAACCGGCCCGCTTTCCATGGGTGAGGGCACCTTGGGCAAGCTTTTGACCGAGGATCAGATTTATAATGACCTCAAGCAGACTACCGCCGATCTGAAGGATATCACCGGGCGGCTTCAGCGCGGGGAGGGGAGCATGGGCAAGCTCTTGTCCAGCGATGAGACCATTTACAACGACCTCAAGGCCACGCTCGCCTCGATCAACGAGGCCATGAACAAGGTCAGCCAGGGCGAGGGTACGCTCGGCAAGTTGGTCAACGACGAGGAACTTTACAACGAAGTCATGAAAACCCTCGCCGAACTGCGCGCCATGTTCGACGACCTCCGCGAGACCTCCCCGGTCACCAGCTTGAGTGGCGTCATTTTCGGCGCATTCTAGCCATGTGCCCGGCGCTTGGTGCGGGGACATAGATGTAGTTCCAGCCACGGTCTAACGACCGCAGCTACG
>JBMTVS010000180.1:0-4194 GCA_049451655.1 Kiritimatiellia bacterium | reverse complement strand
GGGTGTGTTTTAGGATGTGGGGGCGTTCGAGTCCGTGGGCGAGCATGAGGGGTTCGTTGTTGAGGATGTCGCGGGTGGGGCCGTCAGCGACGACTCGGCCGCTATCGAGCACGATGACCCGCGAGCAGACTTCGACGACCAACTCCAAGTCATGCGTGGCGATGAAGCGGGTGTGATGCAGGGACTGGAGCAACGTGATGAGGCGACGACGGGCCCGCGGATCGAGGTGCGTGCTAGGTTCGTCCATGACCAGGATGTCGGGCTGCATGGAAAGCACGGCCGCTATCGCTACTGAGCGCTTTTCCCCCGCGGATAAACGATAGGGCGGACGGTCTTTCAGATGCAGGGCACCGACGCGCTCAAGCGCGGCATGTACGGCAGCCTCGACCTCACATTCCGGATGCCCGGCCTGGCGCGGTCCGAAGGCGACATCCTCTTCCACCGTCGGCATGAACAGCTGGTCGTCCGGATGCTGGAAAACCAGCCCGATCGACTTGCGAGTAAGCGGCACCGTTTCGCGCGTGAGCGTGAGGTCATTCACGCAAATCGTCCCTTGCTGGCCGTGATGAAAACCACTCAAGCAAAGCAGCAGCGACGACTTGCCCGCGCCGTTGGCACCGATCAGCGCCACCGCCTCCCCGGGCTCGACCTTGAACGAAACCGCCTTTAACGCCTCTGTGCCATCCGGATAGGTGAAGTGCAGATCATCAAGTTGCAGACTGTAAGGATTCATGGCAGGGGTACCGTGAACAGATTCGTCAGATTCCAGCGCCGCGCCGCCACGAAAAACAACAGCCAGCCCACGACAAACATGACATCGCGCACCGCCAGCGACCGCTCGCGCCCGGTACGTAACGCGCCATCGAATCCGCGCGCTACCATCGCCTGATGAATCCGCCCCGCACGATCCATCGCCCGCAGCAGCAAGTGCCCGGTAAGCCCGCCGAAAACCTTTATCGGAAGCGCCCGCAACCCCGGCGACCGCATCTGCACCGCCCGCACCATGGTCGCGCCTTCATCGACCAGCACGAACAAATACCGATACATAAAGAGCAACTGGTTCACGAAGATGGCCGGCACCCCCAGTCGCTCGAGCCCCGAAGCCAGCCGGTACATCCCCGTGATGGCCACCAGGGTAAGCGCGGCGCTGACCGTGAGAGCAAAACGCACCAAAATGGACACAAATGATAACCATCCGCCGCTGATCACCCATGACCCCAGCGCAATCGCCGGTTCGCGGTCGAACAGCGGATTGAACATCCCGACAACCATCGCGAACGGGGACGCGATGATGACCTTCTTGAAAATCACGCTGGAGGGAATTTGTCCGAGGCTCATCAACACCACTGGAAAGATGAAGAAAGGCATCAGCGCGGCCACGGTATGCGGCGGAAACGACATCACCGCAATGATAAAGCCCGCTGTTGCGATGATGTGGGCCCGGGCGTCGATCCGGTGGACCGGCGTGTCCAACCGCCCTAGCTCATCCATGCGGCCGAGGCTGATCCAGCCGTATGCGGCAGTGCCCATAGCAGCGGATCAAGCCTCCCGGGGCGCACCGGCCCGCCTGAGGGCCAAACCGGCAAGCACGATAAACGCGAGGGTGATGAATCCGCCCAACAGCCCGGAAACCGACGTACCGGCATCGATGGCTGGCCAGGCCGCGATCACTTCTTCTGTCGCTTCGCCGCCGGCAAAACCGTAATCGGGCAGTAACGAGGTCTTCTCCTGCAGGCCGGCCAGGCGGGTGTGCACCTCGGAATCCGCTCCCACGATTTCTTCCGTACCCGCGGTCTTCGCGATCGACCATTCCAAGCCATCCGGATGCCCGGAAGCAAACCAGCTCACAAAAACACCCAGCGTCACTGCGGCCAGCACCAGCCCCACCATCGCCGGGCGCGGGGTGGTCAGCTCTCCGGCTTGCGGCACCGCACCTGGCCGCGCCTTGCGAACCAGCGATACCACCGCGACGGTGGCCAGACCTTCCACAATGCCAATCGCGACATGTATCGGCAGAATTATCAAGGTGAAGGTACCGGCCGGAAGTTCGGTGATCCCGGAAAGCAAGGTCTGAGCCACCACCATCAGCGCTCCCGCCAGCAGGCCGGCCGTCGCGGCCAGCACCATGAACAGCCCGGCGCGCGATCCTTCAAGCCAGCGGCGGAAAAGTGGATACGCCACATACGCCGGTAAAAAGCCGAGGTTGAAGATGTTGCAACCCAGCGCCAACAATCCGCCATCCGCGAAGAATAGCGCTTGAGTAGCCAGCACTGAGGCCATCACCAGAAAGGCGGCGTGCGGTCCTAGCAGCATGGCCAGCATAAGCCCGCCGCCGAGATGACCGCTCGAGCCGGTACCGGGTATCGCGAAGTTGATCATCTGCGCGGCGAAGACAAAAGCGCCCATGATGCCCATCATCGGCACGATATCCTCGCGCGAGGATCGCTTCACTTTGCGGGCGGCATGAGCGATTAGTCCGCCCGAAACCATCCAAAAAGCCCCGCCCACTGCGGGGGAGATAAGCGCGTCAGCCATGTGCATGATGCGTAACACTAATGTAAATATCGTAACACGAACAAATGGAAAACATGGATTAAGGCCAAAATTCCTGTTCACAAAAGAGGCTGCTTAGTGTTCAATTTGTTTTGAACGCAATGTCACATTGCTTCGATACGCTCAAGACAGCCGCCGCGAACCCGACGGGACGCGACCGGCACGAAGTGTAATCTTCATCCCCGAAAGGAAGCATCATGAGTTTTGACTGGAGCACCCGGCGCGTCATCATCACCGGTGGACGCGGATTTCTCGGCCGTCACGTCACCGAAGCCGTGGAGCGGCGCAACCCCGAGGCGGTATTCCCGCTGGGTATGGCCGATTGCGACTTACGCGATGCGTCCGCCGTGCGCGACCTGATTGCTACCACCAGACCAAACCTCGTCATCCACCTCGCCGCCAAGGTCGGTGGTATTGGCGCCAACATGGAGCATCCCGCCGAATTCTTCTACGACAACCTCATGATGGGTGTGCAGCTTTTCCATGAATGCTACAAGGCCGGCGTCGAGAAACTGGTTCTGCTGGGCACGGTTTGCGCCTATCCGAAATTCACGCCGGTACCCTTTAAAGAGGACGACATCTGGAACGGCTACCCCGAGGAAACCAACGCGCCCTACGGCCTGGCCAAGAAAATGCTGCTCGTGCAGTCGCAGTCCTACCGCCAGGAATACGGCTATAACTCAATCTTCCTGCTCCCGGTGAACCTATACGGTCCGCACGATCATTTTCATCCCAGCGTTTCCCATGTGATTCCCGCGCTGATCAAGAAGTGCGTCGAAGCCAAGGAAGCGAACTCGCCTTACATCGAAGCCTGGGGCGATGGCTCCCCAACCCGCGAATTCCTCTTCGCCCGCGACGGCGCTGAAGGCATCGTCCTCGCCGCCGAGCGCTACAACGAAAGCGACCCCGTGAACATCGGTAGCGCCTTCGAGATCAGCATCAAGGACCTTACCGAAACCATCGCCCGCCTCACCGGGTTCACCGGCGAAATCCGCTGGGACACCACCAAACCCAACGGCCAACCCCGCCGCAAGCTCGATGTCTCCCGCGCCGAACAAAAATTCGGTTTCCGCTCCACCACCTCCTTCGAGGAAGGCTTGCGCGAAACCATCGATTGGTATCTGGCGAACCGGGAAACAGCGGACTGAGGTGGGGGAGTTCGGTGTTCGGTGTTCGGGTCCCGAACTCCGAACCCTGAACCCCAAACCACCAAACCACACGTAAAACTTAAACCCGACCACCCATGAACTCTTCAGTGGATATCCGCGAACGCTTCATCGCCGCGGCGGGCGATTTGACCCAGACATTGGGCTTCGGCCGGAACGTGGGTCAGATCTACGGGCATATCTATTTCAGCGCGGAAGCCCAGTCACTCGACGACCTCTGCGACTCGCTCGGCATCAGTAAGGGCAGCGCCAGCATGTCGGTCCGGCAGCTCGAGCAATGGGGCGCGCTGAAGCGGATCTGGGTGAAAGGCTCGCGCAAGGACTTCTTCGAGGCGGGCGACGAGTTCGGCAAGATCATTCGCCGCGCCATGGTCGAGCTGGTCGGCCGCGCCACCGAAACCGCCGACGACCTCATCGACGAGTCCGAAGACTGGCTTAAATCCAAACGCAAAAACGGCGCCGCCAAAGACCAAGA
>JBMTVS010000179.1:0-4237 GCA_049451655.1 Kiritimatiellia bacterium | reverse complement strand
GAACTCACTACGCGCGTCGGGCGAAACCCTTGCGACATTCTACGGTCAAAATATGACCTACCTGAAATCCGGCCCCATGGGCATCTTCCCATTCCAGACCCAGCAGTTCATGGACTGGCGGGTGCTGGAGCAGCGGGGGGAACTTGAGGTTTACAATCTCACCGACGCCTCGCTCGAAGCCACCCTGGAAATCACCGCCGTGGCCCCTCGCGGCGCCAAACTGGTGACCGCGAACGGCCAGCGCAGCCAGTTCGCCGCCGGTCAAATGCAGCGCTGGAGCCTCGGCCCCCTCCGCCTCGAACCCGGCCGCAACCCCGTCATCCTCGAAGACCCCCGCTGGGGTCAGAGCATGGAGCCGCTGCTGATTTCGTCGGTGAAGGTCTTAACCCCTTAACCCTACCCCTTCCGCTCGACGTTGGAGTAGAGCTCCTCGCCGGTCTCCGCGTTGGTGATGGTGAATTCTTCCATGTGCATGTTGCCGTTGGCGACGAAGGTGAGGTGGCCGTGGTATTTTTCCTCCATCTCGACCAGGATCGCTTCGTCCTCGGTTTTGAAACGCTCGAGAACGGTGGGATTGACCGTGATCTTGACCGGTAGTGGGTGGTCGGCGGTGGCTTTCCTGCGGCGCATGACTTCGGCGATGCGGCGCTGCACCTCGACACTCATGCTCATGGCCGACAAGACCTTGCCGCGACCGTCGCAATAAGGACAGTTGGCGTAGGTGGTCGACCGCACGCTCTCCTCCTGGCGCTGACGGGTCATCTCGAGCAGCCCCAGCGGCGACAACGGCAGCACGTTGGTGCGGGCGCGGTCTTTCTGCAGACATTCCTTGAGCCGACGATAGACCAGGTTCTGATTCTTCTTCTGCTTCATGTCGATGAAGTCGATGACCACCAGGCCGCCGATGTTGCGCAGCCGCAACTGACGGGCAATCTCCTCGGCCGACTCAAGGTTGACCTGAACAATCGACTCCTCCTGGTTGGTGCCGCCTTTGTGACGCCCGGTGTTGATGTCGATGGCGATGAGCGCCTCGGTCTCGTCGAGAATCAAGTAGCCCCCGCCCTTGAGCCAAACCTTGCGGCTGAAGGCGTTCTCAAGCTGACGCTCGATATCGAAATGTTCGAAGATCGGCGCATCGCCGTCGTAGGTTTGCACCCGGGCCCGCGAACGCCGGGCAAAGCGGGTAATGATCTGCTTGATGCGGTTACACTCGTCCTTGGAGTCGACCACGATGCGATCGATGTCCTCGGTGAGAGCGTCGCGCACAATACGCTCGACCAAGTCCGGCTCCTGGTAGAGGCGGCAAGGCGCGGGCACATCCTTCATGATGCGATCCATCTCGTTCCAGATCTCGGTCAAAGCCCGGATATCCCGCACGAAACTGGTCTTGCGCGCCCCCGATCCCGCCGTACGAACGATGATGCCGTTGTCGCCGGGCAAGGGCAGACGCGCCAGCACTTTCTTGAGCCGCTCGCGCTCCTTGGCATCCTCGATTTTCTTGGACACGCCCTTCAAGCGCGACCCCGGCATCATGACCAGGTAACGTCCCGGAATGCTCAGGTTCGCGGTCACCCGCGGCCCCTTGGTGCCGATGGCAGCCTTGGTGACCTGCACCACAATCTCGGAACCGATGGGAAACCGCTTGGCGATCTCCTCGGAGGAGTAGCGCTTTTGACGGCTGCGCCGCGACTCCACCCCCTCCTCGGCTTCGAGCCGGGCGGTGTCTTCCGGAATCATGTCCCAGTAGTGAATGAAGGCGTTTTTCTTGAGCCCGAGATCGATGAAGGCCGCTTGCAAGCCGTCCTCGAGGTTCTGCACCTTGCCCTTGAAGATGCTGCCGACAATACGATCCTCGCTGGCCCGCTCGATGAAAAAGTCCTCGAGCTTGCCTTCCTCCAGCACCACCACCCGCGACTGCAGGCTTTCCTTGTTGATGATGATTTCCTTCTTAATTTTTTTTCGCGTCATAGCTTTGATCAACTTCCACATAACATTTCCCTTTCTAGCGCTCGATTCGGCGCGCATAAACACTCTGCACCAGACCTAAACCGGTCATGGTGCACACCATGAACGAACCGCCATAACTGATCAGCGGAAGCGGCAACCCGGTAATCGGGGCCAATCCCACCGTCATGGCGATATTCACAAACAAATGGCAGAACAACAGAATGACCACCCCGGTGGCGATGAGCCGACCGAGTTTGTCGCGGGCCACGATGGCCGCCCGCACCCCGCAAAACAGCACCAGCCCGTATAACCCCAGCACCAGCGCCGCCCCCGCGAATCCGCTTTCCTCGGCAATCACCGAAAAAATGAAGTCGGTCGGCGCCACTGTGCGCGGCAGAAAGCCGAGGATATTCTGTGTCCCCATCATAAATCCCTTGCCGGTGAGGCCACCCGACCCCACCGCGATCTCGGACTGTATCTTGTTCCACCCCCGCCCCAGCGGATCGCGCGAGGCGTCGAAGAAGACCAGCAGGCGGTCGCGCTGGTAGTCCTCGAGGTTGAACCACGCCACCGGTGAGAGCAGCAACCCGACCAAGCCAAGAAAAAGCAGGTAACGCATTGGCACCCCGGCCACGAACAGCAAGCCCAACGCCAGCGGGGCCAGCATCATCGCAGTGCCAAGGTCGGGCTGGCGCAACACCATAATGAAAGGCACCGCGGTCATGGCCAGCACCGCCAGCATGGTCTTTTTGTCGCGCATATCCCGGGCAGGGACACTCAAGTAACGGGCCAGCAAAAGCAGGGTCCCGAGTTTGGCGAATTCCGACGGCTGCACCCGGATGCCAAACAAATTCAGCCAGCGATAAGCCCCGTAAATCTTTACCCCCATCACCAGCACCAACGCGAGCAGGACCAGACACGCCCCGTAAATCCACCAACTGTTCGCGGCGATGAGGCGATAATCGGCCCGCAACGCCACGATGAAGCAACCGATGCCCACCAGCGTCCAGACAATCTGGCGGCGGGTCAGCGCGGTCATCCAGCCTTCCTCGTTGCGGTAGGAGGCGCTGTAGATGAACACGATGCCGATGACGGTCAAGGCCAGCACCGACAGGATGAACAGCCAGTCCAGCCGCGCAATCAAGTCCATGGGCTTGCGGAACATCATGATCCCGCCCTCCCCCGGCCGGCGGCGGCATTGACTTCATCCTCGAAAATCTTCGACAGCAACCGCTTCATCACCGGCGCCGCGGTTTCGCCGCCGGATACACCCTCATCCACCAGCAAGGCAATCGCCACCTCAGGATTATCGTACGGCGCGAAGGCCACCATCCAGGCATGCCGCATCCGCGCCTCCTTCGGACCGAATTCGGCGGTGCCGGTCTTGCCGGCAAAAACCACGCCAGGTATACCCGCTGAACGCGCGGTTCCACGCGGCGACATGATGACATCCCGCATACCGAGCCGCACCGTCTCGATATGCTGGCGCTTCCAATTCATACGGTTCTTCACCACAGGCGGGATGGTATCAAAAGCCTCCACCCCCGGCACCCGAACCCCGGCAACCAATCGCGGCTGGTAAACCGTGCCGCCGTTGGCCAGGGTCGCGGTCATGACCGCCATCTGCAACGGGGTCACCAACACCGCCCCTTGCCCGATCGAGACATTACAAGTGTCGCCATCGCGCCAGCTATCGTTATGCACGCGGCGCTTCCACGCGTCATTGGGAATCAGGCCCGGCTGCTCCGCCTCCAGTTCGATGCCGGTACGCTCGCCAAGTCCCAGCGCCGCCGCTTGATAATAAATCGCATCGATGCCAGCCTGCAGACCGACTTCGAAGAAGTAGACATTGCACGAACCCTCGATCGCCTGTTCGAGGTTTACCGGACCATGCCCGCGCCGGTTCCAGCAGCGAAAGGTCGCGCGACCGAGATTGAAGTAACCCGGACAATTATGCACTTCATCGAGGGTGCAGGTATCATTCACCAAACCGGCAAGCCCGGTGATCATCTTGAAGGTGCTTCCCGGCGGATAGGTTCCGGCCACCGGACGGTTTAGGAGAGGCGTTTCCGGATTCTCCAGCAGATCGCGCCATTCGGCGGTCGAGATGGACGGCACGAACAGGTTGAGGTCGTAGCCGGGATGGCTCGCCATGGCCAGCACATCGCCGTTATCCGGATCCAGCACCACCACCGAACCGGTCTGCTCGCCCAGCGCCTCCTCGGCCATGCGCTGAATGCGCGCGTCGAGGGCGAGCATGACGTCATGGCCGCGCTGGGGGGTACGAACA
>JBMTVS010000178.1:0-4284 GCA_049451655.1 Kiritimatiellia bacterium | reverse complement strand
GCGAAAAAGTGGCGGAGAGAGAGGGATTCGAACCCTCGGTACCTGGTTAACCCAAGTACAAGTGATTAGCAATCACTCGCATTCGACCACTCTGCCATCTCTCCGCTGAGTGGTTGTCGTCTCGACTTTTGCAACCTACCGGATTCGTTGCCGGGGGGCAAATGATTTTGTTACCTTGGCGAGGTGAAAATTATCGCCCACCGGGGAAACTCTGCTCAATGGCCGGAAAATACCATGGCCGCGTTTCGATCGGCTTGGGAGACCGGCGCTGACGGGATCGAACTGGATGTCCAGCTTTCCGCGGACCGGCACATTGTGGTGTTTCATGATGAGGATGGGCTCCGTCTTGCCGGCGATCCGCGGCGGGTGGCGGATTGCCCGTTGAGCGAACTGCGCCGGTGGTCGATTCGTGGTGAGGCCATGCCGCGTCTGGAGGACGTGCTTACTGAAACCCCGCCGGCCTCCCTGGTCATGATTGAAGTGAAGACCGGACCGGAAATCCTGCCGGCACTGGGGGAGGTCCTTCGTGCCGGTCGTGTGGCCGGGGTGGTGATCCTGACTTTTGATCCGGAGGTGGCATCGGCGGCCCGGATTCTGGAGCTTCCGGTATGGCTGAACGTGGAGGCCGAAAACGCGTCCCGGATTGACGAGGTCATCCAGCTGGTTGCGCGTGAAAAGTTGTCCGGCATCAGCCTGGGCTGGTCGGATGCGATCGACCAATCACTGGTCGACCGGGTGCATGGAGCCGACCTGCCTCTTGCTGTGTGGACCGTGAACGATGCGGCCGATGCCCGCCGAGCCAGCGCGTGGGGTGTCGACCTCCTGATGACCGATGATCCGGCAACCATCCGGTCCGTGCCCGGCCATGCGTGAGCAAAAACCGCCGCTGGCAATCTCAGGATCCGATTTTTCGTCGTGGTATGCTTGCTGCCGGAAATTGAATGTTCGCGGATTTCCCGAACCCTCCATCCGCGTTCTCTGTTCTGAACCAAAACGAGGGGAGGGTGTCCTTTGTATTTCAAGGGCGGGAGGGATCCTGTATCGTGTGCCGGAATGACAATAAGATCGCCCAACCTGATGGGCTGAACTGAGGACCGAATACATGATCCATCGAGTAGGTATTGACCTGGGCGGAACCAAGATCGAGGGGGTCGTACTGGATCCGCGGGGCGAGGTCCTCGTCCGGCGCCGGGTGCCCACCGTGCAGGAGGACGGCTATGAGGCGATCCTTGACTGCATCGCTGTGCTGTACCGGGGCGTTGTTGAAGAGGCCGGCAACCCGGACCACACGCTTGGCATAGGCACCCCGGGGGCGGTCTCGCCGCGCACCGGTCTGCTCAAGAACTCCAACACACTTTGTCTAAACGGCAAGCCGATCCACCGCGACCTGGAGAGCCGGGTCGAACACGCCCTGCGTCTGGAGAACGACGCCAACTGTTTTGCCCTGGCTGAGGCGATACAGGGCGCAGGTCGGGGAGCACGTATGGTGTTCGGCGTCATCATGGGTACCGGTTGCGGCGGGGGATTGGTTATCGACGGCCAGGTGTGGACCGGGGCCCAAGCCATCGGCGGGGAATGGGGACACATGTCGATTGATCCGGCCGGAGCGCCTTGTTATTGCGGCCGGCGCGGATGCGTTGAGACCTTCATCAGCGGCTCCGGATTGCAACGACAGTGGCGGGAGCGACATGGTCAAGCCCGCTCGCTGCCCGATATCGTCGCGGGCCACCGGAGCGGTGAACCGGAAGCGTGTGCATTCATGGCCGATTTCTTCGAGCATTTTGGCCGGGCCCTGGGCAACCTGATCAACGTGCTCGACCCCGACGTGGTTGTATTGGGTGGGGGCGTATCCAATATCGATGAGCTTTACACGGAAGGTGCGGCCGGGGTGGGGCGGCATATCTTCAGCGACAGCATGGAAACTCCCATCGTCCGCCATCAGCTCGGTGATTCCGCCGGCGTGATCGGGGCGGCTTTGCTGGGTTTGGCATGATTATCCTGCCTCCTAAAGTTGAGTGTGTCGTGATGAGTGTTCATTTGCGCGTGGTCGCCATGTGGTTGGCGGATTGGGTGGTGGATTTGATCATGACGGAAAACCCAGCGGTGCTGTTGGCAGGTTTGCGGGAGGAGACGTCATGACAATGCGCAAGCCATCGCCACAAAAGCTCGAACGTTTGCGCACGGAGCTGGAGGCTTTGTACCGGCATTACCACCGGCCGGCCTTCATCGGAAGCGATCCAATACACTACCTGTATCGCTTCACCAGTCCGCTCGATCAGGAGGTTGTCGGCCTGGTCGCCGCCTCGCTAGCTTATGGTAACGTCAAATCCATCCACGCCAGCATCGACAAGGTGCTCGAGGTGATGGGCGATCATCCACGTCTTTACCTGGAGCAATCCGGCGAGACGTCCATCCTGCGCGATTTCCGTTCCTTCCGCCATCGCTGGACCAGCGGGCGCGCGATGGCGGGGCTGTTGCTCGACATGAAAAAGGTGACCGGGAATTTCGGCAGCCTTGGTAACGCCTTCTACGTGCTGGATGACCCCGGGCGCCCGATACAAACAACACTTGGCGCATGGGTGGCGCTGCTTCAAGATGGACGCACCCTGGAGCGCAAGGAACTTCTATCCGATCCGCGCCGCTCCAGCGCCTGCAAGCGGCTGCATCTCTACCTGCGCTGGATGGTCCGCAAGGATGAAATCGACCCAGGGTGTTGGTCCGGTATTGACCCTGCCCGTCTGCTGATGCCCCTCGATACCCATATCTATCAGTGGGCGATTCGGCACCGCATTACTCGCCGCAAAAATGCCGACTTACGAACGGTCGAAGAGATCACCCGCTTTTTTCGGCACCTGTGCCCCGCCGACCCGGTGCGTTATGATTTTTGTCTGACCCGTCCGGGGATCACCGGGGAGAGGTAATCAATTCATTCACCCAGCTTGACGTCATGTTAGGGTTCCTTTAGTTTGTAACTCCATCCTAAAAAACGTATTGAATGCATCATGTTCGACCTATCAAAGCGACACACCTTTCGTCCTCCGGGCTTGCCGGGACTCGCTGTTTGTTTTTTTCTCGCCGGCTTCAGTGGGCATGCGCAAACCCTGGATGATGATTTTGCTTTCGCATCGGGGCTGGTTGGATGGGGGTTTCCTGATTTTGCATTAAAGTATGCCGAAGGTTTGCTGGCCAGCGACCCCGGATTGGCGAACCGTGTGAACGTGGTCCGGGCGGAGGCGCTTATTGCCTCGCGCAAGTTCAGTGAAGCGGAGGGCATCGTTAACCGTCTGCCGCCCGGCAGCTTGGAGGCGGACTCGGTTCGCCTGGCACTCGCCAACGCCTACTACGCCAGCGGTGATGACGAAAAAACCAAGGCCATTTATAACGATTTTTTCAACCGCGTAAGTTCCATGCCGTCGGACGCCGGGCTGCTGCGCTTCTATCGTGATGCGGCCTACCGCTACGGCAACATGCTGGAAAAATCCGGCGATCTGCCCGCCGCGTTATCCGCCTTTGACCGTGCCCTGGAGACCAAGCCGGAAAGCGATGTCGAGCGACGTATCAAACATGACCGGTCTCTGGTCTTGTTGAAGCTGGCCCAGCGCAATCACGACAACAAGCGTGATGATTATGCCTTCCGCACCCGTCAGGCCATTGATGATATCCAGTTCGGGGGCATTGATTTGTGGTTCGGGCAATCGATCATCACGCTGGCGAATGTGGAGTTGATCTACAACGACATCGAGAAGGCGCAGCAAGTCATCGAAGATAATATGGAGATCCTCGATGAGATCGAACTGTTGCTCGAGGAAAACAACATGCCGCTCAGCTTGAGTCCCATGGCGGGCGCCCGTTTTCTGGCCGGCGAAATGGCGCGCCGGGCCGCCGAGCAGGCGGAGCGCAACAACGACAAGGACCAGGCACTCAAGGATTACGCGGCGGCCTTGAATGAATTCTATAATGTCTTCGTACAATACGGTGACAGTGATTATGGACCGCAGGCGGGTTTGCAGGCACAGGCGGTAAAAGACATTCTCGAAACGCGTTTCGGACGCACCATCAAAATCGACCTCGGCGAGCGGGCCGGTGAGGCGGCGGAAACCGCGGTGCGGTTGGGCGACACCCTTTACCGCGAGCGCAAGTATGACGAAGCCGCCGCGGCCTATTTGCGCGCCGCCAATCAGTTTCCCGAGCAGGCGCCCGTGATACGCTCCTTCGCGAATTTGCTGCTTTCCTATGCGCGCCTGGACCGGAGCCTCATGGTGAAGGCCGTGGCTGCGTATGTTG
>JBMTVS010000177.1:0-4325 GCA_049451655.1 Kiritimatiellia bacterium | reverse complement strand
GCCGCCCACCAAACCCTCGCCCTCCCCATCTACCCCGAACTCACCGAAGAGCAAGCGCAAGCGGTGGTGAAGAGTATCTGTGTTTGTTAGGCCGCCTCTTCCACGCCCCCCCCGGCGCAATCATCGCCGACCAAGCCTAAATCCGGCCGCTCATGACTGGATCACTTCCAGGCTGATGGGTTTCAATCCGGCTGACACTCCCACCACCGCCCACGCCATGAACGGCATCACTAACTCCTTTGTGACCCATACTCATACTAAAAATATTTTCCCTGGCCTGTGAATAAAAGGAGATGGTTTCTGGCATTTGACTAAATGAAACGACACGCAGCCTTTCTTCCAGAAGCACATCAAAAGAAAGACCGAAAAACATGTACATTCATCTACTTGCTGGCGCGCGACCAAATTACATGAAGATTTTCCCGGTTTGGGAGGCAATCAGGCGCCTTAAGCCCGATTGGAACGTCGAGATTATTCATACCGGTCAGCATTATGACGCATTAATGTCCGATATTTTTTTCGCAGACCTGGGCATGCCGCCGCCACATCATTTTCTCGGCGTTGGATCAGGCAGCCATGCGGTTCAGACCGCTAAAGTTATGACCGGGCTTGACGCGCTCTTTGACGCCAAGGTGCCCGACCTGCTGGTGGTTGTCGGTGATGTTAATTCGACTATGGCTGGAACATTAGTCGCCGTGAAGCGCGGAATCCGGGTGTCCCACCTTGAGGCGGGTTTGCGTAGTGGCGACCGGACAATGCCAGAAGAAATCAACAGAATCGTGACAGACGTCCTCGCCGACGAATTGCTGACGAGCTGCCGGGATGCCGGTGAGAACCTCGCGCGGGAAGGAATTGCTCCGGAAAAAGTATTCTTTTCCGGGAACGTCATGATCGACAGCCTTATGCGCCTGCTTCCCAGAGCGAATGACTCTTTGATACTAGATCAACTGGGGGTTACACCCAAGGAGTATGCATGCATCACCCTTCACCGCCCGTCAAACGTGGATCAACCCGCGCACTTTATTAACTTGATAAAAGCGTTGGGTTGCGTAGCTAAAACAATTCCGCTGGTATTCCCCGTTCATCCAAGAACCAAAGCCATGATTGACGCGGCCACAAGCGTGCAAATCCCGAAAGGCATGCATCTTGTGCCGCCCCTCGGCTATCTGGATTTTTTGAAGCTGATGTCCAACGCCGCCCTCGTCATCACGGACTCCGGCGGCATACAGGAAGAGACAACCAGCTTACGAATTCCCTGTTTGACCCTGCGAAAAAATACCGAACGACCGGTTACGATTACCGAGGGGACCAACAAATTGGTTGATCCTGCCGGGATTAATCTGCAGGAAGAGGTTCGTGGAGCACTAAACCGCACAGATTGGCCGACAACGCCCGTCGAGGGCTGGGACGGCCACGCCGCCGAGCGAATCGTATCACACTGGGCGCTACAAGCCTGAACCCCGCCTTATTCGGAACACGTACGTGATGCCAACAAGTATCATCGACCACATAAAAAATACTTCCGCCGGGTTGCAGGCTTGGCGCGTCTATTCAAAAATTCCTCGTCCGCCTCTTGCTTGGTCGTGGGGGGGTGTTTACCGGCAAACACAAGAAAAAATAAGGTCGCTAGAGTACGCGGATTCAACATGCATCGAAGCCTATCAACTGGCGGAAGCTAGAGCGCTCGTAAGTCATGCAATCGAGCAATGCCCGTTCTATCGAAAACTGTACTCGGATGCCGGCATACACCCCAACGATATCCGGACGATCGATGACTTCCGTCGCCTTCCGGCAATCGATAAAAACATCATACGCGACAACATCGCCGGCATGCAGGACCATCGCATTCCCGCATCCGCCAAGCGCCCCGTTTCAACCTCTGGCTCAACCGGCACGCCGCTTTCCATTTACTGGCACTGGCCGGATACGGAAGCTTTCGAGCGTGCTTTCCTCTGGCATTACTATGCCTGGCGGGGAGTAACGCCCCGGAGTCGCGCCGTGGAGCTGAGGGCGTATGTATCACCGCGAAGAAAACTGTTTACCTATCGCCGCTGCAACACCATGACAGTTTCGTGTGATGCATACGGACAACATGATATTGACACCGTTGTCCGGGCCATCAAGGACTACCGGCCAGAGGTCGTTTTTGCGCTTCCATCAAACCTGTGGCTGGTGAGCAGGCACATGGTACATCATCGGATCAAGCTCGCCCGGCCACTCAAGGCGATCATTACCTCCTCGGAAAAGCTTTATCCTCAACAAGAGGAAATGGCTCGTATGGCGTTCGGAGCCGAAGTAATGGACTTGTATGGGAACACAGAACGCACCGTACAAGCCATTCGCTGCAACCATGGGCGAATGCATTTTGTCCCTATTTACGGATTGCCTGAAGTGTCGACGAACGGAAGGGGGGCAGCAGGCGAAATTATAAGTACGGGATTTGGCAACCGGTTAATGCCACTCATTCGTTACAGGACTGGCGATTATGCGGAAATGTCACGCGACACTTGCCCTTGCGGACGCGCCTGGCCGGTTATAGAAAAATTGCTTGGCAAGGACGCTGATTTCTTGATCCGGGATGACGGCACCGAGGTGTCAGTAAATATGATCTGGGGGCTTCACATAAACTTTGGAGACAAGATCAAGGAATTTCAGTTTGTTCAAGACGCGCCTGGACGCGTGGAGCTTCAGTATGCCGCCGACGAATCGCTTACTGTAGATCAGCACCGCGAATTGCTTGGAAATCTGCAAGCGCTACGCGGTATTTCTTTTTCCCTGACTCGCGTACCGGTCATCAAGCGAGGCGAACGGAACAAGTACCTGATGGTGAAGCAAAACCTGCAAACCAGCCGCAGGTACTGACCTGACTTTTATTCCGGCCAACTAACCCGCATGAGCATTCGCATTAAAGCCGTGGGAGACCTTTGCGGTAGCTCCAAAAAGGGCGAGGATCCTTTTGTTTCTGTAAATGCCCAACTTCAGGATTGCGATCTGCTGATAGGTAATCTGGAAACATGTCTAACCAGCAAACGCCAGCCGGAGGAAAAAAAGGCTTACACCCTCGTCGAGGATCCTTCAGCCGCCGCCCGTTGCTCAGCGGCCGGTTTTGATGTTCTGGGTGTAGCCAATAATCACATCCTGGATTATGGGATTGGAGGGGCCATTGACACTCTGGCGGCGCTAGAATCTGCGGGCGTTCAATCTGTCGGCGCGGGTGTGGACCTGGAATCTGCTCTTGCCGCGTACAGCACGATTATACAGGGACGACGAGTTGGAGTTATCAGCTTTTACGCGGCAGAGCCTTCGTCGTGGTCGCCGGGCTTTGTTGTTGCCTCCGGGGATATTCAGCTGGTGCTACATCGCATCCGCGAATTATCGAGTAGCCACGACTTCGTTCTTGTTTCGTTGCACTGGGGAACGGAGAACACACACTATCCATCTCCCTCGCAGCAACAGATGGCGCGCGCATGCATCGACCATGGAGCCTGCGTTATACTCGGTCATCACCCGCATCGTGTTCAAGGCATAGAAAAATACGGTGCCGGGGTCATCTATTATTCATTGGGAAATTTCAACTTCATGCCCTGCGGGGTTGGCCTCAGCGGTTTTCATAATTTCTCCATGATTGCCGACATCATGCTTGATGATGATGGATCCGTTTGCGCCAACTATGTGCCCATCACAATCAACGACGATTATGTTCCGGTGCCGGAACAAGATCCGGTGGTTTGTGATGCCTACGCAGCACACATCGAGGCGATAAGCCGCCCGCTTCATGACACACTTAATCCCGTTTGGTGGTATGGCCGAATTGCCCGTCCATATCTGTTCGGAAACATAGCTGCCTTCGGCCGCTCCATTCGCCTTCATGGACTGCGCCATGCGGGAGCCCTGGCGCTATGGTTGATTTCCCCTTTTAACTTAAAGGTTTATGCCGGCTTGATCGCCCGGTTTTTCCGGCGTATTTGCAGGCGTTAAAATGATCCTGCTGCAAAAAATTATAAGCTCAGCACGGCATGACATCGGCCGATTGTGGCGATCCGGTACGTTTCATATCGGGTTCGCTTCCTGGTTGTCCAGATTCACTCAGCTTATTCAACGTATTTTGCTGGCCAGAATCCTTGGCGTCGAGTTGCTCGGACACATTGCGGTTATCAATTCGGCCATGAATCTAATTCGTCTTCCGGCTGGTGCCGGCATGTTTACCGCCGCCGGCAAACTGATCGCGGAAAAGAACGGCGACGAGGACGCTCAGCGCCGGGTCATCGGTACGGCCCTGCGGATCGCATCTGTTACGTCACTTGCAGCCATGGCTGGGGGATGGC
>JBMTVS010000176.1:0-4377 GCA_049451655.1 Kiritimatiellia bacterium | reverse complement strand
GGTGTAACCTGCCTCGCGCAGCCGGTAAAGGACATCCAGCGTGCCCTGCGTGAATTGCTTGCGGCTGATGTGATGATCCGCGCGGGGGATAATGGTAGGGGCTTGTTCTCGTTCCTGATCGCTCATGCGTGCTGTAATATAAAGATGCTCAAGTGGTTGTGAAAGTAAATCATTCAGCCGAGGCGGCTACCCCGCCGCACCGCCTGCTCGCCCATACGCTCGCGGATGGTGTCCATGACCCGGTCAAGGCGGGCATCACGCTCTTCGCGCCTCGCTTCCGGATCCTCGAAGAGTTGAAGTTGCGGCTCCGCCCCGCCCTCCTCTGAAAGGCCGGACACGCCAAAACCAATCAAGCGCACCGGCTGGGCAATTTTCTGCTGCTGAAAAAGCGTCGTCGCCGAATCGAGCAGGCGGCGGTCCGAACAGACCGGACGCGGGAGGGTTTGGCGGCGGGTGATGGTCTGGAAATCATCGAAGCGGATTTTGATCTGGATGGTCGAGGCATGATAGCCGCTGGCGCGGAGGCGTCGCCCCACCTGTTCGACCAGCTCGATGAGTTGCATGCGCAACAAGGCGTTGTCGCGCACATCCTCGTCGAACGTGTTTTCCGCCGAGATACTCTTGGTATCCCTTTCGGTGGAGACCTTCCGTTCATCCAGACCGCGGGCAAGCAGATGGATATGCTCTGCCAAGGCGCCACCCACCACCGGCACCAGCGTAGAGAGCGAAACACCCTGCACATCGCCGATGGTGCGGAAGCCCGCCTGATGAAGCAGCTTCTCGGTCACCTTGCCCACCCCCCAGATTTTCGAAACCGGCAACGGCGCGAGAAAGGCGAGAATCTCCTGCTCGCCTTCCGGCAGAATGGTTAGTCCATCCGGCTTCTCGAGGTCGCTGGCCAGTTTGGCGAGGAACTTGTTGGTGGCGATGCCCACGGAAGCGGTCAGCCCGGTTTTCTTGCGCATTGCATCCTTGATGGCCCGTCCCAGCGCCTCTGGCGATTTCCAGCGATGCATGACCCCGGCCGTATCGAGAAAGGCCTCGTCGACAGACAACTGCTCCATTTCCGGGGTGAAGCTGCCCAACACCCGCATCACCTGCTCGGAAACGTCCAGGTAGCGGGCCATCCGCACCGGCGCAAAAATCGCATGGGGACACAGCCGGTGCGCGGTGCGCGAGGGCATGGCCGAGTGGATACCGAATTTACGGGCCTCATAGGATGCGGTCGACACCACCCCGCGGCGGTCCGGGGGCGACCCCACCACCAGCGGTTTGCCGGCCCATTGCGGGTGGTCAAGCACCTCCACCGCCGCAAAAAAGGCATCCATATCAATATGGAAAATGGTATGCACCCCGTTATAGTAGCGTAAACGACCGAAATAACCATTTTTCTAATTGAGCCTGAATAGAGATGAATTTTCTGCGCTTGCTTCGCGGGGGTAAAAATCGTTTTAATCGCGGGCTTTTGACGCGGGAGAACTACGTATGAATATATTTGTTGCCAAGGAAACCCTCGCCGGTGAAAGCCGGGTACCGGTCATTCCGGCCACGGCAGAGAAATTGGTCAAGCTGGGAGCCAGCTTGACGGTTGAGAGCGGAATGGGTGCGTCACTGGGTATTGCCGACGAAGCGTACGTCAAGGCCGGGGCCTCAATCGCCAACCGGAGCGAGGGACAAGCAGCGGCGGATATCGTTCTACGTTTGCGCAAGCCATCCCCGTCAGACCTCGATGGCATCAAGCCTGGCACCATTCATGTCAGCTACCTGGATCCATTCAATGAACACGAACTGATCCGCGAAATGGCCACCCGCCAGATCAGTGCGGTCAGCCTCGAAATGATTCCCCGCTCCACCATCGCCCAAAAAATGGATGTGATTAGCTCCCAAGCTAATCTCGGCGGCTATGTATCGGTCATTTTGGCCGCCGAACGACTCAGCAAAATTCTGCCGATGATGACCACGCCCGCCGGGACCATCGCGCCAGCCAAGGTATTCGTGATTGGCGTGGGCGTCGCCGGTTTGCAGGCTATTGCCACCGCCAAGCGCCTGGGCGCGATCGTGGAAGCTTTTGATACCCGCCCCGTGGTGGAGGATCAGGTCAAATCGCTCGGCGCAAAGTTTGTAAAAATCGACCTCGGTGAAACCGGCCAGACCAAGGATGGCTACGCTAAAGCGCTGACCGAGGAGCAACTGGCCATCCAGCGCCAGGCCATGGCCAAGCACTGCGCGGGCGCGGACATCGTCATTACCACCGCTCAGGTTTTCGGACGCAAGGCCCCGGTTATTCTCACGGCCGACATGGTGGCGGGCATGAATCCCGGCAGCATCGTTGTCGATATGGCGGTTGAAACCGGTGGTAACGTTGAAGGCTCGGCGCTCAACCAGGAGGTTGATGTCAATGGCGTCACCATTATCGGTCTGGGTAACTTGCCCGGCCGGGTCGCCGTGCATGCCAGTCAGATGTACTCAAGCAATCTCTACAACTTCATCGAACACTTCTGGAACAAGGATGAGAAGTCATTCGCGCTCAAGCGGGACGATGACATCATCAAAGGCTGCTTGATCACGCACGGCGGTGAAGTCGTCAACGAAACCATCAAATCGCTTTTAGGTTAAGGAAAGGAAAACACGCATGCTCATGCTCCTGTTCTTCGTATTCGTGCTCGCCATATTTTTAGGGTTCGAGCTCATCGCCAAGGTTCCCTCGCAACTTCATACCCCGCTGATGTCCGGATCCAACGCGATCTCCGGCATCACCATCGTGGCAGCGATCATCGCGGTTGGCGTGGATGATGGTTCGCTTATGACCAGTATCCTCGGCTTCATCGCCTTGACCGTGGCATCCATCAACGTGGTGGGTGGATATCTGGTTACCAACCGGATGCTGGCCATGTTCAAAAAGAAGGACGGAGGCAAGTAAGCCATGGAAAACCTGATTAATTTCAGTTACATCGTCGCCGCTGCGCTCTTTATTTTCGGCCTCAAGATGCTGGGCAAGCCCGGCACCGCGCCTCGCGGCAATCTGGTCTCCTCCATCGGGATGCTCATCGCTATCGCCGCCACGCTGGCTATCAAGGATGTCGTGTCCTACCCGATGATCATCGCCGCCATTTTACTGGGCGGACTCATCGGCGCTGTCGCCGCTCAACGGGTTAAAATGACGGCCATGCCGGAAATGGTCGCGCTCTTCAACGGTTTCGGCGGCCTCGCCAGCTTGTTGGTGGGTTGGTCGGAGTATCACCGGGCAATCACAGCCAACCCCGAAAGCCTAACCAAATTTACCATGGTCGCCACGTACCTGGCGGTGATCATTGGCGGTATCACCTTTACCGGCAGCTTGATTGCCTTCGCCAAGCTGGCCGAAAAGATCACCGGCAAACCGATTATGTTCAAGGCCCAGAAGCCGGTGAACGCAGGACTGCTTATCGCTGCAGTGGCCATCTTGGTTATTGGAGCTTTGGCACCGCAAAGCACCTATCCGCTATTTCTAGTCGCCGTACTCATTGCGCTTGCCTTGGGAGTGCTGGCAGTCATCCCCATCGGTGGCGCGGACATGCCGGTGGTGATTTCATTGCTCAACAGTTATTCGGGCCTTGCCGCCTCAGCCGCCGGATTCGTGATCATGAACAACGTGCTTGTGGTGGCCGGGTGTCTGGTGGGCGCCAGTGGCATCATCCTTACCCAAATCATGTGCAAGGCCATGAACCGCTCTCTAGCCAACGTGCTCTTCAGCGGATTTGGCGCGGCGGCCGGGAAGGCTTCAGGAACTGCCGTACAGGGCGAAGCGAAACCGATCAGCGCGGATGACGCCTACTATATACTGGAAGCAGCCCGCTCGGTGATTGTGGTTCCCGGCTACGGCATGGCGGTGGCGCAGGCCCAGCATGTGGTACGTGAGCTCGGCGAACTGCTGGAGAAGAACGGGGCCGAGGTCAAGTATGCCATCCACCCCGTGGCGGGACGCATGCCCGGCCACATGAACGTGTTGCTCGCCGAGGCCAATGTCCCCTACGAGTTGCTGGTTGAGCCACCGGATGTCAATCCGGTCATGTCTACCATCGACGTGGCGATCGTGATCGGCGCCAACGATGTGGTCAATCCTGCCGCCCGCGAGGATAGCAGCAGCCCCATTTACGGCATGCCGATTATCAACGTGGATGAGGCCAAAACCTGTTTCGTGCTCAAGCGCAGTATGGCCTCCGGTTTCGCCGGGATTGAGAATCCCCTCTTCTTCAAGGAAAACACCCGTATGCTATTCGGTGACGCCAAAGCATCGGTGACTGCGCTGGTTAGTCAGTTCAAAGACTCGGTATAATGAGAAAGCGTAGCCGGTCGTTTCGGTTAGGGGACTCTGGATCGCAAGCGGCGTAACTGCTT
>JBMTVS010000175.1:0-4401 GCA_049451655.1 Kiritimatiellia bacterium | reverse complement strand
ACCCCGAACACTGAACCCCGAACTCCGCACAACACCATCCCCCACCTCCCCATCAACCATCAACCAATCCCCATTCCCCATTCCCCATGCCCCTCTCCCGCCTCAAACAAAAATGGTCCATCACCAGCCCCTGGCAATTCTGGGCCATCATGCTCACCTTCTCCCTCGCCGGCATGGCGATCACCCAGGTGCGTCGTCCGCTCTTCCACCTCTTCGGCATCGAGCCGGAAACCCCCTTCTGGATCAAAACGGTGGTTTACCTCGCCTCCATTTTCCCGCTCTACCAGCTCTTCCTCCTCATCTTCGGGACCCTGCTTGGACAGTTTCGTTTCTTCTGGGAAAAGGAAAAAGCCATGGCCCGTTGGTTGCTGCGCAGACCAGCCAGGGACTAACGAGGGCTTCCACTCGATCATTCCGATTGGACAAGTACGTTCTGAAGTGATACTTTCTGCTGTTTAATCCAGCGGCAGAAGCGATAGCCTGTGCAGTCGTAATCCCGCGGTTTTCGGAAGTTTTTCTCGGATGCAATTCATTGGTTGTGAACTGGAAATAAGGGATCCTGGTCAACGGGAGGAAGTGGTCCGTCAACTGGCCACTTCGCCGGACCGCCCCATGCTGGTGCTCAACACCTGTCAGCGGCTGGAGTGCTTTGGCCTGGATATTCCGGAAGATCCACGCTGGAGCGTTACCGCCCGCTGGGATGCCTCCGAAGCATTTACCCGCATGGCCCGCATAGCAGCCGGACTCGAAAGCAGGATCCTGGGCGAGCTCGAAGTGCTGGGTCAGGTCCGCAACGCCTACAAGCTTTTCCACCGCGTGGCTGGCGGTAGCGAAAAAGCACTCGACCGCATTTTCCAGGATGCCCTCGCCCTCGGCCGCAAGGCGCGCCAAGTCAGCCAGATCGACCGCAACCTCACCTCGCTCAGCGGCCTCGCCGCCCGTGCGCTCATGAAGCATACGCCTGCCGAGGCCCCCATCGCCGTAGTCGGCGCCGGCTCGCTCGCGTCCTCGGTCGCCCGTTACCTCAACAAGCGCGGCAACTATCCCGTGCGCGTCACCAGCCGCTGTCCTGACAACGCGTTCACCCTCGCCATGGAATTGGGCGGGTTCAGCACCGCGCTCGATAACCTTGACCATTTGCTCGACGGCGTCTCCGGCATCATCACTGCCACCGCCGCGCCGCATGCCCTCATTTATCCCAAGCACCTCGAAAACGCCGCCCGTCCCCTTACCATCGTCGACCTCGGCGAACCCGCCGACTGCGATCCCGGCGTGCGCGACCTGCCCGGCGTCACCTACATCTCGCTCCTCGACATCGAGAAAAAGGCCCACATCAACTCCAGCGACCGCGTCAAACGCGCCGAAGTCGCCGCCCGCATCATCCGCGACGGCGCCCTCGCCTGGTCCGCCCGTAGCTGACCTCCTCTCAAACGGAACTGTAGGGCGGCAACGGCTAATTCTTCGATGCCCTCCCGCCAAACTCCGCTTAGCGGGCGAATGTACTCGACGACGGGAGCCCGGCTGGAAGGTCTATCCGCCTACGCTACGAAGCTCCGGCAATTCAGGCAGACCATTCCTGCCCTTCAACTGCCTTTTGCGCTATTTACAGCACGGCAGACAGCGCGTTGAGCAGGTAGCCGGTGAAGATGATGCCGAGGGTGGTAACTAGAAAGAACAAACCGATCAGGGGCAGGCGCATGGTGCGGCGCAGCATGATGGCTTCGGGCATGCTGAGCGCGGCCATGGCCATCATGAAGGCTAAAGCGGTGCCCAGCGGAATGCCTTTTTCGAACAGGACGACCGCGATCGGCACGATGGCCGCGCAACTACCGTATAGCGGCACCCCGAGGAGGGTGGCAATCGGCACCGAAAATCCACCTGCTGCCTCCATGATGCCATGCACCGACTCCTGCGGGACGTAGTTGTGGATAAACGCTCCAATGCCCACCCCCACCAGCACCCATTTCCAGATTTGGCGGATCACACCGATCGATTCATCCACGCCGTACCGCAAGCGCGAGGACCAGGTGTAACTAATCACCTCGGTTGCGCGCTTGGACGAGGCGATGATATCCGCCTCCAGATGCTTCTCCATGCCCATACGCCCGATGACCGCCCCGGCCACGGTGCCGATGATCAGCCCGTTGATTACATAGGCCATGGTCACCTGCAGGCCGAATTCGCCCGCCATGAGGATCACCAGGTATTCGTTGATAATAGGCGAGGTAATGAGAAACGAAAAGGTGACGCCCAGCGGAACGCCTGCCTTGAGCAGGCTGATGAACAACGGAATCGACGAACAGGAACAAAACGGGGTGATCGCCCCGAAGAGCGCAGCCACGAAGTTTCCCCACAATCCGCCCGCGCTCATCCAGCTCTTCAACTTGTGCTCGGGCAACCAGGTGCGCAGGACACCGATCGCGAAAATCATCACCGACAGCAGAAAGAAAATCTTCAGCGTGTCATAGATAAAGAAATGGAGCGCTCCCACCCACCGTGATGCGGCATCCAGCGCGAGCCAATCATAGATCAAGAGATCCGTGAACTTCAGCAGCACTTGCCGCCTCCCTTGCCGTCATCCGCGCAACAACAGCTCGACTGCGACTTGATCTCGGCCTTGGCTTTCATCGATGCGTCAAGCTTCTCGACCAACCGGGCCATCCAGCCCTGTTTACCTGCTTGACCAGCCTTTTGTTCGGTCACTTTATTGGCTTCGGTTTTCATGGCTCATTCTCTCCGTTGCGCCGCCTCACGATAACCGGCGGCATAGGCTTCAAAGACTTTTTTGATTTCATCACGAATACGACGGAAGGCATCACGCTCCAGCTCGCCCGGCCGCACCGCCTTGGGCGGATCCTCGAACGGCCAGTGGTAACGCTCCACCCGGCCAGGAAAGGCCGGACAAGCCTGATCGGCATTTCCGCAGACCGTGATGACCGTGTCCATGCCGGCCGTCAAAAACGGTTCAAGATGTTTTGACGTGTGCGCCCCAAGATCGATGCCGATTTCCGCCATCACCTCGACCGCGAGCGGATGCACATAACCGGCGGGCGCGGAACCAGCGCTGAAAACTTCGAACAAGTCAGCCGCTGCATGCCGCAACACGCCCTCGGCCATGTGACTCCGGCAAGAGTTACCCGTGCAGAGGATCAGCACCTTGCGCCTTGGATTCATGTCAACACTCCCGCTAATACAGCCGCGGAACAAACATCCTGCTCACTTCGCAAGCGCTCAAGAATGGCCGCGCGTTTTTCGAGATCACGCCGAAAAGGAATGCGCTCGCCCAGACAGTCCTGTAGGCACTTCAAGTTCTCTTCCAGCAGCGGATTCACCGGATCGGCCAGCCGGTACACCATCCACTGCGCGACCCGCTCGCCTTCCACCATCCCGAGCTTCTTCATGTACCCGAGCTGCTTCGAAACTTTAACCTGATCCTCTGCCAGAATCGCCATCAAGTGACACACACACAAAGGCCCGCCCTTCAACAGGTTCAAAATCCGCAATCGCTGCTCGTCACAAAGACACTTGTAGACGGATATGAATGCTTTCTTTTGCATATTCAATTATTAGTATATACGAGTCGCGGCATATTGTCCACCTTCCGGTACAACGACTTCCATGTCCCCGCCCGTGATTCAGTGGGGCGCATGGTGGCCACCGGTCGTCGCACGATCTTGAGACTGACGTCCCCGCAAGCCATATCCGGGCATATCCGCCACGCACTCAACCAGATCAGCTCCTTTCGCAACGATGTGAAACGAACTGCGGAGCAGTTGAGTGTCGAGGCGGTTTGGGCCATTATTCTGTCCGCTACGTTCATCAAATGGCTCCGGGGAAAAGTACTCCACCCCATCTCCGAACAGGATCAAATCATGCTAAGACTAGCCCGAGGTGGACAACCCAACACACAAAAGAGCAGTTGGAGCGCGCAAAGCGCGGTTAAACTGCTCTTTCCAGGTTGAATATTATCTGCACCTATCAACCGTGAGAGATCTCAACGAAGCGCCTCAAAAAAAGCTCAAGCAGCAAATAAATCCTTAAACAAAAGTGCTTATGAAAGCAGTCGCTTCGCCGCAAAGGCCTTGCCGGAATGGGACTTCAGATAAGCTTCGAATGAGAGCGCGGTTTGTTTGTTCTGAAAGGCGGAGTAGAACACGAGGCGCCAGGGAGTGTATTTGGACGTGTGTGGTGATTTGCCGTTGTTGTGGTAATTCAGCCTTGTCTTGAGATCAGCTGAATACCCGATGTAGCGCTGATTGAGGTGCGATTCGCTCTGGATGATGTAGACGTAGTGCATGTCGACTAAGCCCTTGCAATCACATCGCGCCAGCCCCGCTTAGCCCTCCGGGCTACGCAGGGCATGCTTCGGCAAACCGCTGACGAGCCGAAAACGAAAGGCGG
>JBMTVS010000174.1:0-4410 GCA_049451655.1 Kiritimatiellia bacterium | reverse complement strand
TAAAGCATGGACTCCTTTCAGGTTGATTGCAAGCCCTTCGAACCTTCTTTAAGGAAGGCGGGAAAAGCGCAATCAGCACAGCGCGAACGATCGCCAAGACAGTAGTCGTGGAAGATTTGCTGGACACCCTGACGCCGGTTCGCGCTGCCCCACAAAACCGAGGGCGCGTCCGGGCCGAATAGATAATGCCGGGTCTGCCGCACGATCTGATTAACACCCTCGGGCTTGAGGGCAGCCATCAGCCCTTGCACCCGCCGCGGGTCGAATCCGCATGCCGCCGCCAATGGAATGACCAAATTCAGCGCAATCACCTGCCAGCGATCCTCGCCTACCAGCGCCACATCGCTCTTCGCCGGCTGGCCCCCCAGCGATGCGCGCCTAATCCAGTAGAAGTCTCGCGGCATGGCACAACTCGCCTCCAGCCGCGTGATGAGCTCGCCCGGCTCGCCCGCCGCCCACGACTCCAATAACTTCGTCGCATCACCATGCCGCGTGAACAACCAGGCCGCCGCCGCCATCCGGCGCAGGGGATGATTCAGCGGGCGGATCCCGCTCAACCGCCAGGCGGATCGAGCCATGGTCTCCGGCAGATCTGCGCGGATTTTCCACCAGCTATCCCAACAGCCGCGCACCAGCTTGCGGGTTGCGGCATCCCATCCATCCTTCAGTTCCTCCGGCAGTAAGCCCGAAACCCCGAGCATCGCCGCATAAGCCTTTTCATGATCGCCGCCCGCCACCGAACGTAGCGTCTCCACCGGCAGCAGCTTGGCCAACTCTGCGAAGGGACGCTTGTTATGCTGGTAACCCAACGCGGTCATGAAGCCTTCGTAAAACGTCTGGTCAATCCCCTGTTCGTTCATTGACGCGGACAGCCGCTCCGCCTTGCGTCGCAACCGCTCCTGCCCCGCCGCTTCGAGCATTTGCAGCCGCGCCTCTACTGGCCAGCTCGATAACACCTTCCGGCAGGGCGGGATATCGGCTCGCCCCGCATACGGATACGCCGCGACATCGATGTGCTCGAATGCGAAGCCCGGATCAACTTTCAGCAAAGGCCGCAGCGCCGCCTGCAAAGCTCCCGGCGGTAATTCATCCCCGGGCAGCGGCCCTTCGAAGTAGGTCAAGTGCAGACAAACCTTTCGATAGCGGCGGTCGCGCTGATGTCCGTGTTGCCGCCAGCCATGCGGGAAAATGTGAATTTCGACATCGCCGGTAATGCGGCGCTTCTCCGGACCCACCAACAGTGCCGCGCCGAGAAAATCCGGCCCGGCTTCGAGGTTCCATGCGCCCGGCGTCTCTACCGTGATGATCTCGCCTCGATGACTACGAAGCTCGACCGGACGCCACCGCGGATCATACCAGACCGCCTGCAAATGGCGTTCGGTGTAATCGAAGGAACGTCCGCGGGCAGGCGGTTCGGCGGCGAGGTGCGGCGGAGCCAGCGGGCCCGGCGCATAGAGCGTGGAGGCCGGAAAATACTCCCGGAACATCCCGCCCCGCTTCATGCAGAGGCCTCGCCCTTCGCTGCGCCACTCTCGTCCGCTGGCAGCGGATGCCGGATGCGCCATTGCGTTTGCCGGGCCACCCCCATCAAAATATTCACATCCGCCACCGAAAGTTTTCCGCGCGAGAAAATACGCCGCATGCCCATCAACATATGCTCGGCCTTGTCGTCGCCGTAGAAACCGATATCGCGCAGCATGGTATCCCACATATCCACCATCCGCTCCCGCATGTGCGAGGGCGCTTCCGGATGATGCTCGCCCGTCGGCTGAAAATGGCCGGTAGCCAGAAAAAGTTCATAACAACAGACCATCACTGCCTGCGCGAGATTCAGCGAGGGATATCGCGGCGACGACGGAATACGAATGATTTGCGTACAGATACCGGTTTCGCGGTTGTCGAGACCGTTATCCTCCGGCCCAAACACCAGCGCCACCGGGTGCGACCGCGCGCTGTCCAAAAAAACCGGTGCCCACTCGCGCGGCGTGTAAGCATGGGCGCGGTAAAGCCCTTGATGGCTGGACGTCCCCGCCACTTGCACGCAATCCGCCACCGCCGAAGGAAAATCGGTGTATTCTGTCCGGCTCTCCAACACGTCCTGCGCCGACACCGCCATCATCGCCGCCTCGTCCCAGTCCACGGATTCCTGCGGCGCGACCAGGCGCAGGCTCGACAACCCCATGTTCTTCGCGGCCCGGCAGACCGAGCCAATGTTGCCGCCGTAGAGCGGACGCACCAACACTATATGGATGTTGCGCAAGCTCATGGGGCGGTCAGTGATTCATCACATCCTGCATGGTCGCCTCCAGCAGGTCGACGGCATGATTCCACGCGAAGCGCGTCGAAGCCAACTCGCGCGCCTGACGGGCGATGGACTGGCGCAGCGGCTCATCGTCGAGCAGCAGGTCGATGCATTGCGCCATGATGTCCATCTGGTCGGCGAGAAAACAGTTGTCGCCATTCTGCAACGGAATGCCCTCTCCGCCCAGCGTCGTGCTCACCAATGGCGTGCCCGAAGCCATCACCTCGAAGAGCTTGAAGCGCAGGCCCGAGCTTTGGCGAATCGGGCAGACATACACTTTCGCGCGGTGCAAGTAAGGCCGCACGTCATCCACCGCGCCAGTCACAATGATCGACGGATCCTTCCGCCCGAGCGCTACGATGCTCTCCGGCGCGCCGGCCCCCACCACATAGAATTTCAGGTTCGGGCGTCGCTTCTTCAAGATCGGCCAGCACTTCGCCACAAACCACTTCACCGCATCCACGTTCGACTCCACCACGTAAAACGCCGTGAACACCAACGCTTCCTCCGGCTCAATTGCGGGATCGGGCTGGAAATAATCCGCATCCACGCCGCACGGAATCACGTTCACCCGGAGCGAAGGATCCTCCTCCAGCAATTGGTAACGCTCGTGCGCGGTCATCACCAGCACCCGGTCCACCCCGCGATAAAACTTCAACTCCTGCTGCAGCAGCCGCTGAATACTCGTGCGCAAGCGCCAGGCGTGAGGGTTCGCCCAGCCCAGCGCCAGCGCCGCCGACTGGGTCGATTTCGCCACGTTGAAGTGTGATGAAATGATTTTGCGTACCGCCGGCAGGTACGGATTGCGCACCAGATGATGCCCCATGCCGGTGAACTCCGCGATGACCAGGTCGTAATTTCCCTCGTGCACCACATCGCCGATCTTCCGGCTCATCGCCTCCGACCAATACTGGCGGAAGTAGGAGGGTACCCGTGAGTAAGCGCGGTGAAACAGCTGAACCGGCATGCTCGCCTGCGGCGGCCGCGGAATGGTGTGGCACTCGCGCAACCGGCAGAACACCGGATCCATCGGGTCCACTTTCTCGTCGCCGCGGATGAACGAAACCAAACCCACCCGGTGCCCGCGGTCCGAGAGCCGGGCAATCTTGTGGTAAACCAGCGAAAGCCCGCCCGTCACCCCGGCCCAGGGAAAATGAGGCGTAACAAAAAGAATCTTCATGCGTGTTCGGCACAAGCCTACCAGCAATCAGACGCGGATAAACGAAGAAGTTTCGAGCCAGTAAAGTTTTTCACACGACAACGATGCGTTCCGCGAACACCTCGAAATCGGCCCTGTTAAAGGTCTTCAGTATGCGCAATCCATGCCGCGCCATCGAGGCGACGAGGTTGGCATCATGGATTCGCTTTCCCTTCAAATCGTGTTTTGAAATTAGGGAAAGTAATTCCTGCGCGGTCTCGTCATCGTCGGGCAGCATTTGGATGAACGATTTAAATTTCCGGACGTTTTCAACAGCATCCAGAAGCGGTAATCCCAGACCATTCACCTCGACCGGACGCGTGGCCACGACCATATACTCCCTGATGATCTGGCTGATCACAAATAGCCGTATTTCACCCTTCAGCCCCTCATCGAGGAATGTGATTGCCTCGGCGTGCTTTTCCCTGCTGGTATCCGTTGCGGCCAAAAGCACATTGGTGTCGACAAAAACCTTGTCATCTTCCGTCGTCGTCATACATCGACTCCCTTGACCAAGTGGAATCCTGACGGCAAGTCGCCACCGTCCGGAGACCATCCAGTACGGACTGCGGAACAACCTCCTCCGACGGCATCATCTGAGCTGCATCCCGCAGCAAAGCCTCCACCTCTTTTTGCAGTGACCGGTGATGCCGTCTAGCCCTCCGCTTCAAACCCTCCATGGTCAGGTCATCGACCGCGCGAATGTGTATTGATTTCATACCAGTATTATTTTAATACACATACTGATTGTCAATCCTGATTTGATTTCACTGTATTGGAGATCCTCAAGTACGTTCATTCCAATCGCTGGAACTTTGCGCCAAATATTCTATGTCCCTCTGCCGGACGCCTTCTATGTCCCTCTACCGGACGCCATTTTCATGATGTGTCCTCTCGGATTCACGGCGTC
>JBMTVS010000173.1:0-4418 GCA_049451655.1 Kiritimatiellia bacterium | reverse complement strand
GGGGTGTTTGGAGTTTGGGGAGTCAGTGGAATGGTTGATGGTTGATGGCTGAAGGAGGAGATTTGGGTGTACGAGTATGCGTAAGAGTAGGTTGGTGCGCGTCGACGCATTTTCGATGCATGACTTTTTAGTCAGGTGACTTGTTTGATGGGCGGGTTGTCGTGGCAGGTGGGGTAATCTATGATCGCGGCAGAAAGAGAGATGATACGACATGGGTAGCAATGCACGGGACACGGGGGATTCGCTGGCGGAGGCGAAGGATTTGATTGCCAGGGGGGAATTGGATAAGGCCTGGTTAGCCTGCAGAACCGCGATTCGTGACTTTTACGACGCAGATGACATCTACAGTTGCGACCGGGATGCGATGCAGGAGGCGGCTTGGGAAGCACAGGCTCTGTTGGCCACCTTGCCGGAGCCGGCGTGGTACCAATCATGGAAAATCAAGAAAGCAAGGGAGGATGAGGAATGGGAACGGGAGCAAAGAGCGAGGGAAATATGCTGGTGACAACCGTGGGACGTATGAAGCAGCCGACCTTGTCGAAGACCAAATATGTGGGCGGACTGCAATGTCACAAGCTGCTCTGGTACCAAGTTAATGCGAGAGATCAAATACCGCCGCCGAGCGAGGAGAAGGCCGCGGCATTTGACCGTGGGCATCATGTCGGGGCCTTGGCGCAAAGTCTGTATCCAGATGGGAAGGAAGTGGACTGGACCAATTTTACCCGCGGATTGGCCTTAACAAAAGCGTACATGAACCAACGGATTCCCGTGTTTGAGGCCGGCTTCCGCGCGGCTGGAACGCACGCCCGCGCCGATATTCTTAATCCGGTCGATGAGGATGCCTGGGATATCATCGAGGTAAAAAGCGTGCGTCAGGTCAAAGATGTCTTCATTCGCGATATTGCCTTTCAGCGCTTCTGTTATCGCGCGGCCGGTGTGAACATCGGGCGTTGTTTTGTTATGCATATTGATCCGGAGGTGACGGATATCGACGGCACGCCCGCCGAGTCACTGTTTAGTTATGCAGATGTGACCAGCGAGGTTGATGCCAAGAGCGTCGGCCTTGCGGAGCGAATCGTCGCGCTGCGCGAGGTGGCCGGCCGCAAGGATTGTCCGGACATCGCCATGGGCGATCATTGCCTGGAACCTTATGCATGCATGATGATACCCCTTTGCTCCGGGGCATGCTCATCCGTAAACGGAAGGGCCTGATGATATACCGGGTGATCTTTGCTTTTTCGCTGCTGCTGGTCGCGATAACCAAGTCGCATGGTCAAGACGCATCAGTGATCGCGCACGAAGCGTACGCCGTGCGCTGGACAGCAGCTATCGAGCTGGATGACATCAGCTCGATTGATGCCGAGCTGGACCGTCCTCTGGTCTTGTCGGGCAATAAGAAGGATGTCATGGAGCTGGCTTGCCGGGACCGGCGGGGACATTTTTCAATACAACGATTTTCCTCGCGACGGGGGTATTTGAAGGCCCGGCTGGAGGGCGGCATGCCGAGAACCGGGTACGACGTGGCGATGGATAGTTGGGCCGCGCTCGAGACGTTTCCGCTTGCCCTGCTCCGGCAAGCAAAGCCATCGGTAAGCAGTCATGTGAGCGCGTTGTCCCTGGACGGGTTCGATTTGCGACATTTACCTTACGCCATCATGACGTTTTCGGAGCGTATGCCGGATGGTTATTCGTTTCACGATGACTGTCCGGAACCCGTCATGGAGATCCGGGAGCCGCATCGATTGCGCTGGTATTGCCCGCCGAAAGATCCTCATGACCAGCTCAACTATCAAGTCATGCTGTTGGCCTGGGGGGATTTCAATCACGACGGTTTGGAAGACGTGCTGATGAAGTTCAACTATTGGTTTTCATTTGCCCGGAATTCCGGCCATGAAATGGTGGTGTTAACCCGCTATCCGGATCAGGAGTCATTGACGCTGGTGGGTTTCGCGGAGGATGTGTTGAGGAAAGGTCAGCCGCAGTTTACCCGGAGATTGAGCAAGGTGAATAAATGAGCGCCATGAAATTGATGTATATCGCATTGTGGTTATTACCGTGGGGACTGCTGGGCTTCTTGTCTTTCCGGCCTAGTGATGGCGCCCCGATTGCGGAGCCGGTCACCCGGTCCGTGATCCCTGCCGAGCCGGCGGGCGTTACATCGTTGACCCATGAGCCATACGTGCACCCGCGGCTGGTGGAGGAGCTGGTGACGTGGGTGTCTGATCATGACGATCTGATCGTGGAGATTGACCTGGATGGTGCGCAGGGCAGTAACCGGTTTTGTTGCGATGAGGCTGACGGAACCAGTTACTTGCGGGTGACTGAGAATAGTTATGGATCGCATGATTATCATTATTTCGGTTACCACGTGATCGGGCGCACGGACTCGGGTGTTTACGCAGTCAGCACGCGCAGCCACGATGGTGGTTCGGCCAGTTGGCATGAGTTGCTCTTTTTAGTCATCGTGAATGAGCCAGGGCTGGCTATTGACTACGATGCTGGAAGAGCGGAGTTGACGCGCCCGCGCCGCATCTTGAAGAAGCTTGGCCAGACCTTTCTTGGTGATCGCTGGAAGGGTCAACTCAAGGTCGTGGGTAACACGATTTACGTTGGAAAGGACCGGGGTTGGTATTCCGATGACCCGGTCGATGGTGAACTGGCGGAAGGCGAAGATGAGTGGGAACGCGTGATTGAAGTCGTGTATCCTCCATCCTGAACCCCGAACTCCGAACTCCGAACCCTTCTACCAATAACAAAGAACAAAGAACGAAGCACCAAGCACTAAGCACTAATCACCAAGCACCAAGCACTAAGCCCCCCCGTGACTACCCATTTCCAAAAACCCCGCCCCGGTATCGCCTTCAAAAACGGAAAACTCTACGAGTTCCGGGCGCGGCGGATTGTGGTGTTGAGGGCATGGCCGGAACCAATGGCGTGGTGCCGGACCTCGAAGGCCGGCTGGCGGGCGACGCGAAAGTGGGCGGATGAGTTGCTGGTGAGTTGCTTTAGCGCGATGGCGCATCCGGCACAGGATCCGGGTCCGTTGGACCGGTTCCGGCTGGTACCGATGGCGGTGGATCAGCTTAAAGCAGAGGGCTGTTCGCCGGAGCAGATCGAGGAGCGCCGGGTGAAGCGCTGGAAGGCCATGCATTATGCCTGGCGGGAGCGAGAGGCTTGTATCCAGCCGTTCATGGAACAGATTCCGCAGGCGATTCGCGAATTGATCGCTCCTTTGCGGCACCGGGCCTGGCATCTGTTATGCATGTTGGCGAGATGTCCGGGGGCGATGGATCTTTGCCGCAATAATCCGGCTCTCGCCTTCGCTTTGTCGGGTCACTGGATCTATCGCGAACATCCGGTGCGCAATCCGATGCGGGCGGCGCGGGGGCTGGTGAACCGGCGACAGCGGGATATCCTCGCTTGGATGGGTTTTCCGGGGACGAAGTCGACGCAGCAGATTTTCCGGAAGATCGCGGTGAGCCGACTGGATCCGCTGTCCCTACGCAAGCTTAAGGAGGCGCTGAATGATCCGGCGCGGCACAAGGCGTTGCGTCATGTGTCGGTGATTACGGCACCGGTGTTGTCGGTTATCCTGCGCGAGGATCTGTTCCGGCTGTCCACCATGTCGCTGCTTGAGGAAATGGCCGTGGATGATGCGCAAGGTGACCGGATCCTGTCGATTATGCGGGACACCTGCCGGCTGAACGAGCAGCAGGGTGGGGAGCACCTGCCGGCGCCCTTCCGGACGGCCAGGGCCTTGATTGACCGTCACGATGAACTGGCGGGCATGCACCGGCGCCAAAACATCAGGCTGGCGCGAAACACGGTGTTTCCTGATCCGCCTTATGCCGGCCATGCGCAATGCCAGCCGGTTCGCACGATGAAGGAGTTGTTGGAGGAGGGGCTGGAGATGCGGCATTGCGTGGCATCCTATGCCGAGGATGTGGCGGGCGGTTCATTTTATATTTACCGCATCCTGCAGCCGGTCCGGGCCACGCTGGCGATTAGCTGGCAGGTTAATTGTTGGCGCGTGTATGAGCTGCAAGGTCCGGGTAACACGCTGGTGCCGAGCCCGGTCTACGAGAGCATTGTGACTTCTTTTTTCGAGGGCACCTGTTTGCGCGGTCCACTCCAGTCCCCGGCCGGGGAAGACGGGGCGCAGGCGGTTGCGCATGACCCGGAATATCCGCTTGAACCAAATAACGAAGATCCGCCGCCCCCATGGGTGCCGTGCGATCAGGATGGACATCCGGTGATGCTGTTCTCGGATGATTCGAACAACACCGTAAAAAGGCTGTGCGCGATTTTTAGCGAGTGATCTGTTTCGCTGAGCTTCAGTTATTAATCAACGTGTTCTGTTTTTCAGGAACGATGGGCTGCTTCCGAGCCCCGCGCCGTAACCTGCTTCATGCGCCAGA
>JBMTVS010000172.1:0-4437 GCA_049451655.1 Kiritimatiellia bacterium | reverse complement strand
GGTATATCGCGGTGTCTATCTGGTTGATCTTGTCCTGCAGGTCGTCGAGGAATTCATGCAAGCCGCCGCGAATGATATCGCCCGGCTGCAGGTAGGACAGGTGCGAGGTCAACTGGCCGATACGCTGCTCAGGCGGATTACCGAAAGACCCGGTCGGCGTACCAGAGATGGTGTGCAGGCAGCGTTGTGCTCCCAGCAAACAGAACAACACCGAACGCGGAAAATGACGGTCGAGCAACAGGTATTCAATGACCCGGTCCGGCCGTATAAGACCATGCTTTCGCCGGTACATCTGAAGCGCGCTGGCGGAACGTAACAGCGCCGTCCACTGCAATTCATCAATAGATGAACCGACATCATCAATGGAGGGCAGGAGGATGAAGTATTTTACATCGAGCAGGCGGGTCGCTTTATCGGCACGTTCGAGCAACTGGCCCAACCGGACGAATTGCCAGGCCTCACCGTGCGTCATGGAGGACTCCATGATGCCGCTAAACAACTGGCTAGCCGCTTTGACGCCGGCGTAAAACTCATAGGGCACGTCGCCGGATCCATGTTGCCGGTTCCCCTCTTCCACCATATCGCGGAAGCGGTTGATCTGTTGCCACATCTCCACTGTGATGGTGTCACGGATAGACCGCGCGTTCTCGCGAGCCATGCGCACGCAGGCAGCGATGGAGTTGCCGTAGCCGGGATCAAAGGTAAGGAACTTGAGCACGTTCTCGCGGGTCGGCTCCCCGTGATGCTCCTTGAAGTAATCTTCATCGCCGGTGATCATCACCAGCGGCTCCCACTGCTCGCCTTCCTCGCCCGGGGCATCGACCAGCAGGTATTGATTCACGTCGGCGAAGCGGGCCACATTTTCCGCTCGCTCGAGGTATCGTCCAATCCAGTAACAGGCGTCAGCAACCCGGCTCAGCATGGATGAACCCCGTTCTCGCCAGCAAGCACCCAGGTGTCTTTGCTTCCGCCGCCCTGGGATGAATTGACGACCAGCGATCCCTTCTTGAGGGCAACCCTGGTCAGTCCCCCGGGTAGAACATACATGCTATCGCGCCCGTACAGCACGTAAGGGCGAAGGTCGACATGACGTCCCTCCAGACGGTTACCCGCGAGAATGGGCACTCTTGAGAGCGACATGACGGGCTGAGCAATATAATTGCGGGGTGAGGCGAGAATTTTCGATTTGAAATCCGCCCGCTCGGCTTGAGTGGCCTGCGGACCGATTAACATACCGTAACCACCAGCTTCGTTTGCGGATTTGACAACGAGTTTATCAAGATTTTCAGTGACGAATTTGCAGTCATCCGGCCGCCAGCACAGGTACGTGGGCACATTGGGCAACAAGGGTTCCTCCGACAAATAAAACCGTATCATTTCGGGCACAAAGGCATAGACGACCTTATCATCCGCGACACCCGTTCCGGGGGCATTGGCGATGGCTACATTTCCCTTTTTATACGCACGAATGAGTCCCGGAACGCCTATCAGCGAATCCTTGCGGAAAATTTCCGGATCAAGGAAGTCATCATCCAGACGTCTGTAGATCACGTCCACGCGCTGGAAGCCATGCGTGGATCGCATATAAACATGATCTTCATGAACCACCAGATCGCGGCCCTCCACCAGGCTGGCCCCCATGCTTCGGGCAAGCAGTGAATGTTCAAAATAGGCGGAATTCATTACGCCCGGCGTAAGGACAACCACATTCGGTTGCTGGATACCTTCTGGCGCCATGCCGATGAGCATTTCCAGCAAACGCTCCGGGTAATCCTCCACCGGCCTGACTTGCAGCGAACGGAAGAGCTTGGGGAACGTGCGCTTCATGACCCGGCGATTTTCAAGGACGTAGGACACACCGGAGGGACAACGTAAATTGTCCTCGAGAACGTAAAACTTGCCGTCATCATGCCGAATCAAGTCCGTACCCGTGATATGACACCAGACACCGTTGGGCGGCGTCAACTCACGGCAAACCTCCCGGTAGTGAGCGGCGGTCTTGATGACATCGGCGGGAATAATTCCTTCTTTGATGATGCGCTGTTCGCTGTAAATATCCGTAAGGAAGTGATTCAACGCGATGATGCGCTGCCGAAGACCGCGCTCCAGTGCGCACCACTCGCGGTCGTCGATGACCCGTGGAACCACGTCGAAAGGCAGGATTTTTTCCGATCCCTCGTTGTTGTTGTACACAAGAAAAGTTGCCCCAAGTCCCCGGAGCATCTCTTCAGCACTCTTCTGGTAACGCCACAGATCCTGGGATGGCAAACTGGCCAGCGCGGCATGCACGGACTCGGTATGAGGACGGGGTACTTCGCGGGAATTGAACATCTCATCAAAGAAACCTTCGGTCTCGTACGTTCGATCAAGCATGGCATTTGTCGTCATATTCTTCTTTCGTGTTGGCTCTAAACAAAATAGCAACAATCATGCCACGTTTCAAATGACCACTCACAAACCCTCAAAAACAGCAATATTTCGAATCGGATTGATAGCCAGCACTTTATGGATCTGCTCAAGACAACCAGAAAGCGGGAAATTTAATACATTAATGTACACCATTGTGACCGGTTGTACATTTATGGCTTATCTTTCTGTTCACCTTGAATGCTGAAGTCCATTACCAGGGGCAAGTGATCAGACAAGGTAACGCCGGGCATCCAGAAGCGCTCGGCTTGAATGGTTTCACTGCAAAGAATGAAGTCAAGATGGCGACGTGGTTCCCAACTCGGAAATGAAGGCAGGCATTTTGTGTTAACATTACGCAGGCCGGTCGCGGCAAGAAACAGATCGATTTCCCGCTCACCCCACAAGGCATTAAAGTCACCAGCCACGATGTGAGGTTTAGTGGTGGTCTTTACCAGCCGGTATAAATTTCCCAATTGCTCATGGCGGACACGGAAACTGAGCGAGAGATGTACAAGGAAAACCACCAGATTGGGCATTTCCAACTCGATCACCAGTCGCTTCATGCCGCTTTCAAAGTAATGAAAGCGGGCGTCGCTGATCGAATCCTTGGTAATAAAGGCATTACCCTGCTGATTCATTAAAGGAACGCGCCGGCTGATGCGGCCATTTTCACGGTATTTCGTGCGATAGGTATGGTAATGCCCCAACTCCCGGGCGATCACTTCCGCCTGATTCTGACGACCGCTGCGATAGGATCCGCCATCGACCTCAACCAGCCCCATGATGTCCGGCTCCAGGGTTTTGATAAATCCGATGATCTCTGAAAGATGACCACCCGTCTTGCCAAAATAGCCGCCCCAGGGTGTGCGGGGCACTTTTTTTCCCGTTCCGTATCGAATGTTGTATAGTAAAAATCTCAATGTCTTAAAACTCAATGACTAGCCATACCAAAAGGTAGCAATCTGATGCGAGTGAAGATTTTATTAGACCTGTTGGACCCTCAAACCAGGGACGATGTTGGAATGGATTTCCAGAATAAAACGTGGTTCCGGGTGATGCCATGAGCGCGGAATGGATCATCACTTCACCACTCGATATGCACCTCCATCTCCGGCAGGACGCCATGCTGCGTGCCGTCGCGCCGGTGAGTGCGCAGCAATTTGCGGGCGCAGTCATCATGCCCAATCTCGTTCCACCGGTTACTACGATTGAACGGGTAGTCAGCTATCGTCAGGAGATTCTGGACGCGTGCAGTGACGAAATATTCGAACCCTACATGACCCTCTTTTTTCGGGATTATTCCGGGGCGGAACTCGCTGCCGCCCGAGAACACATCATCGGCATAAAGCTCTACCCGGAGGGTGTGACCACCAACAGCGCGGGAGGAGCACGCGATGTGAAAGCTTTCGCGCACGTTTTCAGTTCCATGCAGGAGCTTGGCATTCCCCTCCTTGTCCACGGCGAAACCCACGGCTTCGTCATGGACCGTGAGCGGGAGTTCATGGCCACCTACCAATGGCTGGCGGAGACTTTCCCCCGGCTGAAAATCATCATGGAACACATCACCACCCTGGAAGCTGTGACCATGCTGGATCGCTACGAGAACCTGCACGCCACCATCACCCTGCATCACTTGTTACTGACCCTCGACGACATGGCGGGAGGGCTGCTTAACCCGCATCTATTCTGTAAACCGCTTCTTAAGCGACCCGAGGACCGCGAGGCACTACAACAGGCGGTCCTGACCGGTCATACCAAAGTCATGTTTGGGAGCGATTCCGCGCCCCACCCCGTGAGCGCCAAGGAGTGTTGCGGTTGTGCCGCGGGCGTTTTCACCTCGCCGGTATCCTTAAGTATGTTGGCGGAATTTTTCGATCGCCACCATGCCCGGGACAAATTCCAGGGATTCATCAGTGACCACGCCCGGAGCATCTACGGCATAAGTCCTGTCGCGAAGAGGTACGCGCTTAAAAAGGACCCCTGGGTGGTGCCTGCGCGTTACGAAAGCGTGGTTCCGCTGATGGGCGG
>JBMTVS010000171.1:0-4481 GCA_049451655.1 Kiritimatiellia bacterium | reverse complement strand
TCACGTAATCGACGACGTGCCGCGCGGTGACCGCATCCTTCACGAAGGCAACCACCGCTTGATGGTCGGGATGGGTGCGGTAGGCCTCGAGGTCATCCCAGTTGGCGAATTCGCTGACCAGGCATAGGTCGCACGCAGCATCGCCAGGAAGCTGGTTGATCCCGACCTCGATGTGACGAATCACCGGAATCGTTGCCGACAAAGCTTCGAGGTCGTTTTTGATTTTGCTCGCGAGTTCGTCGCGCCCCAAACCGTGCGCGTTTTCCTTTAACGTCCACATGACGATGTGCTTGATCATGATGATGTGCTCCCTGAAAGCGCCGCGCTTTTCTGCGTGAAAGCGGCTTGAAAATCGCTACCGGCCGGACTCTGGTAGGCGCGCAGGCCGAATTCGCCGATGATCGCGAAGAGGTGATCGAAGATATCCGACTGGATGGCCTCATACTCGCCCCACCCCGTCACATTGGTGAAGGCATATATCTCTAGCGGGAGGCCGTGTTGGTCCGGATTAAGCTGGCGCACCAGCATGGTCTCGCGCTGCAAAATACCCGGATGCTCGCGCAGGTAGGCAAGACAGTACGCGCGGAAGGTGCCGAGGTTGGTCAGGCGGCGACCATTCGCTAACACGTTCATGTCGAGATCGCCCATGCGGTTGGCTTCCTCAACCTCTTTGAGTTTACTTTCCAGGTATGGGCGCAGGCGTTTTATTTTGAGCAGGCGCTCAAGCGTGGCAGGATCGACAAAGCCAATGGTTTGCGAATCAATCAGGATGGGCCGCTTGATGCGGCGACCCTGGTTCTCATACATACCCCGCCAATTCTTGAACGACTTGGAAATCATGTCATACGACGGAATGGTCGTGATGGTACGATCCCAGTTACGCACTTTCACCGTGGTCAACGAGACGTCCACCACATCCCCATCCGCCCCGCTCGAGGGCATTTCAATCCAGTCGCCGACCCGCACCAATTGATTCGCGGAGATCATCACGCCTGCCACCAGTCCAAGTAACGCATCGCGAAAAACCAGCAGTAAAACTGCGGTCAGCGCGCCCAGACCACTTAAGAAGTAAACCGGGCTGCGGCCAAAGACCACCGAGAGGATGAGAATGCCGCCAATGAGAAATACCACCAGCTTGATAGCCTGCGCGAAGCCTTTAACCGGAATACCCTGATCAGCGGTTTTGCGCTCGAGGTAACCTTGGATCGTGTTGATCACCGAGCTGATGACCAACAGCAGTACGATCAGGATGTAAACCATCACCGCGGCGTTGATGAGGGTGGTCAACCATTCGTTCCCGAAAAATACTCCGCGGCCCATCACGTTGATCACGGCGGCGGGGGCGAGGTGGGATAACCGGGCAAATACCTTGTTATGCGCCAGAGCATTGTCCCATTCCCAAGGCGTGCGGGCCACCACGCGGTCGATAACTTGCAGAACAAATCGCTTGGCCAACCAGTTTGCGATGTAGGCAAACAGCCCGATGATCAAAACCGCAACCGCATTGGCCGCCCATCCGGCCACCACGCTGCCAGTTCCCATAGACTCCAGCCAACGGGTGACGAAATCAGGAATAGTCTGTAGCGAAGACTCGTTATCCACAACCTGAGCTTGAACCACCGGCGCCCAAAACAACCAAAGCAATAACCACGTAAATTTCATACCGCCAACCTTGCAAACAACAATCGTTCCGTCAAGCAGGGGCGAGCTTGTTGAGATCTTCTTACCGGCGATCACCAGCAGACCTATGCTATGAGCGAGAGGAGAGTGCTTGAAATGGATTACCGCTTACGGGCTAGCGCCAAGCCGTCACCAAGCGCGATAATGCAAGAATCGATCAGCGGGTCGTTGCGCAGGATTTCGTTGAGCTCGCGGAGATGAACGGTTTGGGCGTCATCATCCGTCTTTGGGCGGGCGACGAATCCCTTCCACAATACGTTATCGAAAATGATGACACCGCCGGGTTTCAACAACGGCAACAGATCTCGATAGTTTTCCTGATACTGGGTGTTGAGTCCATCGATGTAGGCGAAGTCGACCTGGCCAGCGACGGCAGGGTCGGAGGCAAGTTCCTTCACGCCGGCGGCCGCGTCCTTCAACCGTAAGTCGATGCGGTTCGTAAAACCTGCCCGCTGCCAGGCCTCGCGGGCGATCGCGGTGTATTCTTCCGAGACATCAAAGGCGATCAGTTTGCCATCCGGCGGCATGGCTTCGAGTAAGGCTAGTGATGACGAACCGGTGAAGACGCCTATCTCTACAACCAGTTTCGGCTGCATGATTCCGGCTATCCAGCGCAGGAAAAAGCATACGTCGCGGGCCGACATTTTGGTCGCCACCGGGCCGAACAGACGCATCGCTTCATCGCGCACAAAATCCATCTGCGGGACCGGGCGGTTGGTCTCCATAAGGTAGCGGCTGGTAATCGCGTCGGACTCTTTGTACGCCATGGTATTTTCGAGCACGGTTGGAGCGGAGCCGGCAGAAACTTGCGGAGATGAGGAAGTTGCAGATTGCTCACCCGGTTTTGGCGCATCCGGCAAGGCATCGGGGTGCGCGGCCTGGAAAGCGGGATGGCGGCTGCAGGTCTCGTAGACTTTGGAGAGCGCGTTGTAGGCATTCACATCGATCCCGAATTTCGCCGAGGAGACGAGTTGCGGAATGATCGCGCAATCGGCGATCGACGGTTCATCGCCCACCGCGAAGGCACCGGCGGTGCGGGCGACCAGGCGGTTGAGCTCGGGGAGCATGGCGTTAAGCTGCGATTTGATAAACGTCGCGCAAGCGGCCTCCACGCCATCGGGATGATCTTTCAGGTGAAAGGCCTCGATCATGCGCAGGCGAATGGAGCGTGGCAGCATCAACGGCTGCATCAGGCAAGCCACACACTGGGCGATTTCACGAGCACGGGCGCGGGCAAAAGGATCAGCGGGAAGCAGGGGCGCGCCGCTTTCCGGGAAAAGCTCCTCCAGCAACTCCAACATGGCAAAGGCGTGGGTGTAGACCTGATCGCCGATCACCAGCACCGGAATCTGGCCACCAGGATTAATGGCGCGAAACGCCGGGGTCTCCTGCTCCAGCGCATCAAGGCTGATCGAATGGTAGGTAAACGCCAACTGCTTCAGGCGAAGCCCGATCTGCACGCGATGCGAACTGGAAGAGCGATAATATCCGTACAGGGTGATGGGAGGCGTGCTCGTATTCATGGCGTTCCTTTGTTTGATCTTTGAACTACTCGTTCAGCGTAATTTTTCCAAAACAGCCGGGCTGGCGGAGAGAATACGCAAGGTCGAGTACTCCTTCCAAGCGGCGATTTGATCAAAAGTCCGGGCGGGGCGTCAGCGCAAAACGGGGGACATAGACGTTATTCCTGCTACAACCCGTTGATTTCCAACGATTGGAAGAATACAGCAGCCGCTTTTCCAACTACTGGAATAATCCGTTTTTACTGCTATGTCCCCACCGGAACGGCCATTTGCGCCTCGTGCAGACCGCCCTCAAGGAGTATGTTGGCGCTATGAATGAACATTGCGTGAACATCGTCATCGCCGGAGCCAGCGGCTACATCGGCAAGGCGGTGATGCCGAAGCTGCTTGAGCGGTTTCCGGAGGCACAGATCACCGCGATCGCGCGCAGTCGTCAGGAATCCAGTGACCCGCGCATCACATGGCGGTCCTGCGATTTATTTTCGCTGAAATCACTGGAACAGGCGCTCCCGCCCCGCATCGATCTCGCCATCTACCTCGTCCACTCCATGGGCCCCACCGCCCACCTCGACCAGGGATCCTTCGCGGATTACGACCTCATCCTCGCCGACAACTTCGCCCGGGCGGTTCGCCGGTCCGGCATCCGGCAAATCATCTACCTCGGCGGGATCATCCCGCAGGCCGAAAAAATCTCCCTCCACCTGACCAGCCGCCTTGAGGTGGAAAATACCTTCAACCAATACGGACTACCGCTGACCGTCTTCCGCGCCGGCCTCATCCTTGGCGAACAAGGTTCCTCGTTCCAGATTCTGCTCAAGCTCGTGCAGCGCCTGCCCTTCATGATCTGTCCGCACTGGACGCAAACCCTCACCTCGCCCGTCGATCTCGACACCGTGCTCAACGCCATCGCCGCCGCCGCGCTGGAACCGGAACATACCGGCAAGATTTACGATCTCGCCGCCTGCCGTCCGCTCACCTACGTCGATATGATGAGCGAAACCGCGCGCAAGATGGGCAAGCGCCGGCGCTTCCTGCCCGTGCCCTTCTTCACCCCCACCCTCTCCCGACTCTGGGTAAGCCTGATTACCAACACGCCGAAAAATCTCGTCTACCCGTTGGTCGAATCGCTCGAGCATCCCATGGTGGCACGCGAGAATCATTTGTTCAGCCGTGCCGGCCTGAACAAGTCCTACTTCGACCTGCTGGATGAGGTTTCCTTGAGGATCAAACCCGGTAGCTCGTTTTTTCGCTTCAAGGCGAACAGCGGAACCGTACGCT
>JBMTVS010000170.1:0-4457 GCA_049451655.1 Kiritimatiellia bacterium | reverse complement strand
GGGGATGGCCATGCGTTGCATCTCGCCGGTGGTCACGGTGTTGATGAAGGTTTTATTCTCGTCGATGGCGTCGCGTAGTCGTTGCGTGATGAAGTCGGCGAGACCGACGCCGAGGGCGTTGCCGGCGGTGGCGCGCGATAAGCCGAGCGCGGCGATGACGTTGATGCGCGGCCGGGTTAGATCCTCGAAACCACGGATGCCGCGCCGCCCGATGACGTTGGTGTCCATGCCGGTGCCGCTGAAATTCTTTCCGATTTCATCGACGACCAACACGTTGATGTCGTCGCAGGGCAGGGCGGGGAAGTAGTGCCGGCACCGCTCGACCAGCGCGGGTTCGCGTTCCAGAATCCGGTCGCCGGGTATGGCATGCAATTCGGCGGTTTGATCGTGACCATCCTCGAGAATACCCAGTCCGGCCCAAATTTTTCCGGTGGCGGTCATTGCCGAACCCATCTCCGCTAGCATTCCCGCCATGTGGTCGGGACGTGCGGCGTGAAAGGTGCGGGCCGAACGGATTTTTCCAAGCCCGACCACCATCATCTTGGTAAGTCCGCTCTGCAGCGGGCCGGAAAACGCGGTGTGCAACTTGATGCGGTTGATGATCAGCACACCTTCGCTCTCGAAGGCATGACGATCCATCCACACTTCACCGGAATCAACGTCGCCCACCTTGACGCAATCCATACTGGCGCGGATCTCGAGCCCGGTATTTTCGCGAGTCAAGCCCATGGATTCGAGCAGCGCCCGCTGGCCCTCCGCAGTCGCACCGCTGTGCGAACCCATGGCGGGCACGATGAATGGATGCGCCCCGCGCGCTTTTAACCATGCACCCGCCGCCTTGATGATGGCGGGGATATTATCGATGCCGCGACTTCCGGCGGTGATGGCCATTTCACCCCGGGGCGGGTCGATGCCCAATGCGTCCAGCGCTTGATGAACCTGCGCCTCAACGTCGCGAAGTGGCGCGGTGACAAGCGGTTGCTGGACGCGATAAAGATTCAGGAGAGCTCCGGCAGGTTCGCCTTATACGGCGTATTTTTTCGGATCAATGTCATGCTTGTGCACTTTATAACCGAAGATCCGCTGGGTGGTGGTGAGCATGCGGGCGGCGGAAGCCATATTGCCGCGAGTCGACTTGAGGGCATCGACAATGATGTCGCGTTCGTAGCCGTCCACTAAATCCTTCAGGCTGCCGCGGGCCACGGAACCACTGCTGGTCTCCGCAGTCTGCAGGGTGGGGGGTAGGTGGTAGGGATGAATCACATCGCCCTCCGCCACCAGCACGGCGCGCTCGATGCAATTCTCCAGCTCGCGGACGTTGCCGGGCCAATGGTAGCTCATCAACATGTCGATGACCGCGCTGGAGAGTCGCCGCACCTGCTTGTTGTTCTCGCGCGAGTATTTTTCGAGGAAGCTGTCGGCCAGAAGGACGATATCCGCCTTGCGCTTGCGCAGGGCCGGCACGTAGATCGGAAAGACGTGCAGGCGATAATAAAGGTCCTCGCGGAATTTGCCCTCGGCGACCATTTTTTCGAGGTCGCGGTTGGTCGCGGCGATGAGGCGAACATTGACCTTGATGGTCTCCGTCCCGCCGACCCGCTCGAACTCGCGTTCCTGAATAACGCGCAGCAGCTTGATCTGAATCGCCATCGGAATATCGCCCACTTCGTCGAGAAACAAGGTGCCGCCATGGGCTAACTCGAAACGGCCTTTTCGCTCGGTGGTGGCGCCGGTGAAGGCACCCTTCACGTGACCAAAAAGCTCACTCTCGATAATGCTTTCCGGCAGCGCGGCGCAATGCGCGCGGACGAATGGTTTGTCCGCGCGGTCGCTGTTGTAGTGAATGGCGTGGGCGACGAGTTCCTTACCGGTACCGGACTCGCCAAGAATAAGCGCCGTGGTGTTGCTCTTGCATACCTGGGCGATCTGGTCATAGACGAAACGCATTTCATGGCTGTTGCCGATGATGTTCGATGGACGAAAGCGTTCGCGCAGTTCCTGCCGCAGGCGCTCGTTTTCCATCTCCAACTTTTCCTGCTCCTCCTGCGCGGCCCTGCGCAACTGGGCGGCCTGTGCGATCATGGAGCCGATGATGACCAGAATCCGTTCGTCGCTCTTCAGCTCCCGGTCAGGATGGTAAGGTGTTTCGGCGCTGAGCGCTCCGAGCACTTCCTGGCCGGATTTGATGGGGACACAGATGAATGAGGTGTCATCGCTTTTGCCCCGTTTGGTTTTGTCCACGATGTCCGGCGAGTCGCTCTTGCGCGGAACGATGGCGGGTTCGCCGGTGAGAATCACCTGTCCGGTAACACCTTCACCAAGCTTGTATCGGCCACGGCTGGCCTGCTGCGGTGAAAGGCCGTGGGCGGCCTCAATGAGAATATCGCCGGTCGTGCGGTTCAGCAGGGTGATGGTGCCATACTGAAGATTCATGTGTTCAGCCATGGCTTCCAGCACCGGGCTTACTACTTCGCGCATATCCAGACTCTGGTCGAGAATGCAGCTGACTTTGTACAGCAGACTCAACTCCTGAACATTCCGCTGGTCCTCGCCGGCGAAATTCGTCATATCCGCGGGTTCGTTCTTCTTGTTTTTAACGTCCTTCATGTTCCTCGCTTGGCTCTTGTTTTCACGCGTTCGTGATAAAGGTTGGTAATGGGCAGACGACGGTCTCGACCGAACGCCTTGGGGGTGATTTTGATGCCCGGTGGGCCCTGGCGACGCTTGTATTCGTTGCCGTCAACAAGGCTGATGACGCGGGCGACGGTGGCGGCCTCGAATCCGTCGGCGACGATGCGCTCGGCGTTCCAGTCCTTCTCAACGTAGCGTTCGAGGATGCCATCGAGTACATCGTAGGGCGGCAGTGAATCCTGATCGCGTTGGTTGTCGCGCAACTCGGCGGAGGGCGGGCGACTGATGATGGATTCGGGAATCGGTGGCGCATCCGGGGTTTTCGCATTGCGCCAGCGGCATAGCTCGAAGACCAATGTCTTCGGCACATCTTTAATGAGGGCAAAGCCACCCGCCATGTCGCCGTACAAAGTACAGTAGCCGGTGGCCATCTCGCTCTTGTTGCCGGTCGTGACGACCAGCCAGCCAAATTTGTTCGAGAGCGCCATGATGATATTGCCGCGAATGCGGGCCTGGAGATTCTCTTCGGTGGTGTCGCTGTTGCGGCCGGGCCAGAGGCGGGCCAGCTCGTCGAGATAATCCTCGTGCAGCGAGCGGATGGGAACGTCATGAAATTCGATGCCGAGGCGTCGAGCCAATTCACCAGCGTCGGTGTAGGTGCCGGACGACGAGTAACGCGAAGGCATGGTCACGCCGACGACACGCTCCGCTCCCAGCGCATCCACCGCCAGGGCGGCTACCAGCGCCGAATCAATACCCCCGCTGATGGCGATGACCACGCGGGCAAAGCCGTTTTTATTCACGTAATCGGCCAGGCCCAGGGTGAGGGCAGCGTATACTTCCGCGCATTCATCTGGAGCGAGCACCGCGGCAGTTGCAGGGGGGCGTTCGCTGAACGTTCCAATGGTTGGAACATTTAGGTGAAGGGTTTTCCAATCATTGGAATTTGCTGGCGCGGATGCTTCAGGCGGCAACGTAATGCGATGGAACAGCAGATCCTCCTCGAAAACGCGTGCAGTGGCGATGGTGTCGCCATCCGCGCTAATGACCATGCTGCGGCCATCGAAGACCAGTTCATCCTGTCCACCCACGAGGTTGCAGTAGAGGAGTGGAGTATTCAGATGCCGCGCTGTGGCGGAGAGGGTGGAGCGACGATGGGCATCTTTACCACGATGATAGGGTGACGCGGAGAGATTGAGAACGGCGTGCAGGTCAGCGCCCTCGAGCAGACGACAAGAGGAGTAGCGTGTCGACCATGAGTCTTCACAGATATGAAGCGCTAGACGGGCCCTGCCTATGGCGAGCACCAGGGGCTGATCGCCGGCACTAAAAACTCGCATCTCGTCGAAGACACCGTAATTGGGCAGCGCAATTTTTTCATAGATTCCCGCGAGTTTTCCGTTTTGCAGGATGGCAGCGGCATTGTACACGCGGCCTTCGCGCGCGAACGGTATGCCGATGACGGCGATAACGTCAGCGGGCATAGCGTTCGCAATCCGCTCGAGTTGGGCTTGTGCGTCCTCGACAAAGTGGGGCTTCAGCACCAGATCCTCGGGCGGATAGCCGCTGAGACAAAGTTCAGGAAAAGCAACCAGATTCGCTCCCGATGCGGCTGCGGTTTGTAGGCGGTCGAGGATGATGTCGGCGTTGTGTTCGAGCGCGCCCACCGTAGGATTTATTTGTGCCAGCGCGATAACCAAGTGGTTCATGCGACGAAAATGTAGGGGGAAATGCCAAAAGTTACAACTATTGCTTATGCTTTCGCCGTTTTTTCAGCTTTCCCTTGGGCCGGAGAAGGCGCGTGTAGCTTTTGTGGCATGCTGAAC